>JBHPEQ010000019.1:0-32620 GCA_042576845.1 Planctomycetota bacterium
GGGCGGGACCGACTGAGCGAAACGGCAGCAGCCGGGACCCGCGAGGTTTCCCTTAAACCCAGACTGCTTGATGTTCGTAAAATTTGGGATCAGGCCCCTCATAATGCCTTCACTGATTTAGAATGATTAACAAAATAAATACGCCCACGGCAGCTGGCCAATAAAATAGGAATAGTAAATGATTGAACATTTACCTAAATATTTTGACGATGATGGGACTGAGATTAATCCGGATTTAATTTCAAAACCGGATTTATGTATTACCTGCAAAAAGAACGGGCTTTCTGGTGAAGAAGAGATTTTATGTAATTTGACACGTTCGGATCAGCAAGGCCAAGACGGGTTTGTATGTGATGCATATGAGCCGAAAGACAATTAAGATTAGATTTTATTTGAGAATAACATGAAAGTATTAGTCATTGGTGGTACGGGACATGTTGGTACATATATGGTGCCAGGGCTTATCGAAGCAGGTTTTGATGTAACATCTTTGAGCCGGCGAAAGAGGAAGCCTTATCAGGAACACAAAGCATGGGATACAGTGCATCAGGTAACCATAGATCGTGAAATAGATGGAAAGAGCAGCAGTTTTGCAGAGAGGATTCTGGAATTTGAACCTGATGTGGTTATCGATATGATTTGTTTTA
This sequence comes from Planctomycetota bacterium, assembly GCA_042576845.1. Lineage (GTDB taxonomy): Bacteria > Planctomycetota > Phycisphaerae > Sedimentisphaerales > Anaerobacaceae > JBHPEQ01. The sequence continues at coordinate 648 of JBHPEQ010000019.1, forward strand.
CACTGGATAGTGCTCAAAAACTTTATGAACCTCTAAAAGCCAAAATAAAACAGTTTTTGCATTGCGGTACGATATGGGTTCATGGCTATAGCGAGGAGGTCCCAACCACAGAAGATCAGTCTAAGAAACCGTTTGGTGAATATGGAATACAAAAAGCAGCAATTACAGAATATTTATTGAGTCAATCAGAAAATGAAGGCACTGCCGTAACAGTGCTGCATCCAGGCCATATCGTAGGTCCTGGATGGTGTCCGATTAACCCTTTGGGGAACTTGAATACAGAAGTTTTTGTAAAATTGGCACATGGTGAAGAACTGGTCATGCCTAATTTCGGAATGGAGACGCTCCATCATGTTCATGCTGAAGATGTGGCACAGGCTTTTATTAAAGCCGTTCTGAGCCCCGAAAAAGCAAAAGGCCAGGAATTTCATGTTGTATCAGAAAAGGCATTAACACTTCGAGGTTATGCAGATAAACTGGCACGATGGTTTGGCAAAGAGGCAAATTTGTCATTTAAACCTTTCGGAGAATGGAAAACCCAGGTTAGCGACGATGATGCACTTGTAACTTACGATCATATCGCACATAGTCCCAATTGTAGTATTGACAGGGCTAAGAGGTTATTGCGGTATAAGCCAAAGTATTCTTCAATAGAGGCTATCTGTGAATCCCTAAAATGGTTGATTGATAATGGGCAAATAGTTATATGAAAATAACTTACTAATGATGATCAAGCCTATGTCGATATTGTAAAGTAAACGCTGAAAGTTTGAAAGAAACAGAGATGCGTATATTGCTAAGGATTTTACCATTTGCGGTTTTTATTTGGCTCATCTGCTATTTCTTTTACTCCCTTGGCAGGAAGAGGGCATTTGGCGAACAAAAACGAAAAGGCGAATCGCCGCCTACGAAAAGAAAACGGGTCGATTCCAAAGTGGTTGAAAATGACAGTAAGTGAACATCTAAGAGACATATTATGTGGCACACAGAATGTGGAGATCTGACTTTATTTGAGTTAAAATCCCTTTGCCAGTCAATCTGCGAAAAAACTTGACTTTTCAAGATAGACTTGGTATTCTATTTGAAACGAGGCTTGATGGCGTAGCTGAGCAAGGATATACAATGTTATATAGGAAATCCCAGTTAATGATATGAGAAATTGTTATTCTATTAAAAACATCAAGCTAAGTGGCAGAGTTCGGTGTTTAATATTAGAGGGATTAGATGAAAGCTCGAAATATTAACCGGCGTACTTTTATCAAACATGTCGGCCGAGGAGCTGCTGCCCTAACGATCCCCCCGCTGGTGTTCGGCCAAGAGAAGCCAGCCCGTCAACCCAATATTGTATTAATTTTAGCGGACGACATGGGTTATGCCGATTTGGGCTGCTATGGACAAAAACAGATTCAGACGCCCCATATCGATCAGCTTGCCCGGGAAGGGATGCGTTTTACCCAAGCCTATGCCGGAGCCTGCGTCTGTGCTCCGGCCCGGTGTAGCCTAATGACAGGCTTACATTTAGGCCACGCCCGGATTCGGGATAACTGTGGAGGCAGGGTACCGCTCGCGCCGGAAGATGTCACCGTGGCCGAGGTACTCCAACAGGCCGGTTATACCACTGCCATGATGGGCAAATGGGCGATGGGCGATCCCGGCACGTCGGGTGTCCCCTATCAACAGGGCTTTGGTTACGCCTTTGGTTTTTATAAATAGAGTAGAGCCTTCAGTTACTACCCCGAGTTTGTCTGGAGAAATGATGAAAAAGTCGTCCTGGAAGAAAATATTGGGTACGACATGAAGGCGATGTTACACTTCGACGGCACACCTTTCAGGGAAACCAACCAGGCTAAAGCGGAATTTAACAACCGTTATAGACAGGACGGTAGCTACATACCTGGAGGTGTGAAAAATCCGGACAAGGCGGTCTACATCACCAATCGGTTTACCACTGAGGCCCTGCAGTTTATTCGCCAAAACCAGGGTAATCCCTTCTTCCTCTATCTTCCTTACACCCTGCCGCACGGCCCGTTGGTTGATTGCCAACTAGAACCGTATGCCAATAAGGATAACTGGCCAAGCCTGAAACACAAGCTATGGGCAACGATGATTACCCGGTTGGACAGGGAAGTGGGAAAAATCATGTTGCAGCTTAAGAAATCCGGTCTGGATGAGAATACCATCGTGTTCTTCCTTAGTGACAATGGTTACAGTTGCACCGGCTATTTCGGTGATTCAAGCCAATTCAATGAAGACGACCCCTTTCTGAAAAACCGCGGCCCGTTTCGCGGGGCGAAGTTCGGTCTGTATGAGGGTGGAATCAGGGTACCGGCTATCGTTCGCTGGCCGGGCAAAATCAGATCCGATTCGGTCAATGACCATATTTGGGCCTTTTGGGATTTTCTACCCACTGCAGCCCAGTTGGCCGATGTTAAGCCGCCCAACAATCTCGATGGTATTTCCATTTTGCCCACGCTTCTGGGGGAAACGCAAAAGCCGCATGCCTATCTCTACTGGGAACACCAGCTAAGCCAAGCGGTACGTATGGGGAAATATAAGGCCTATCGGGAACATCCGGATAAGCCGACACAGCTCTATGATCTCGAATCGGATATCGGCGAAACCAACGACCGGGCCACGGAATATCCCGAAATGATTAAAAAGATGGAGCAGATCTTTATTAACGCCCGATTTGATAGTCCAGTATTTCCTAATCCACAAAAATCAAATATATGATTTAGTTAGGATAAAACAGTTGAGAAGGCATGGTGTTCATCGTCCAGGCCGGCGATAGGCTCGAAGTCCTGTCACGCAATAAGCTTGGCGAACGCATCAATGCGACCCCGGCACTCGTGGATGGAAACATCTATCTGCGCACGGCGAAGCACGTCATGGCCTTTGGAGGCTCTTAAGAAATAATAGTTTATCCTAGTATCTTGTAGCAAATGATTTGCAGAGTTTGTGGTCTTCTTGCTGATATAATAGAAAAGAGCATTAAAAACATTGGTAAGAAGTTACATTTGTTGAAGTTATTCCCGAACCATCCACACTCTTACTGCTCGGCCTCGGTGCGGTGATGGTGAGAAGGAGAAAATTCTTGACAGTTCAAGGTGATTTTGGTAAGATTATTGCTGTCATACGGAGAAAATTATGTTTTGTAAAAGTTTAAATGGGAAATCTCAGATGAATATACGTAAAGAAAAACAGTCAGATATTGAAGTCATATCTGACATAACGAAGGCAGCATTTGAAAATCATCCGTATAGCAACAATACGGAGCAATTTATTATCAATGCTTTGCGAACAGCCAATGCGCTGACCGTTTCACTTGTCGCAGAAGTTGATGAGCAAGTGGTTGGACACATTGCCTTTTCCCCCGTTACTTTTTCCGATGGAAGTGAGAATTGGTATGGGCTGGGGCCGATCTCTGTGTTGCCGGATTACCAGAAACAAGGTATTGGGAAAAGGCTTATTAATGAAGGGATTGATTTGTTGAAAGACTTAGGGGCCGAAGGGTATGTCCTTGTTGGAGATCCCAACTTTTATGAACGCTTTGGCTTTAGAAGTCCCGATTCGCTGAAACATGAAGGCGTCCCGCAGGAGAATTTTCTTGCCTTGTCTTTTTGCGACAGAGTTCCTTCAGGGATTATGCACTTTCATAGTGCTTTTTCTGCCACTGAATGATTATGTGGGTTTAAGTATCGTTGGCAACTTTAACTGTTTGAGATGATGTTCTAACAGAACAGTAGATTTACGATTGTTTAACATGGAAACCTCCGGAGACTAATGAACCATATAGCGAGACATCTGTTGTATTGACACTTAATATGTCAGCCGCTGAAAATGTTATCTTTTGTTAGCATTCTAAACCCTGTAAATACCTATCATTATCCAACAATTTCAGACAGTATCAATGCCCAGAGAGGAGATTATGACCTTCTTATTACAAGAGGAGCTTGTGTAAACCCGCCACAAATGGATGCTAATGATGACTGTAAAGTTAACATAATAGATTTCGCGGTATTTGCATCTGAATGGATGACATGCGGACTCGATGAATATGGCAGTTGTTGGGAATAATTGAGACTATAGAACCTACTTCTGCTTGGCCTCGGTGCGGTGATGGTGAGAAGGAAACGTTGAAGTAAACTATTTCAGCTTGCCCTTGATAAGGTAGTTACATTAAGTTTTCAAACCAATTTTTGGGACAATCTAAGATACTTTGGATTTTGTGGCATTTGTTCTCAAAAGAGTCTTTGCTTCTCAGTGTCTTCCTTATCATTTTGAATTTTTGATACCAAAAGTCGTGCGTCCACTTGCGTAATTCATCTATTATCCTTCTTCTATCAGTTTTGCTCTCAATATCCGCAATCTCGTTTAATCGGTTTGTGATATTGAGTTGAGTAATCCATTCATCGGGTCTTTTTCTGGCCATAGTAACTCCATATTCTGTTCAAAAAAGCAATCTGCTTGATTTCGAGCTTTTCCATAGCCTGTATTCTATCTCATACTGGCTAAATAGGCAATGATTTGCCCGATTTTTTCTTACTTGGTAGCTATCTAAAAAAGCTAAAAAAAACCTATTTTTTCTTTGACTTTTTTCCTCTCTTGGATATACTAATCTTTATATAAGGAGGAGCGATTCGAAGACTTCTCCAGCAACGCCTCCGTCTCCCCCTACAGAACAAGTGCATATATTCCCTGTGTCGCTGTAATTCCGGCCAAGATACGAAGGAGGAAGGGAAATGGGCAAAAAAACAAATCTTAAAAACTGGGGGATAATTACGGAAATTGTTGTTTTGATATTGAGCGTAAATGTTCAGGCGGCGTCGTGGAACATCGACGGAGGTAGTCTCAATATTGGAAATGGAAATGAAATTTACGTCGATGCCTCAGCCCCACCAGGTGGTGATGGGCTGTTCTGGGCTACGGCCCATAAGTATCTGGCTGATGGCTTGGCTAGGGCTAACCATGGCGATACGATTTTCGTAGCCGAAGGTACTTACCGGCCGGATGAAGATACGGCTGAGCCAACCGGAACGGGTTTGCGAACAGATACATTTTCCCTTATCAATGGCGTGGCCATTTATGGTGGTTTTCCAACAGGCGGAGGCGATTTAACAGACCGCGACCCGAATCGATATCCAAGCATTCTCAGCGGCGACCTTAATGAAGACGATGGGGTGGACTTCGCCAATAATGATGAGAACAGCTACAACGTTGTTACGGGTAGTGGAACCGAACCAAACGCTATTCTCGACGGCTTCACCATCATGGCCGGCAATGCTGACGGCAGCCCTCCACACCACTCCGGTGGTGGAATGTATAACTATTCCGGCAGGCCGACAGTAACGAACTGCATGTTCAGAGGCAACCAGGCAAACTACGGTGGCGCGATGTGCAACGACGACAATTCCAGCTCAACGGTGACCAACTGCACCTTCAGCGGCAACTCGGCGGGCGACTACGGCGGGGGGATCTGCAATAATGGCAGCTTCCCGATAGTGACCAACTGCATCCTCTGGGGTAATTCAGCAGGCATATCTGGTCCTGAGATGTTTAACGACAGCAGCACTCCGACGATAAGTAACAGTGATATCGAAGCCAGCGGTGGCAGTGGCGCCTGGGATTCATCATTCGGCACAGATGGCGGAGGTAATATCGACGACGACCCACTGTTCAAGGACGCCGACGGGCCCGATGACATTGTGGGCACCGAAGATGACAATTTGCGGCTGTCGCTCGGCTCGCTGTGCATTGACGCGGGCGACAACGCAGCCGTTTCGGAAGTAAATGACCTCGACGGCAATCCTCGTATTGTCAATGGTACGGTGGATATGGGAGCTTACGAGTACGCGGTTTCGCAACCTTGTGGCAACCTGACCCCGGCACAACTGGATGTTTGGTCAAATACCTGGAGCGAACCTGATAGCTGGTGCGCTCTTTGCTGGAGATGCGGCGATGTCAACGGCGACGGATTTGTGACATTTGGCGATGTTGTTGATACGTTTAGCTACTTCAAAGACAGCACCAGTAACGGCGAAGGCGACGTCAATATGGACGGATTTGAGACATTCGGTGATGTTATCGATTGCTTTAACAAGTTCAAATCAGGACAGGGCTGTACACCTGCGTATTGCCAGTAGAGTAAAGTAATGTAAGTTGATTTTTTGAAAGAAGAAGGATCTTACTTTGCTAATAACTGGCTGGCTGGTAAATAGCTTAAAGCAAATCCAACTATAACCAAGTTAACTGTAAGTATTACGCCTGCCTCTTTTATACCATCCACGCTCTTACTGCTCGGCCTCGCTGCGGTGATGTTGGGGAAAAACTGCTGAACTATCCGTTGAATTATGACAGGCAATTGTTAGAATGGTGCGGTGATGTTGAGAAGGAGGAAAATTCTTGATTATTCAAGGTAACTCTGGCAAGATTGCTGCTGTCATACGGAGAAAATTATGTTTTTTAAGCGTGTAAATGGGAAATCCCAGAAAAATGGCTAATTTAGGCAAAAGTTTTGTCTTTTCAGGGGAGCAGGGAGTTAGTACAAGCAAGGAAATCGGCGTGATTAGCCGTGATGATGGGTGTAAATTGACAGGGGCGGTCTTTTTAGTGCTTTTTATCTGCCTTTTTGGCTCGTCGGCGTTGGGGCAGTATTGCAGCGCTTCGGGCGGATGTAACGATAATATTCAAGGGAATCTGAATATCGACAGTGTTACTGTCGGGAATATAAGCAACACGGGAACCGGCTGTCAGGGTGGTTATTCAGATTATACATCGCTGTCAACATCGATGGCCATCGGCCAAAGCTATCCGATTACAGTTACTGACGGCAATTGGTATGACGATGGTGACCAGTGCAGATATGGGTTGACTGGAACCAGGATGGTGATTTCGGTGATGCAGGCGAGTTTTTTGCGATGAGCGGCGGTCCGGAGACTTTCACGGGAACTATTACACCGCCAGGCGGCGCCAGTCTTGGCGATATCCGAATGCGGGTTCGCATCAAGTGGACAGGGACACTCGACCCTTGTGGCGACACAACGTATGGTGAGGTGGAAGACTATACGATTAACGTTACCGGCAGTGACTCAGGTGAGATCTATGGCAGCAAGTTTCACGATATGAATGGTAACGGCATACAGGATGAGGGCGAGCCTCGCCTGCAAGGCTGGAAAATCTACATCGATGAGAACGAAAACGGCGTGTGGGATAACGGTGAGCAGTACGGCCTAACGGATGCAAATGGGGATTACGCATTCACCGAACTTGCGCCCGGAAGCTACACTGTAGCGGAGGTGAACCAGCCTGAGTGGCAGCAGACCTTCCCTGGCGGCGACGGGACGCACTTGGTAAGCCTTAGTTACAATGAGGTGGTTGAAGATATTGACTTCGGCAATCGGTTCCCACCGGGATATGGCGGCGGCAGCGGTACAGCAGAAGACCCATATCTGATTTATACGGCGGCTCAGATGAGTGCCATCGGGGCTACTCCGAGTGACCAGGAAAAACATTTTAAGCTTATGGCCGATATTGACCTGAGCTACTATACGGGTACGCAGTTTAATATCATCGGAAGTGAGGGTAATCCATTTATGGGGGTATTTGATGGCAAGGGTCATACAATTTCAAACTTTACTTACTTATCAGAGGGAACAGATTACATAGGAGTTTTCGGAGTGGTTAACGGTCACAATGCAGAAATCAAAGACCTGGGCTTGCTGGAACCTAATCTCTCGGGAGGTGACGTTTACTTGCTTGACGGACTAGTCAGCTGGTGGGAGTTTGACGAAGGCAGCGGGACAATAGCATACGATTCATACGATGAAAATCACGGCACACTTGTGAACGTCCCGGTCTGGACAACAGGTAAAACTGGTGGCGCATTGGAGTTTGACGGAGTGGATGATTATATTGCACTACCAGATAATAATCCCATATGGCTACCCCAATATGATTTTACTCTTTCAGCTTGGGTTTATTTTAGTACAGATCCGAGTTCCGAATCAGAATTTATCTTAGATCTTAATCACGCCAGCAGTGATTTTTCTCCTAATGAGTTAGGTTATTCAATAACTAGGCGTAACGAAAGTGGGAAGTTCCATTTCTCTATGACTACCACAACAAATCCCGACGAGGTCTTAGATTCACTTGCTGTTTTAGATAAGAATACATGGTATCATGTTGTAGCAGTAAGAGATGGAACATCCCAAGCAATATATATCAATGGTCAGTTAGATAATAGTCGAACATGCTCACCAGATACTATTGATTTTGTCGGTGGTTACGACGATGATAAGGTCAGTATCGGAAGATTTAGTCGGAATGGTGTGTCATCTGATTTCCATCTTGACGGGAAAATCGATGACGTTGCGATCTATAACTGTGCCTTATCTGCCGAAGAAATCGAACTGGCTTATCAGCAGGGATTAGAAAATTTCGTTGGTTCGCTGGCAGGTTGGTTAAAACACGGAAGTATATCCGGTTGCTATGCCGATGGTGGGAGCGTTTCGGGATTTAAGTATGTCGGGGGGCTCGCTGGAAGGAATTCTGGCAGCATTACAAATTGCTACGCCACCAGCAGTGCAGAGGGATATGATGAAGTTGGTGGTCTAGTGGGAGAAAACAGCAATGGCGGGATTTCCAACTGCTATTCCACCGGTAAGGTTGTAGCCGACAGTAATGTTGGCGGTCTCGTGGGAATCAATTCAGGGGGTACGGTTACCAACTCATTCTGGGACGTTCAGACCAGTGACTGTGCACTCAGTGATGGTGGGGTAGGGTTGACAACAGCTGTGATGCAGATGGCCATTGTGTTTACATCAGCGGGCTGGGACTTTGTGGGAGAAAGCGATAATGGGGTGCAAGATATATGGCGGATGTGCATCGACGGGATAAACTATCCAAAGCTGACTTGGGAATTTTATCCTCTGGGTGATTTTTTATGTCCCGATGGGGTAGATTTCATTGACTATTCATACTTTGCCAACCACTGGGGGAATATAAATTGTGGCGACGTAAACGACTGCAACGGCGTGGATTTGGATTTCTCCGATTCAGTTGATGCAAATGATTTGGGAATATTTACCAACTACTGGCTGTTGGGGAAGTGAAAAGTCATTCTGGAACCCTCCACGCTCTTACTGCTCGGCCTTGGTGCGGTGATGTTAAGAACAAAACGCTAAAATATTTTGGCTGCAGACATACATCATGGCAGTACAGCTTTGGTGGGAATATATAAATAATAATAACGAAGATGCCCTAATGGTGGACTTGAACAAATATTAGTTAATGGTTATAATATTCAAGCTGACGGATCGGCCGGTTTGGACAGGACAAAGGATGAATTCAGGAAAATTTGAAAGGAGATATTGAAATGGCAGTAAGCAGAAGAGAATTTCTAAAGAAGACCGGCCGGACAGCGATTGTCGCTGCTGCTGGTTTCAGCGGTTGCCGCCAAGGTCACAAGTCCGAATCAGGCAAAGCTGCAATGAAACAGGGTTCTCAACGCCTCACCGTGCAGCGGCTGAAACAATGGGAGGCACTAAAATACGGAATGTTCATCTGTTATGGAATGAGCACGTTTGGCAAGAGAGGCCAATATCCACGTGGGCAGGCGCCGCTGAATGTATATTCACCCAAAAATATTGATATTGAGCAGTGGATAAGCGTATTGTGCGACGCCGGAATGAAGTACGCGGTTTTGACAGCGAAATCGGAAAACGGCCATTGCCTTTGGCCCAGTGACTATACAGATTATACAGTCGCAAATTGCACGAATAAAACGGACGTGGTTGACAAATTTGTGAAGACCTGCCGAAAGAAAGGGATTATGTCTGGGATATACTACTGTTCGATGGACAGCCATCATCTCTTTGGCAGCCAGACGAGGGATATGTCGAATATCGGTTTTATGGGCGGCACACCCAAGACCCAGGGTGATGATTTGCCTCCTCATACGACCTCGGTGTATCAGACTTTTATGACCTCGCAGTTGACAGAGATAATCGAGCGGTATGGACCTATCGGTGAGATGTGGATTGATCTGCCCGGTGAATTAGGGTGGGGCTATCGAACGTTTATATATAATCATATAGGCCGGCTGCAGCCCGATAGTATCACGATGATGAACAGCGGTACGCCAACAAGCAGCGAGAACTATGATGTTGCTTATGCCTGGCCGTCGGATTTGATTGCGATAGAGCGTGGACTGCCTCCGGCAAGCGGGCACCAGAAGTGGCGGCGAATAAAGGGCAGGGATTATTATGTGCCCGCTGAGGTGTGTGACCCAATCGGTAAAAACTGGTATCATCAACCGCCGGACCCGCCAAGGTCAGATGAAACGTTGGCAGGGATTCTTGGAGGGTGTATCGACAGAGGAGCGAATTTGCTGCTGGATGTTCCGCCGAATAAAGAAGGCTTGATTCCGGATGAATATGTGCAGGCCTTGATGCGTTTGCGGAAAAATGTAAAACTATAATGACCAAACGAAAGTTCTATAATATTAATTAAGGCACTTAAAGCCAAGATTTACCGGGCAACGGTTGCTTGTACAAAAGTTGACTACCCAGGCGGTTTTAGTTGTAAGAGCCCTTGCCCGCAGAACAGGCCAGGACCCTGACCATATAACAAACGTCGCTATGTATGCTCTGATCGCAGGCGTTGTAGGAGCAAGAATCTTTTATGTTATCCACAATTATTCCAGATTAAGGAGTGATGGAAAAATGAAAATCAGAATCTATTCGGCTATCTTTTTTGTATTAGTTATTTCTTTTGTAAACGCCTGTGCGGATTCAGGAGAAATAACTTTAGTTAAAGATGGCCAGGCAAATGCCGTAATTGTGATCGCTGAAGAACCTACAATAGCGGCGAACCTTGCTGCTGTTGAGCTGCAGTATCATATTGAGAAAATTACCAGTGCATCTTTGCCAATCAAGGGTGATAACGAAACTGTCCAGGGTAATCGCATCCTTGTCGGCGAAAGTGAGGTTACTAAAGAACTCGGCCTCAAATCGGATAACTTCAACTCACAAGAATACCTTATCCGCTTCCTGCCGGAAACAATTATCCTAATCGGCCATGATGAACTGCAAACACAAAACTTCAAACGCCATACAATTGACTATGCCGCCGTTACCGGCTCAGATAATACTAAAGAAAAAATAGTTACGCTTCCGGATATTTTTGATGGCCAGGGCACCTGTTACGCAACTTATGATTTCCTCGAACGCTTTTGCGATGTCCGGTGGTATGGACCTACCGAGCTTAACGTTGTTTTTCCAAGCCGAAAGACGCTTACTATAAAAGGTTTTGACATTAGGCGCAAGCCTGATATGGAATATCGCCAGTGGGAGGAAGGCCTTGGACGAGGGCCCCGCAGAAGTGAAGGCGGACCGATTCTTGCCAACCAATGGAACGATGCGACGGTTGACCAAAAGCAACTCTATCATCGAAGACTTCGCAGCGGCGGCGTAAACAAATACGCCTGTCACTCTTTTTATGGTTATCATGAAAGATTCGATGAGACTCATCCGGAATACTTCTCGAAGGATGGTTCACAGCTTTGTTATACTAATGAGGCGTTGATTGAGCAGGTGATTCAGGATGCAAGAGATTATTTCAACGGCCAAAATTTCGAAGGCCAGCTTACTAAAGGACCGAGAGATTTCTTCGTTCTGTGCCCCATGGACAACTCAAGCTATTGCAAATGCGATAACTGCACAGCTGCATACAAAGACGATGCCAATATCGCCAGTGATTTCTTTTCGAGCGGACAACACAGCAACTACTGGTATGAATTTGTAAATAAAGTTGCAAGAGAAATTCACGAATCGTATCCCGGCAAATGGATCTCCTCACTTGCATATGCCAAATACGCTCACTACCCCAACAAAGTCAAACTCGAACCAAACGTTATAATAACCCCCTGCCTGCATTCACGAAGCTACTGGAACCCCAAAGTAAAACGCAACGATATGCAGCTATTTAAGGACTGGGTTAATCCCAAAGACCGGCCTGTATATCTTTGGAACTATTATTGTTTCCCCAATGAGCGGGCGGCTGGCTGGAACTGTTTCCCCGGATTTAGCTTCCACTCACTCGCTGAGCAACTGAAAATGTTTCACAAAGACGGCGTAAGGGGAATATTCCTTTGCGGTATCGGCGACCAACTTGACTTTTACTTATCGATTAAGATGCAGAATGACAAGTCGATAGACACCGATAAGCTTTTCAATGAATTTTTCTCACGCTATTTTGGAGCAGCCTCTGAGCCGATGAAAAAGTTCTATCTGAAAATCGAAGATATTTATCACAATTACGACAACTACAAAGGCTCCTCACCTCTCGAAGGCATGCATCAGGTCGAAGAGATAGCATGGAAATATCTTGGCACAGACCAGCGTATGGAAGAGTTAGGCGAGCTTATCAGAAAAGCTAAAACCTATGCCGTCACCGACCTTGAGAAAAAACGAGTAGCCCTCTGGGAAAAAGGCGTCTGGGACTATATGACCGAAGGTAAAAAAATGTACCTGGCGAAATAAAACCCCCTGCGGTCAGGGGGCTAACAAAAGAAAGAAAACCCCCAATGTCAACATTGGGGGTTAAATATACAAATGGGGACCCACACCACAAAGGTGGGGTTTAATCGAGTTAGAACTGAACGGCTACTACATCAGTCAGGTCGGTCCGCATGTCTTTCGGTATAAGGATTTTCAGAGTTCCTTTAACGTGGGAATAATTCAAAGGCGCACCTGTTCTCAGCAGTTTAACAGTTACAGGTTTTCCGACCTCCTGGACAACGATTGGCTTATCCCAGGTTTGGCGTCTATAATCGGGGTGAAAATACCAGGTATTGTTCCTGATGGTAATCGGGACATTACTTCTTTCGGGAAATGGTCCGCCACCCGTGATGCCGGAAACGGATTCGCCGCTGTGCTTCATCCATTCGGCCATTTCTGCACATTTTTCATAAAACTGCCGGGGCATCTGTCCATCAGGTCGAGGGCCGACGTTCAGGAGTAAATTACTGTCCCAGCATCGGCACAGCGCCAATAAATACAAGACCCAGCCGGTATCGTTCAATTGTTCACCTCTGGCTTGTCCGTTTTCTTTCTGGTTGTCGTAATGCCAGGAGCCGTGTGTCCAAATCTCGCACAGCTCAATCCACCAGCCCTTTTCTCTTGCGTATTTGATGTAATCGTAATCAAACTGGCCAAAGGTTTCCGGGGTGACATAATCTCCGCCGCCGGCACGATTATTTATGACAATTGAAGGCTGAATTTTTCGAATTTCTTCCGTGGTTACATCGCCTCCGCCGTCCCACCACCAGAGGTCAATAGGGCCGTAGTTATTGAGTATTTCAAAGGTCTGGCCCCGTGAGAATTCCGCAAACTGTGCCGCCCATCCTTCGGGACGTTCAGGCAGCTTTTCCACAAGCTCGTGTTTGTAGTTGAGGAAAAGAACATCTTTTCTGTCGGAGGACTCTTCAGGCCTGCCAAAATAATCAAAGGAAAAAAGCGAGCCCCGGGATTGAAAAAAATTAATGTATTCCCGCTCGAAATGCCAGTCAAACCCGGAGAAATAAAATCCCACCTTTATCCCGTTTTTACGGCAGGCCTCGACGTAAGGTCTGAGAAGGTCACGGGAGTTCATATATTGCTTGGTACTCATCCGGCCGTATTGGCTGGGCCAAAGGCCATAGCCAACATGGGTCTTGGCGGTCAAGACAGCGTATTTGAAACCGGCGGCCTTCGCTGCTTTCATCCATTTATCAGGCTCGTATTTTTCAGGATTCCAGTTGTCAGCTAAATCCCAGAACTCCTGAAGACTATGGCTGTTTGCGCCGGGATTGGCCTGGCGTGTAAAACATGACCAGGAACTACCGCCCCGTGGATGTACACTCGGGAGGTTAAAGTGCATAAACAATCCCAGGCCTGCATCGGGAAACCATTGAGCATCCGGATGTGTAGTTCGCCTGGTTAATAATACCAAATCTTCATCTTTCGGTGCATTACTACCAAAGTGTTTTTCTAAATCCTCATACGCACGCGCCAACTTCTGAGGTTCCTGTAAAATCGCCCCTGTATCTGCCGTCCAAAGAAATATAAACCCAAATGTAATAATTGTTGTTAAGGAATGTTTTGTCATCTTTTCCATCGTTACAACCTCCAAATAAATATGTGGAATCCCGAATAAATTCGGGAAGTATTTTTTAATAGATACTTCGACTTCGTCCTACTTCGGTAAAGCTATGTTTGGCCTGCGAAGACTGTCTTAGTTCAGCTTTTGTATATCCGCAAATTCGATGAGTGCGCCGGAGGTCTGCGGATGTGGCAGGATTTTCCCTGTCAGGCCGACTCTTGTTCCCACAAAAACACCTAAATCCATTCCTTCTGCGGTGCCGGTGGGCAAAGCATAACAGATGGTTTTGCCGGATTTGTCAACGAGCCGGAAGTGTCTTTGCTGCTTTTCGGAGCTGTAGACGCCTGAAGTTTGTAACATACCTATTACATCGAATTTACCGAGGTCCGGGGTCTGATTTAATTTTGTGTTACGTGCTACATCTATTTGTTTTTTGATGTTTTGAAGTTTGTTATCCTGAAGCTGAAGATATTTGTCGACGCTCAGAGCCAGTTGAAAACGTTCGATGCGTCCGAGAGAAAATTGAGCATAGCGGGCAGCTTTTCCGGCGTTTTTGTCATTGGCAATTGCAAGCAAAGCTTTCTTCATATCAATGTAATTTTGCTCCTGCAAAGGTTTTGTCTGCTCGAGACGAATCTTTTCCTGCAGAGTGTAATATTCCTGTAGTTTTTCTGCAAGAGTAGGTTTTTCTTCAGGAGCAGGTTTTTCAGAGATGATAACAGCCGGCGGCTTTTCCTGAGGTTCGGCCTCTTTCTCAGTGGTTAGTAAAGTCGCTTCAGGAAGGTCTATGGGCTTCGTATATTTGGAACTTACCCAAAGATATGCGAATGCAGGCGGTGCAATTTTATGATAACCGCCCTTTTCCTCACCGAGCAATTGCACTTTGTCCTGCCTGTCGAGTTTTCCCTGTAATGTAGTTGAATAGAGGGGCTTAACATGGTCGGAGCCGGCATAAACTCTAACAGCATCGCCGGTAACGACACCTTTGGCCGGGTCATCAGGGTCAATTTCTACATACTGCTTTGAAATCCAGGAAAAGCTCCCTACCGGCGGGACGATACGCGACCAGCCGTACTGTGTCCCGACTACTTTTACCCTGTCAGCTTGTTTGAGTTTGCCGCAGTCGTAGTAATTTGTACCCGGCCCGGACCGGATATAAACATCATCGCCTATAATCTCGGCAATATAGGGAAAAGAGCGAACATTTGTTTCAGAATCGGCAGTTTCCTGGGCCTGCAATGCACTGCTTAAAGCCAGTAAAATAATAAATACAGATAAGCTGAAATGGTACTTCATTTTTCTATCTCCCTAAAAGTGGTTGTTATTAAAAAAACAACTCAGCACCAAAACTATTCTTGCTTAAAACTAACACCGGTTTCAGGAGATGTCAACTTTTTTATTGGAGGAAATTTGGGATGGCCATTGCTGAGGAAAGATGCCGGCTGACGGGTTCCGGCCTGAGATAACAATCGCCCGAACGGCCTGGGTGTGCCGTCAGCAATTTGACGATTCGAAAGTATACGCTATGCTGTCTTTGCCCTGGCGGCTATAAGTCCCGCTGTCTGAATCAAGGCATCTTTAGCACCACTTTGTTTTAAGCCGGCAAGTGATTCGACAGCTTTTGCTGCGAAATGTCGCGCTCGTTTTTGTGCATATTCCAAACTGCCGAAACGGCCCAACATTTTTTTCAGCGTCTGTTTGTTTTCTTCCGCTGCGCTGAGCTTACGCTTTAGGGACTGTCTTTTCTTTTCGTCCACAGTTTTCAGCAGATGTATCAAGGCCAGCGTCAGTTTGTTTTTGCTTACATCGCTGCCAAGCGTTTTCCCTGTTTTGTTTTCATCTCCGATTATGTCGAGCAAATCATCTGTAATCTGAAATGTGATACCGGTATTCAGGCCGAAAGAGGCCAGGGACTTGACATCTGTTTTTCCGCTGCCGGCTACAAGAGCACCGAGCTCACAGCAGACGCTGAAAAGTGCGGCACTTTTTTCAGTGATTATCTCGATATATTCGTCCTCGCTCAACCGCCAGTTTTGCCTCTGTATTATCTGCCTTAATTCACCTTCGCAGAGACGTATGGTCGTGGCGGAAATTTTTCTAATTATATGAGGAGGCAGAGCCGCACACATTCTGAAAGCTTTGCTCAGCAAAAAATCTCCCAGCAGAACGGCGGATTCGTTACCCCAGAGAGAATTTATCGTAGGCGCCCCCCGGCGCATTTTCCCTTCATCTATGACGTCGTCGTGCAGCAAAGTGGCATTGTGAATCAGCTCCATTATAGCTGCGAGATGAATGTGCTCATCTGCAACCGGACCGCAGGCAGAAGCCGAAAGCAAAACCAAAGCCGGGCGCAGCATCTTACCCCAATATCTGTTGAAATAGCCGACGAACTCGCCGACAGACGCATCGGGGCAATCGGACATTTCTTCAGTCAGCAGGTCCTTTACCCTGTCCAGGTCATTATCTATACAATCGAAAGTACCGGCTATGTCGGTATGAGAAGGTAGTCGCATATTAATCTGTTACTCGAAATCGGAAGCATCGTATTCCAGACAGGAATAAAATATGTTCAGCTTTTGCTTTTGCCGTGAGCATACTCGAAGAATTTTTTTCTGAGCATCTTGGTGATAGGCCCGGGCCTGCCGTCGCCGATGACCCTGTTGTCAATCTCTACAATACCAATGACCTCCGCAGCAGTCCCTGTCAGGAAAAATTCATCGCAAACATACAAATCAAATCTCGTCAGATTGCTCTCTATAACCTCAAGGTCTTCTTTTTTAGCCAGCTTGATAACAACTTCGCGCGTTATCCCTCCAAGCAAGCCGGCTTGTACCGGAGGAGTATAAATCACCCCGTCCTTTACAATAAACACATTGTCACCGGTCGCCTCGGCAACGAAACCTTCGTGGTTATACATAATGGCTTCAGGCACATCATTATCCAGTGCCTCTATCTTAGCTAAAATGTTATTTAGATAATTTAAGCTTTTCACCTGTGGAGGAATCGCCAAGGGATGATTGCGAACCGTCGTTGCACTGATTATCTTCATCCCCTTCTCATAAAGCTCCTCAGGATAAAGCTGTATATTATCTGCAATAATAAATATGCTGGCATCTTCACAAATAAAAGGATTCAAACCCAGGGTCCCAATCCCTCGTGTAACCACCATTCGAATATAGCCGTCAACGACATTATTTGCCTCAACTGTTTTCTTTGTCGCCTTGATAATCTCATCTTTATCCATTGAAACTTCAAGCCGAATCGCCTTGGCCGACTGAAAAAGGCGTTTTATGTGAGCTTCCAATTCAAATATGCTGCCGTTGTAAACGCGGATGCCCTCGAAAACGCCGTCGCCGTAAAGCAAGCCGTGGTCAAGAACAGATATTTTAGCATTCTCTTGTTCAACAAGTTCGCCATTAAGCCAAATTTTCATTTCTTTATCTCCAGGTATCTGAGTATTCAGTAAAAAACGTCATCAACCTCGGGCCTCGATGCCTTTGTTCTCTATCCTACCATCCTCTAAAGTTATTATCCTACCGGCCCTTTGGGCAATCCTTTCATCGTGGGTCACCATTACAATTGTCTGTCCCGCTCGGTGTAATTCTTCAAAAACGGTTAAGATACCATTTCCTGTCTCGGAGTCAAGGTTTCCTGTCGGCTCATCCACCAAAAGCAGTCTCGGCTCATTCATCAAAGCTCTTGCGATAGATGCTCTCTGCCTTTCTCCGCCGGAAAGCTGATACGGCTTATGGGCTGCCCTTTCGCCGAGGCCAAGCCGAACAAGCAATTCTTTTGCTCGGCTTTTAGCTCCTCTTCGAGACGCAAACCAAGCCAATATACCCTTCGAGGCCATCTTCGGCAGAAAAACATTTTCCAGTACATCTAATTCGTCTAATAAATGGTAAAACTGAAAAACAAAGCCCACTTTTTTGTTGCGGAATTTGTTCAGCTCGCGCTCGCTGAGCATATCTATGTTCTGGCCATCGAAACTCACAGCTCCTTTATCCGGCTTATCCAACGCTCCCAAGATATGCAAAAGGGTGCTTTTTCCGCTGCCGGAGGCACCCACTATCGCAACAAATTCCCCCCTTTTGACGTTTAGATTGACTCCCTTGAGGACCTCAACTTTTGCTGCACCCATCCGATAAGCTTTATAAAGTCCTTCGGCTTTTAATATGCTTTCATAGCTGCTCATAACTGGTTCACCTGTAAAGTTTCTACGGGTTCTTTTTTCGCCGCCTGTATGCTCGGCAAAAACGCTCCTAAAAGACAGGCCAAAACGGCCCCGGCAATAATCACTGCCAGAACGCCAGCATCCAAACGATTTGGAATATCACCTATAGCATAAATCGTTCTGTCCCACAATTGAAAGCTGAAATGCTCGAAGAGCCAGCTCTCTATCTCGTTAATCTTCCGTAAAAACAACCACCCGCAAACCGCTCCTGCCGCAGAACCTAAAAGGCCTATAAAAAAAGCATAAATTGAAAACAACCAGATAATATCACACCTTGAAACGCCTAAACTTCTCAATACTCCGATGTCTTTGCTCTTATGGCTGATAATCATATAGAAAACAACCAACACAATAAAAAAAGTAGTTACTCCAACAAGAATGAACATCACAGTTATCATCGCCTGTTCCTTTTCCATTGCAGCGATAAACTCACGTCTGTGTTCTTTCCAGCTTCGAGCGGCCACATTTGCCAGCAAAACCGCCCCGGGCTTTTCACTATTTTCTTTTGCAAACTCATCCCACATCGAACTAACTTTTCTACAGCCGTCCGAAAGGTCCGTAGCTTCGCTAAATTTGATATGAATCCAGGATGTCCTTTTTATGGGGCTGTCCATACCACAAAGCAATTGCGCCTGCTCGAAAGGCAGATAAATCGTTGAGCTGTCAACCCGGGCTAAGCCGCTTTGAGAATTATCACTGTAATAAAACGTCTTCGTATTGACCAAATCCAAACCTGCCTTAGCCAGCGCACCACTCGGAGTAAGTGGGAAGCAATTGACAGACAAACCAAATTTGAAAGGAGCATCCTGCTGAGAATACCCACCCCAGACGCCCCGCTCAGCAGCCAGGTCTATCCCCAAAATACAACCCGGCAGATTTGGCTGATAAGACGGAACAAAAGCATAAGATACATCATCCCGATTAAAATACAGGCTCTGGCCAAAATCCGTTGTACGACTGTGTCGAACCGGGTCAATACCGATAACTTCAACTCCTCTGTGCTCCGAACCGCCACTTGGATTTATCAATGCGTAACTTTTTATCACGGTCGAGACGCTGTTAATAAACGGCTGGTCCTCAAGGACCTTCACAAATTCTTCGTAGTACGGAAAGCCGACCAGCGATTCTGTACCGACAACACAATCACCCGTAAAATCGTGATTTTTCTGTTTGAAATCACTCACCAGACCCGACATTACGGTCATCACTATCACTACTATAAAAACGCAAAGCACAACCGCCACTAACGCAAGGTAGCTGATGCGTCTCTTAAACATATAACGAAGCGGCAAAAGAAATTTATACATTTTGTAATGTTCTATTCATATCTTAAAATATCAACGGGGTTGGTCTTTGCGGCGATAACGGCCGGTATCAATGCACCTACAGCCGCCGCCAAAACAGCAAAAAATACAATCGTCATCGCTGAGCTCCAATCAAGCTGATTTGGAATCCTGCTGAACATATACACACTGCTCTTCCAGAGCTTAAGACCGAAAACCACACTGAGCCATTCCTCAATGGTGTTGATATTGCTTATTACGATATACCCCAGTGTCATTCCGAGTGCCGAGCCGGTTAATCCAACACAGCCGCCGAGACCGACGAAGACAAAGGCCACGGAATTATTCGTTGCCCCGCAGCTTTTTACTATTGCGATATCCCTCTGCCTTGTCTCGACTATCATATAGAATATGCAGAATATCAGAACAACCGTGCTCAAACTTATCACCCCAAAGATTAAAAGCAAAATCCCCATCTGCTTACGAAACTCAGCAACATACATACTTTGCAGCTCTTTAGCCGTAGTAATCGTAGTTTGTCTTATAAGTCCATCATCCCAGCCGAGCTGCTTTTCTGCGAAATCCGCCCACAATCCCCTAATCTGTGCCAGGGCAGCCTGCATTTGTGCATCGTCGGATAACTTGATTTGAATCTCTTCGGCAATGGGCTCCTTTCGGCCCGGATACGAAAGCGCCTGTAACTTTTCGATGGGCATATACACGAACTTATCCAGGTGATAAACACCTGTGAAAACAATATCCGCAATCGAAAACGGCAGTGTCCTGGTTCTTATTTTCGGCCCTTCATTATCATCGTACTGAATTTGCGAGAGAGTTCCTGTAGTAAGGACAACTTTTGTGCCAATCATTTTTTTGACTGCTTCGAAGTCATATTCATCAGTTTTATCATCGGGTTCAGCAAGGACCCCAATTCCTGCAAATATTCCGGCAGCTTCATCAGAGTCTGGAAGTTCAAAAGACGGTTCCCGAAGAGAAGATTTTTGTCTGAGCAAATAATCTTTAAAAGCCGTTACCCTTGCCCGCCCTGCCGGTTCAATCCCCCAGATTCTTACCGGCCTGACATTACCTTTGCCGAGGTGCAGCAGTCCATTGGCAGAAAGTATAGCCGTTGCTGCTTCAACCGGGGTTCTCTGCTGAAGCCGCTCAGTAAATGCCTTGTATCCTGAAAATCTAATCGGAGGAACAACAACCACATCGCCTATAGTTTCAACCGCACTTTGCTCGAAAACGTCAATAAAACTGTTGAATAAACTCGAAACGACTATCAACAAGGCGACTGAAAGAGCAACTGCGATAATACTTAAGAAAACAATCTTTCTCTTGCGCAAATACCGCAGACATAAAAATAATTTCAACATAATACCAGCCGTTCGTTATCAGTTCGTCAACTTTGAGCGGGTCTTAACTATTGCGACTTTAATCCCTGGGTTTTAGAAGTGGAAACAAAACAACATCACGAATACTCCGGGCTCCCGTCAGGACCATAATCAATCTGTCAATCCCGATACCTAATCCACCAGCCGGGGGCATCGCATACTTGAGAGCCGTGATAAAATCCTCATCCATAGTTGCCATCGTATCTTCCTGCCCTCGAAGCTGAATCCGGAAATTTTCCTCCTGGACAGCAGGGTCGTTCAACTCCGTATAGGCATTTGCAAGTTCCATCTTTGCGATATACAATTCGAATCGCTCGGCATATTGCGGGTCATCTTTTCCGGGTTTGGTTAAAGGACACAGCTTGGCCGGGTAATCGATTACAAACGTAGGATTCACAAGATTGTCTTCAACCGTAGCTTCAAAAACTTTGTCGACAACTACGATATCGTCCATCCGGGCTTCATCAAGTTCCAGCTTCTTTGCTTTCTGCCTGAGGGTCCGGATGTCTGAAATATCACAGCCGCTGTATTCTTTCAGAAGCTCGGAATATTTAACCCGCCTCCAGGGTTGAGAATAATCTATCTTCATATCACCAAATTCAATCTGCATACTATCGCAGTACTTTTCCACACATAAAGAAATGAGCTCTTCGGTCAAATCCATCATAACATTGTAATCAGCGTACGCCTGATACAATTCGAGCATCGTAAATTCGGGGTTGTGCTGCCTGCTTAGCCCTTCGTTCCTGAAGTTACGGTTTATCTCAAATACCTTTTCCATCCCGCCGACCAGCAGTCTCTTGAGGAACAGCTCCGGTGAAATCCGCAGGAACAAATCCATATCCAGACTGTTATGATGTGTTATAAATGGCTTCGCTGCGGCGCCGCCGACGATACTTTGCATCATCGGCGTCTCAACTTCGAGAAAATCCCGGTCTTTAAGAAAATCCCTTATTGTTGAAATGACGGCGCTTCGCTTTATGAATCTCTCCATTTGGTCGGAGTTGGCCCATAAATCGATATATCTTTGCCGATAACGCTGGTCAACATCCGCAAGCCCGTGGAACTTCTCCGGCGGCTGGCACAAACACTTGGCCAGAACTGTAATGTTATCAGCCCATATAGTAATTTCGCCGGTTTTGGTTTTGCCCAACTGTCCTTCTGCGCCGATGATGTCGCCGGGCTCGATTAACTTTGCAACTTTCCACTGTTCGCCCAGCATCTTTTTGCTTAAGCCAAGCTGAATGGTGCCGCTCCAGTCCCGCAGTGTAATAAAAATCAGCTTGCCGATGTCTCTTAGCAGTGTAATTCTGCCTGCACAACGGGCACGCTGCGTTTTGTCATCTTCGGTAAATCTTTGTTTAACATCGCCGGCGGCTTCGGTGTCATCGTATCTGCCGCCATAGGGGTCAATTCCCAATTCTTTAAGACGAGCCAGTTTTTGACGTCTTTGCTTTTCAAATTTGTTTATATCTTCTGCTTTCGTCAAATCCGTTAACCTTTTCAGCTAAGACATTCCAGAATTATCCTCAATTCTGAACCAGGGCATTCGCCTGAATAAGTTTACTCTTAACGACCAATAGAGCAATCGCTAACTGCGGGTCAGTTGAAAGAGTCTCTTCGATATTATGTTTGTTAAGTGTTTGGGGGCTGCTTTGATGGTCGGCCTGGGCCAGGACGTCATTGTCTCTTTGAAATTTCAGCATCTTCCGTAGTTCATCAATTGTTAATTTGACCTCAACATCGGGACCAACACCCCAATCACTTCCGCCTTCTTTTTCCACCGACTGCTTATCGACACGTTTGCCGGAAGGTAAATGATAATAAGCCATCGTATACTTCAATTGTGCGCCTCCCGCCGGATAACTTGTTATTCCCTGAACACTTCCTTTGCCGCGGGTTCTTTGACCCACTAAAACAGCCCGTTTGTGCATTGGGTCCTGGAGAGCGCCGGCAAAAATCTCGGAAGCACTGGCGGAATCACCGTTAATAAGCACGGCAAGCGGATAATTCGGATGGGTGTTCTTCAGCTGTGCATGTGCATAACTCCACACGCCAAAACGCGGCCTTGTGCTTACAATTAATCCCGTGCCGACAAACTTGTCTGTAAGCTCTATTGCACTGTTCAGAAGACCGCCTGTATTGAACCTCAAATCCAGAATTAATCCTTTTAAGCCGTCCGCCTCAAGTTTATCAAGTGAATCTTCCAGGTCGTTGGCTGTCCTTTCAGAAAAGTTCGTAATACGTACATATCCAATACGGTTTGCTTCGTCCAGCATGTGCGACCAATCACTGTTCTGAGCCCGATTCCATCCTCGAATAGTCGGGACGGTAATTTTGCCGCGTGTTATGACAATATCTTGTCTTTCTTCATCTCCGGCGCTTTTAACTGTCAGCTTTACATCTGTACCGGCGGGACCTGTAATCTGCCGAACCGCGCAGGTAAGAGACATATCTTTGGTTGATTGTCCGTCCACCGCTTCTATCACATCACCTGCATCAAGGCCTGACTTATAGGCGGGTGTATCGGGCAGAAGGGACGCAACGGTCAGCCAGCCATTCTGCCTGATGATTTCTATGCCGATGCCCGTAAACTCGTTGGTCATTATCTTTTCAAAATCCTGCTTCTGCTTGGGCCAAATCATCGTGGTATAAGGGTCGAGTGCGGACAATGCCGCTTCTACAAACTGAGCTATCAGAATCGTTTCCGGGAATTCAGCGGTCGCCTTATTCAATTCAAGAACCTTATCAAATAAATCAAGGAACTTATCCTTGCTCATTCCTGTCTGCAGGGTCTTAACTTCATCAAGCAACGCATCCATTGCAGCCGACCAGGCCCCAAGCTTTGCCGGGTCGCTGGGAAGACGATAGCTGTCGGGCCCGTTATCCGAGTTGTCCGAGTCGTCCGAAGATGATAATCTCGCTACATCCCTCAGCAATTTGCATCTATCAATACCTTTGATAAGCATTCGACTATAGCCGATATCGATGCTGACGTAGTTAAAGTTGAGGGCTTCAACCGCCCGTTTAAACATACTTTTTTTAACGCCATTGTAACGGTCTTTAGTAGTCTCGCAAGGACTGTCGTTTAAGGAGGCCTTAATATTGGCTTTATCTATAACCTGGTCGGCATGCTCTGAATATTGCTTATTGTCTTTATCAATCGCTTTCAGGAAGTAGTAGCATTCAGTATATGCATCAAGCCAGTTGCCCTCGGCCTCGAATTCTGCCGATTTTGTTTTCGCCTTATCCAAGCTTTGAGTTACGTAAGGCATAGCCAAAAGCTCTGATTTCTGGTGGTCATCGGCGAGTTCGACTGCCTGGGCGATTGCCGCAAGGACAGAATTTAAATTGTTTGCATCGTTAGTGTCATTAACGTCAGCAGAGTCTGCTTTGGACCGGAATTTCTCCAGCTTATTTAATTGCTTTTGATACGCAGTCTGTCGAGCCGCCTGGCGGCGCTGCTGGAGCTCCTTATGCTCCCGGATAATCTCGCTCAACTGAGAAAGCCGGGAATCCTTTGCTGCGGCCTCTTTGTTTTGGTCTATAAGCTTATCGGCGTCTTCGAAATCACCCTGATAAATGAGACCGCAAACCTGGTCAGCCAGTTTGTAACCAGGAGAGGCCAAGTTAGCATCTTCCGGCAGCAATACACCTTCTGCCTTTTTTGAGATGGAATGTCGTAAGAAAAAGTACTCTACTTCAGATTGAGCTGCGAAACTATTACAGACCGGTCCTGACAAAACCGCAAAACAGCCCAGAACAATCAACAGAAGCCGGTGTAACCGAGCCGATTCGAATATTTTCTTTTCTTTTTGTAAAAGCAAAAGTTAGCTCCTTATAAAGCGTGAATAATCAGACATAAGCAAGGCATCGGGATTGCCCATTTACATACACTCTGCGGCTTTTCCGGCACAACCCAGGATGTCTAATTTATGTTTGACCATATCCTTGATTGCCTCTCTGCCTGGGCCGAGGTATTTACGAGGGTCGAATTCACCGGGTTTCTCGGAAAAAACCTGTCGAATTTTAGCCGTCAGTGCCATCCGCAAATCCGTATCAATATTTACCTTGCAGATTCCCATTTTAGCAGCCCGGCTTATCGCTCCCTCCGGCACACCCATCGCATCAGGCATATCCCCACCGTACTTGTTGATAAGGTCCTTGAATTCCTTGAGGACGCTGCTCGAGCCATGCATTACAAGCGGGAATCCCGGCAGTCTTTTCTGAACCTCTTCCAGGACATCGAATGCCAGCTTTGGCTCACTCTTGAACTTATAGGCGCCGTGGCTGGTTCCTATCGCAATTGCAAGGCAGTCGCAATCACTCTTATCAACGAATTCTTCTACCTGGGCCGGGTCAGCCACATGCTTTTTAACATCATCTACACCGACCACGTCCTCTTCGATTCCGCCTAACTGGCCCAGCTCCGCTTCAACTATAACGTTTTTCGGATGGGCATACTCAACCACACTCTTGGTAATTTCAATATTCTCTTGAAGCGGCTTGCTGGAGGCATCTATCATCACCATCGTAAAGCCGTTATCAATGAAGTCTTTGCAGGTCTCAACAGTGTCACCATGGTCAAGGTTTATCGCGACAGGGATGTCAGGGTTTTCCTTAACCACTACATCAATAATCGCTCTGAGGTAGCTGATTTTTGCGTACTTTCTTGCGCCCCTGGAAACCTGCAGGATAAGCGGAGCTTTTTTCTCAGCTACCGCATCAACAATACCCTGCGTTATTTCCATATTGTTCACATTGAATGCACCAATTGCATATCCACCCTTGTAAGCCATCTCAAACATCTTCTTCGTGTTGACTAACGCCATTGCTTACTCCTTAAATTATACAAATAAAACACTCTTATTAAAAAGATACGGACTTTCTGAATCAAGCTATGTTTATCGGTAGATTCCCATATACCTTCTCTCGCCAATCGCAAGCTCAGGAACACCCTGCGGCCATATACTAAAAACAATTGCCTGACTGTCCAGAGATTCATCAGCACTGAACGTCAAAGCACAGAAAATTCGGTGATAACGCCTTATCAGCGTTATATCACTCCGCACATTTGCCCCGTAGTCAAAATCGAACTGCTGCGAAAAGACAACAGTATACCTCGGGTCAAGAATATAACTGGCCGCAAAAGTAAAGGCGTTCGTGCCCTTCTCGTTGAGTATCTGGGTCCTTCTTAAATATCGGCTTCCTACGTAATAACTTAAATTGGGCCAGCGCATCCGTGAAATTCCGATATTAAACTGCTGTACGACAGAACTTTGCATATCATAATACATATCGCTCAATAAAGCCGTGGTATCGCTCAATCTCCAGATGTAATCGGCGCCGAAGTAATTACGCCTCGGACCATACATCTCGAATTTCTGAAGTCCTGCGCCAATATCGTCAAGGTCGCCGTGGAAGATTTGGGGTGCGGATAACACACGCAACGGAACAATCGGCTTATTCCAGATAAATCTGTCCGCTCCCGGCCCGGCATCCGAAGCGCTCACTGAATCATCCACCCATGTAAAATCAATATCCAGACGCATCCAGTCAACTGTTCGCCGATTC
Source organism: Planctomycetota bacterium (assembly GCA_042576845.1). GTDB lineage: Bacteria > Planctomycetota > Phycisphaerae > Sedimentisphaerales > Anaerobacaceae > JBHPEQ01. Next base: position 27,275 of record JBHPEQ010000019.1, read on the forward strand.
TCGGCAGGGCCTCTTTTGGTCTGCAGCCGCTGTGAAACTCCGAAGTTCAGGACATCCAACTGCTTAACAACCGAATCATTTTCCTTATAAAGAACCGCTGTCGCCTCCGGTTCGACAATGTGCCGCATTTGATTCAAATCCCAGAAGCGGTTTTTGATATTCGGATAAACCTTCGAGTATTGTGTGGCGGTGCGAATACCCAGCTCGCCAATCCAAACGTTATCCTCACCAAAGGCGCCTGCATTAGTGCCATCCACAAGCGACCTTGTATAGCCGCTTCGGGAGTCATAACCGAATGTTCCGGCCACAAACGGAACGACCTTAAAGGTGTCCGCACGCAAAGGCATATCAAGCTCCATTCTATGGGAAATAAAGCTAAACAAATTCTCATCAATCATCGTCGTATGTTCGTTACCTATCCTCTGACGCAATCGGCTGACTTGAGTATCGCTGAAGAAGGTAAACCTGTCATCGAAAAGGGACTGTCCCGTAAGATGGAATTCCGCAGTGGGCAGTTCTTCGAGCTCATCGGCAAAATCGTTCAGACGCCCCTTCGTCAAGAAGGAAAGGCCCCAGTTATCTTCTATACGTTTTAGATGTAAGTAAGTTTCCCGCTCCAGGCCCGTATTAAATTCACTGCGATAGTAACTCTCCATAAAATGTTCATCGGAGAGGTAATTCAGTCCCGCCGTAAGCTGCCAGTTGTAGGGCAGAAACTGCCTGTGCAGCCAGCTGAAGCGTCCTCGAAGTTCACGAGGCAGCTCAAGGTCCTTACGCATACGGTTCCTGCCAAGCCGGTCCTCGCCGGTATCGTGAATAGTATAACCTAAAAGTCTACCGAAATAATCCTCTCTTTTATAGTCCACCTCAGTTCCGCCGCCGAAACCTCTCTTGTCGTAATAATCCAGCGAGAGCGTGCCGTCTGTTTCCTCCGGCTCACGCAATCCCAATAATCGTGACAGATGCCACTGCGTCTCAAGCGAAGCTCCCCAGGTGTTGTCATAACCAATGCGTGCGCTCTTGAGTGGTACGTCAGGTCGTTGCAGGTTACCGCTTAAATAAGGCCAGTAGAAAAATGTCTTGTCGCCCAACTTCATACGAACATCACGCATCTGGGCATCATAACTGCTGTCGGAAAGCTCCTGCCTTTGAGCATCTATAGTGGTCGTATCGGTAATAATCACGCTCGATGCGTTAAGTGAAATTTGTGGTTTGTGAAACTCGCTGGTCGTGAGTGTAATATCATCAGCGGCGAATTGGTTTTCCGCAATCTGCCGCAGACGGTCCGCCCTGACGTATATCGGAATTCCTCTGGAAACATCGAAAGTTTTCATTGTCGCATTTACAGCAAGCGCTCTTTTATTATCAAAATCATAATACAATTCATCGGCGCGAATTGTTCGCTGGCCCTCCGTTATTAAAACATCTCCGGACAGATATACGCCCTTGACCTCTCCGGTACCTAACGAGTTCCCATTGTCAAACGAACCGCTTACCTGTTCATCCTGCTGAGCCGGCTTGTCCGGACGAAATATCACTGCATTGTCCGCCTGCAATTCCAGGAGGCCTCCGTGCTCATCCTGTTTTTGCCAGATATAAAATCTGCCGATTACGGTTATAATCTCCATCCCGTCCGGTGTTTTCGCAACGGTTCTTTGAAACTCAGGTTCAACCTCGCCGGCGGGAGCGATGTTAACAGGATACCTTACTTGCGTGCCTTTGGTTTCCGGTCTGGGCAGCCCGGCGGCAATTTCTTTTTCCACAGCCGGCTTTGCGGGTTTTGCCGTTTCCTCGGGTAGCTGCGGCATCCTTAATTCCGGCATAATTACAGGGCTGCTCTGAGCAACTGCGACTGCCGAAAGCGCCCTTTTATAAAGCGGCAAGGCGCGAGGATCGCCCAATTTTCTTTCGTCTGCGGTTACAAAGACCTCACCACCAACTCTAAAGAGGACCGCCACAATGTTACCTGCGTCAAACGTTATCTCACTCAGGCCGGATGCTTCTGCGCCGCTGCTTTTTTCTGACAAGACGTTACCTTCAAGATACACCTTAGCGCTGTAATCTACGTCTATTTTGCCCCGATATTCAGTTGTCAGCCGCTGCAGCCAGAGAACAGCATTATCACTGGAAAACTGATTGGCCCCGATTGACATTGAAAATCCATTCCGGAAGACAATGGTGTGCTCGCCGGTGCTAAGCTGATAGCTTGTAATTTCCTGGGCTGACAGGTGTAAATCCTGTCCGATAAATGCGCTGGCCTGTTGATTTTCAATAGCCAATCCCGTCAGCGGGATTGTCAGTATTAAAACCAGTAAGAACAAAATAAAATGCGTTTTATTTTTCATAGTCACCTTTCAGAATAGCATAATCACGCACCTGCTTTGAGAGTTCACTTCCGAAAGTATTCTTAAGTCAAATTTATAAACCAACTTATGTATAAATTCAATCGTGTATTCTCAAAGTAGGTGGTGGATGCTTACACCAACTCTGGGGCAAATTATAGCTGGTTTTACGAACAAAGCCAGCAAAAAACCTTTCTGATAATGACGATAACTTGATTTATTTGAAAAATTGTATACAACTGCTACCGGCTGAAATTTGTAAAAGAGCAGGATATTTTTATATGAGCAGAAAACCCCGTTCAGATTATCAAAACAGAGTAATTGCCGGCTATTACAGCAATCTCGATGCGATAATGCTTGGTAAACTGGAGCAGCTTGTTAGCGAACTGTACCTTGCTGAGACGGTAAAGAAGCGAAATAAGCTGTGGTCCAGGGCGGAAAAGGCAATGGTAAATCTGAAGGTGCCGGTGACAATTATTGAACATATAATGACCAAACGTAGTGTCGAGATATTAGCTAAAAATCTACAGGACTGGCTCGGCAACACAAAAAAATAGCATTGAGGGTGGTTTTGAGGGGAATCTGCTTTTTGTATACCATTTTTTCCTTGATAAGTTATCGGAAGTTTGGTATATTAACTCAATATAAATAAGCGGGTTGTGTGGTCAGAAGTGCATTTTGAGAAGAACAAATGCATTGATTTTTCTGGCTTTTTTCTGGAGGAGAAGTGTTATGTCCGGAAGGCTTATTTTAATAATACCTTTTGTTTTGGCATCGGTCTCAACAATCAACGCAGCAAACGCAGGTTTGAGGGATGATGTGCTGGCACAGTCACGGTCGCCGGAAGAGATTCTGCAGTTAATGGAAACAGGACCGAAAACACAGGTGAGCAATGAAACACCCCAAGACGGTGCGGAGAATATTTACACAGATACCGTTTTGTGCTTCAGGCCTCCCGAGAATGCTCTCTGTATGAATCCTGAAGCAGACCCGAATCTTAAAGGCCCCTTTATGTTTGATGTTTACTTTAGCTCAGACCCGTGTGAGCTTTTATGGATACCGCCTACTATCGGCCCTGTAGATTCAAATGAAGAAATTTGTCTCAACCCGTCCACCAATAGACTGCTGGCGTCGACCGACTACTACTGGCGTGTTAATGTTACCGACCTTAACGAACCCGGCGACCCCTGCCTTTATCAAGGGCCGGTCTTCCGCTTCACCACGAGGGGCAGTTGTGAAGGATGGGGCCATGTGTATGGTGATATGGATGGAGACTGCTTTGTGGATTTTGTAGATTACGCCCTGTTTGCGCCGGCGTGGGGAGCGCAGGAAGGCGATGATGAATACGACCCCAACTGCGATATTAATTTACTTATTCCTGACGGTTCCATCGACGAATATGACCTTGCTGTATTGGCAAATCAATGGCTGATGCAGACAGGTCCGGCGCCGCCGTCCGAACTTACATTTGGGATTGTTACCTCTGATAGTATAGAGCTTAGCTGGACCGACAACAGCACAGTAGAAGATGGATTTTATATTTACATTAATACATTGTCCGGTCATCCTCGTACTCCGTCTTATATAAATGACAAAGATGATACAACTTTAACGGTTATGGGCCTTCAGGAAGGAACTACGTATTACTTCTGGGTACATTCGTATAATTCGTATGGCAGGTCACCTGCTATAAGCGGAAGCAAGACCGCAGTATCGCCGTCAGGCGGCATGTTGATTGAAGCCGGGAAGTTCGTATATCGGTCGGATTTGAGTCTTAATCCGGCTTTGAGGCCGGGCTCTTCAGGCCAGTGGGATGAGGAAGTTGTTGAGAGTGGAGATATAGTTAAAATTGGTGATACGTATTACTGGTATTATCATGGATACCAGGATACTTACCAGATTGGTGTTGCCACGGCTACCGACCCATCCGGACCGTGGACGAAATACGCCGGCAATCCCATAATAGAGGTTGGTCCGGGAGCTTACGACGACGGTTATGTGGCCTGTGCAGCGTTTTATGAAGAAGCGGGAACGTATTATCTGTTTTACTCTTCCGCTGGTATAAGTGAATATGATAATGCAATTGCAGTTGCGACAGCTACAGACCCATTAAGCCCCTGGACAAAATCTGAGGATAATCCAATTCTTGATGACGACAGCGGCCTGGGCTTTGCAGCAGGTATGATTTATTTATGCGGCGTTGTTAAGGTCGGCGGCACATATTATCTGTATGTAACGGATGCCGATTACACGCAGTGCGATTTCGGGCCTATGTATGTATTCAAATCGTATTCAATCTACGGTCCGTGGACACGCCACCCCGACCCGGTATTGTCTCCGGGAGCCGAAGGCCAGTGGGATGACGGAGCATTCTCCGAGGCGGAAGTGCTTTACTACGAAGGCCTGTTCCACACGTTCTATGGCGGCGCTCAGATGGAACCGGGAAATGAAGATTGTGATGCTCCGGGTAACACACGTGAATACGTAAAGGAAAGTATCGGATACGCTTACAGCTATGATGGAATTAACTTTACCAAGTATGAAGAGAATCCTGTGATTGACCGTATGGATATTGAACATGACCCTCATGTAAGTGCCTTAGCTGAGGTGCATTTCCAGATTGAGATGCCTTACATCTACACTGTTTCTACCGAAAGATGGGAAGAGGACTGGGGCGACCGTGATAGTTGTCCCTGGTGTGAAGACCTGGCGATTCAGGTGATTGAGGTCAACGAAGCAGGCTGGGTCCAGATTATGAGTGATGACTTCGAGTCCGGCTGGGGCAACTGGACTGACGGCGGCGCTGACGCCATACGATACACCTCAGGAACCTACGCACACGAAGGCAGTTGTGCTATAAATCTTCAGGATGATACAAGCACTTCTGTTATGACAACAAATAATCTCGACCTTTCAGCCTATACAGCGGTTAAGGTGGATTTCTGGTATTATCCGGTCAGTTTCGATGACTCAGATGAAGACTTCTGGCTACAGATTTCGACGG
>JBHPEQ010000020.1:0-31646 GCA_042576845.1 Planctomycetota bacterium
TTTATTTCAGTTGTACCTTCGACACTTATTAGTATTTCGATAAGGGCTGATAGGTGTTTTGGGCCGGCTACATCCGTTAAGGCCCTGAGTGATTCCACCCTCACGTTACTATCCGGGTCCTTTGCGGTTTTCAATAAAGTCTGGACACCCGCTGCTACATTACGCCGGGCGATACTACGAACCAATTCAACCTTGATGTTAGAATCGGCTTCTTCAATCCCTTCGAGAATTGTGTCATCGACCCTCGAACCGCGCAGGGCATACAGACTTTCCCTCGCTGCATTTTGTTCGTCGCCGCTGGAAGAGCCGGCAGCTTCAGCAAGCAAAAAAACGGTCGAGGCGTTATCAACTTTTCCCAGGGCCTTTAGAGCCGCAATACGCACAGAACCTTCATCACTTTTCGTCGCCTTGATAACCTCAGGCAAGATAACAGGGTCGCCGCGCTCACCCATCGCCGAGAGCAACTGCACCTGCTGGGTAACAGAAAGATTCGGCAGCTCTTCAGCTATCGCTTCCAATCCTTTTATCGCAGGAGCTTCCCTGACAAGCTGAATAGCTGTGGTTTGTATTTGTTTATCGTTGGATTTCAAAGCTTCACTGATAATATCAGTATCGTCTCCTGTCATTGCTGCCAGACCTCTAAGGGCGGCAACGCGAATTATTACCGGTTTCTCTTGGGAGTATAATTGCTTGTAAATCTGGACCGACTCCTTTTGTTGACCTTTCTCCGCAAGAGCATCTACACACTTAAGGTAGGAGTCCAAAACCCAGGGAAGTAATTTGTCATCAGCTTTATCCTGGGCATCGTTGAGGATTTGAGCGGCTTGGGGAGAAGCGATTTGGCCAAGGGCGGCAACAGTAGCGACAGCGGTTGTGGTATCAGAGACGTAAATCAGACTTTTCAGGTCAGCAGCTGCTTTGCCGTCACGGCGCTGTCCCACAGAATTGATAACTCCAACTCTTATATTGCCCTTTGTTTTTTGCAGGGCATTTCGCAAGGCCTGGTCAACTGCCGGGCCTGGTATCTGCTCCAAGGCATATCGTGCCATATCGGAGGTATCTTCGTTGATGAGCATCTTTGCCAAAACGGGGACGGAGTCTTCGGTTCCTATAACAGCGAGTTTTCGGCAGATAAACTGTTTGCCGGCAAGGCCGGCGTCAGATTTCAGGAATTCTATAAAGCGTTCTTCATATATCTTCAAATCTTCTTTGAAGTCGCTGGCGTTACGGAGGTATTCGTCTAATTTATAAAGAGATGCCCGGCTTTGGCCGTACTCATATTCAGAGATGTCATTCAACAGCACATCAAAGCTGGTGGCAGTATCTACTTCGAAATCGCCCAGTGCGAACTGGATTCCGGCGAGATAATGCTGCAGTATCTTCGAGTTCCAGGTAATGTGATGATTGTGGCCGAGTGAGCAATAAAATAATCGCCCTTTGCCGACAGTTTTGACCCAACTGATGCCGATATCTTTATCGGTTGGCTCGACACCTTCGGCATTGGCGGTTGCTTCATCCGTCATATCAAGACTCATAAGAACATGCTGTTTGGCTCGTGAATAAAGAGGCGGTTTTGTTCGGTAGATTTCGTCACTAATCTTAAAGTCCTTACCTTCGAATGACGCCATCAGGGGATGGTCTGGTTCGTCGATTTTTATCGCCCAGGTTCCTTCGGCCATCCAGGGATGCCCGCAGAACTGCCCGCCTATCATTTCTGCGGCCTGGGGCCAATTATAGAAGTTATCCGTAGCTGCGTGGATTCCCACAATACCCTTACCGCCATTGATAAAATCCATTAAGCTGCGGCGAAGCGGCTCTTCAAACTCAAGCATTGTTGTATTGTTAAAACAGACGACATCAAACTGATTGAGGTTCTCCGGCTTGAACATTGCCATATCATTGCTAATGACCGTTTCAAAAGCACCGGTCTTAGGGCCCATTATTTCAAGAACTTTGTTCCAATACGGAATTGAGCTGTGTGCGTAGCCCTTGCACAAATCGAATACGAACAGCTTTCGAGGCTTTTTCGGTTCGGCAACGTATTTTGCCGGCATAGCTGACTTTATTTTTTCAATTTCACTGCTGTCGATTTCTTCGGCTAAAACAGCGCCTGTTAAGAGTGTTTGAATTAACAACAACGCGGTTATGAAGAGCTTGTTTTTAAGAGTCATAATTTATCCCTTTCGCTTTTGTATATGATCCAAATATCGATTAAAGATGCCACGGGCTTCGCATTGAACGTGAAAGGTGTCGGTCAGCATCAGGGTCGTTAATAAAGCGTTCCTTTTCCGGGTTCCATTTAAGTTTTCGTCCTGTAAGCATAGCGATTTCACCCAGTAGAGCAACGCTGATAGAGCGGTGGGCTACTTCGGCGGGCGTAATTGTCTGCTTTCGAGTCTTTACGCAATCCAGGAAATTCTGCAGATGGTCCCGACTCTTATAAAGTCTAATCTCATTCGGCCGGATGACTTCTTTTAGGATGCTTTGCGGTTCGGCCCAAAGTCCGCCGCGATTAACATGAATCCAGCCGTCTTCTCCATACCATACGGCACCCATTCCTTTCGGCAGTTCCCTGTCATTAGCAACGCACATTTCCAGACCGTCAGCATATTTATACTCAATCCGGTATTCGATAGGAACATTATACAGTCCGTCCTTTGGATAAACGCCTTTGCCTTCTATCTGTACCGGACCTGTATAATCCAGCCCAAGTCCCCAGTGGGCTATGTCAATGTGGTGTCCCGCCCAGTCGGTGAGCTGCCCTCCGGAATAATCCATAATCCAGCGCCAATCGTAATGGCAGCCTCCGCCGCCAAAATCACAATGTGGCCTGTAGGGTGCAGGCCCAAGCCAGAAGTTCCAGTCCAGAGTGTCTGGAACAGGTATAGGTGGTTTTGTCGGGCAGCTTGAGCCGGTCGGCAATCCAACATCGACCTTGTGGATTTTACCGATACGTCCATTGCGAACCAGTTCTGCAGCACGATGGAAATCGTTCTCAGAGCGCTGCCAGCTTCCGGTCTGCCAGATTATTCCGTATCTTTTGACCGCATCACAGATAGCTCTGCCTTCACGAATGGTTCGTGCCAGTGGTTTTTGTCCATGGATATCTAATCCGGCTTTTGCCGCTGCTATATAAATTATGGAATGCCAATGGTCAGGCAGGGCAATAGTTACGGCATCTAAATCACCGCGAGCAATGAGGTCACGGAAATCCGGATATGTTGCGCAGTCGTCATTACCATATTTTTCATCGACGATTCTTTTGGCTCTGCTGCGATATCTGGCATCTACATCACATACCGCCACCATCTGGACTTCATTCTTGTGCAGGAAACCCTGCATATCGCCAGTTCCCATACTGCCTACGCCGATTGCACCCATTACTATACGGTTGCTCGGAGCGGTTGTTCCGGCTTTACCTAACGCTGAAGAAGGAACCACATAGGGGAAACTAATGGCACCGATGGTGAGGCCGGCAGCTGATTTCAGAAATTGACGGCGATCTACGTTTTTACTTTTACCCATAATTACCTCCTATAGCTTCAGGTAATATTTATTATTTATCGAAGGCAGCATCGAAAGCAACACCAGAAGATTTAAAGTCGACCTTTTTAACAAACTCACATGCTTCTTTTGCTCCATGCTCTCTGTCCATGCGGCTGTCTTCCCACTCAACCGAAAGCGGCCCCTGGTAGCCAATATCGTTGAGGGCAACGATGATTTCTTCGAAATTAATATCTCCGTGACCAAGCGAGCGGAAGTCCCAGTACCGGCGCGGGTCGCCGAACTGTGTATGACCGCCGAACACACCCACTGTGCCATCCCCATGGCCCCACCAGGCGTCTTTCATATGCACGTGGAAGATGCGGTCTCTAAAGATACGTATGAACTTGACGTAGTCCACACCCTGGTAACCGAGATGACTCGGGTCGTAGTTGAATCCAAAGGCACTGTTGCCTCTAACGGCTTTAACTGCACGTTGAGCCGAGGCGATATCAAAGGCAATCTCCGTCGGGTGAACTTCCAGAGCAAACTTCACACCCTCAGCCTTGAAGGCTTTAAGGATTCGCCGCCAACGCCTCCCGAAATCGTCGTAAGCTGCTTGGAACATTTCTGTTGAGACCGGCGGAAATGAGTAAAGAAAGTGCCAGATCGAACTTCCAGTAAAACCATTAACGACCTTTACGCCCAGCTTCTTAGCTGCCTTGGCGGTATCGATTACCTTCTGGGCTGCACGCTTGCGGACACCCTCGGGGTCACCGTCGCCCCAGACATCTGCCGGCAGGATTGCCTTATGACGCTCGTCGATATTGTCGCACACAGCTTGCCCAACCAGGTGCGTCGATATCGCGTACACTTTAAGGCCGTGCTCTTTCAGTAGCTCACGCTTCGCCTTGCAGTAGCTGCGGTCGCTCAGGGCCTTGTCCACCTCAAAGTGGTCGCCCCAGCAGGCCAATTCCAGGCCGTCATATCCCCAATTAGATGCTTTCTTCGCCAAATCTTTCAGCGGCAAATCCGCCCACTGACCTGTAAAAAGTGTAACCGGTCTGGCCATTTGTTAACCTCCTTTATGATTTACGTTCTTTCGCAACAAAACTACAATTTCTAAAAAAGCGGGCTTTATAATTCACGCCGTTACCCTTTTAAGATTTTTTATAAGCTCCATCCCTGACGATATGTTGGACGGATATATTTATCCGCTTCAGGTGCGTTGACAGCCTTCATTTTCGGGCAATCCCACTGCAGTTTTTTTCCGGTTCTCAGTGCAACGTTGCCAAGCAGAACCATTTCGGTCAGAGGACCGGCATAATCGAAATTGCTGCAGGCAGGATTACCGGTTTTGCAGGCCTGCAGCCAGTCCTGATGATGCTCTTTTGCTCTGGGGAGAGATTTCGGGGGCCTTTTATAAGCCTGCATTTTAGTCTCAGGAATTATTCGCGGAGCGCCACCCCAGCCGGGGCACTTTATCACGCCTTTATCTCCTACAAAGTAGACGCCGTTGCTTTCCATCTCCCTGCCTTCTTCCAGTTCCTCGGGTCTTGGCGGCATCAAACCGCCATTATACCAGGTAAATGTAACCGGCGGCATTTGTCCCCTCGCAGGAAATTTATAACGATATATCCCCGCTTTCGGTATGGTCTCTTCATTGAGGTCGGTAGAGGAAGCTTCGACAGTGAAGCTGGTTGCACAGATGAGTTTCATCGCCCAGAAAGCGGGGTCGACGTTGTGGCAGGCCATATCCCCAATCGCTCCCGTTCCGAAGTCCCACCAGCCCCGCCATCTGTACGGGACATAAGCAGGATGATAGGGTCTGTATGGGGCCGGACCAAGCCACTTATCCCAATCCAGTGTTGATGGAACCGGCGGCGTTTGTTCGGGCCTGCTGCTCATATCAGTCCATTCCCCACCGGCTTCGGTCCAGGCGTGTACCTCGCGCACCGGTCCGATAGCACCGGCCTGAATCCATTCAACCGTCAAGCGTATCCCCTCGCCGGAATGTCCGTGGTTGCCCATCTGCGTAGCTACGCCTGCCTGACGGGCAGCTTCGGTAATTACACGTGATTCATAAATTGTACGTGTCAGCGGTTTTTCGCAGTAAATATGTTTTTTCTTCTTTATAGCCGCCATACAAGCGACGGCGTGTATATGGTCGGGGGTAGCTATCAACACCGCATCGATGTCTTTTTCTTCCTCAAGCATCCGGTAAAAATCGATATATTCAGCACAGCCCTTATAGGCGCCCGTCTTTTTTTGTTCGCCATAATGATTTTCTACAATTTTGAGAGCAGGTTTGAGGCCACCTTTTTTATCTCCATAATAAAAATCAGTATAATCGCTGAGCTCATTGACATCGCAAAGTGCCACTATCTGAACGTCCGGCTCTTGTAAAAGTGCCCTGAGATTAACTATACCCTGACCGCCGGTGCCGATGATTGCTATGTTAATCCTTTCACTGGGAGGGATATTACCGTTACCTCCAAGGACATGTCGAGGAACAATATTAAACGCTGCCGCTGCAACTGCTCCACTAATAAATTCACGCCGGGAAATCTTATGCTTCTTCTGCTTTGTATTTTTCTTTTTATCTTCCGTTACGTTTTTCCTTCAAGTTTCTAAGTTGTTTACTTTTTGATTTTGGTCCATTTTTGTTTGCTTTTGCTGCTGGTAAGAACGGTATTAATAAAGAGCATTCCGCGCAGGCCGTCGTTGACATTTGGAAAGTCCAAGGCCAGTTTATCGGGTTTAGTCCGAGTTAATTTGGCTCTCACAGTATCAGCAAAATTACAATATATATTGGCAAAGGCCTCAAAAAAAGCCTCGGGATGGCCGAACGGCAGTCGTGTAGCCCTGGCTGCTGCAGGACTTTTGTCAACAATATAATCATTTCCTCGTCTCCAGACCTGCACGGGGCAGTCCGGGGCCTTAACGTAAAGATAATTCGGATGCTCCTGATGCCACTCGAGAGATTTCTTTTCACCATAAACCCAGACAGCAAGATTGTTTTCTTCTCCTATGGAAATCTGACTGGCGTGAAGAATCCCTCTTGCACCATTATTAAAACGCAGCAGGCAGTTTCCGTCATCTTCGAGCTTACGTCCCTTAACAAAAGTGGTCAGGTCCGCACAGATATGGGTTATCTTTAATCCTGTAATATATTCAGCCAGGTTCTCGGCGTGCGTGCCTATGTCACCTATGCAGCAGGAAGCGCCGCTTTGCTTAGGGTCTGTTCGCCAGGCGGCCTGCTGATGGCCTGTTTTCTCCAACGCCGAGGACAGCCAGCCCTGCGGATACTGCACAATGATTTTGCGAACCTTTCCAAGTTCCCCATTGTGCACTATGTCCCGAGCCAGCTTGACCATCGGATAACCCGTATAATTGTGCATCAGACCAAAAACCCTGCGGGACTTTTTCACAATCTCTTGTAATTGTCTCGCCTCTTTTACATTGAAAGTCATCGGTTTTTCGCACATAACGTGGAAACCCGCTTGGAGAAAATCTCGTGCAATGCGAAAATGCCAATTATTCGGCGTGGTAACCGAGACAAAATCAATTCTCTGTCCTTCCGGCAAAGCAAGCTCACATTCGAGCATCTGGTTGTAGTTATGGTAGGCCCTTTTGGGATTGAGATAAAGCTGACGCCCCATCTGCTTTGATTTACGGGGGTTGATATCAAACGCCCCTGCTACAAGCTCGATTTGTCCGTCCATCAGGGCCGCCTTGCGGTGGACTTCACCGATAAACGCCCCCGGACCACCACCAACCATCCCCATTTTCAACTTTCGCTTTAGTTTCATATACAGCTCCTTGAATAAAAAACCGCAATACTAAAAAAAAGCTACAAATGGTACGAGTGTGCCTTCTTCACTGGTGAAAAGCTTCTAAGCAGGTCAAAGAAATCCTACCACTTTTGATTAGTAATGCAAGCCAAAAATGGCTTAATCAAAGCCGGAAGAACCCCGCCGCTCCAAGTGGCTGGGCTTCCAGGGGCCAAAGTAAAGAAACCTGTTCTTTGCTGCTTTGGCTATATCCTGGCTGGTTACAATCGCAGCCAAGACGTCCTGGTGCTGACGGCAGTATTGTTCAATCTCATCAATGCTCATTACCATAAAGGCGGTGGAAAGTGCATCGGCTGTTGCGGCGGAAACGGCACAGGCCCAGGCAGCAGTCTTATCGCCCACCGGACAAGCTGTACGGGGGTCAATGATATGTCTGCCTTTTTGCAGACCGGAACCGCCCAACGCCCTGTTCTTGAAATCAAGGCGGGCAAAAAGCTGGTTGCAATTAGAGGGATTGCTTAAAGTAACAGGCCATCCATTCATCCCAGCCGGTCCTTCAATCGCCAATACCGAACTGCTTGCTGCCTTAAGGAGGGCTTTGTCAATGCTCCACTGACGCAATAATTCTGCCAGCCGGTCGAGAGCATAGCCCTTACCGAAACCGCCAAGGTCAATTTGCACACCGCTTTTCACCAGCTGGACCGAATGTTCGGCTTCATCCAGTTTCAAAAGCTCCAGGCCGGCACATTGACGAGCAGAATCCAGGTCTGATTCGGTCGGCTCGTGCAGCTTGTTTCCATCATCGAGCCAGCAGTCATACAAAGAGCCGATTGTAATATCAAAAGCACCGCTGGTTTCAACATACATTTGGCTGCAAAGCTGTAAACACTCGAAGGTATCCAAATCAATCATTAAAGGTATTCCTGAAGCAAGTTTATTTATCTGCGAAATGTCACTGTTCTCGATAAATCGGCTAAGCTGCTGCTCAAGCCGGTCGAGCTCTTCGAAGGCGGCAAAGGCGGCCTGTCGGGCATAATGTTTGTCCTCATATTGAATAATGATTTCAAAAGTAGTCGCCATCGCCTCATGTGAAAACCTTTGCAGGCCGGGGATTGAATCCGGCGTTGTGTTGATGATTTCGATATTTTGCGGGTTTTGCGTCATCTTCGGCTATTTCTTAATTGTTTGTCCCGACTGTGCCTGCTGCCGGAAGCGGTCCCACAGGTCTTTCGTTACAAATCCAAGCAATTCGACCTGTGGACGTAATTCCATTTGCGAATCAAACAAAGGGACATAAAGATTTTTTTTACCCGGCGGCGACAGTTCGTACAATTTTCTGATAAGTTCTTTCTCGAGAGCCGGCGAAGCGATAATTACCGGCGCCGATGGCAAATTTTCTTCAACTTTGTTCTGGTAAGAAACCGTTGAAAATTTGCGCAGATACCAGGGCAGAGGCCAGTAGTCATCCCCCGTACAAATGAGTTGAATATACATATTGCGCCCGTCGGGATGAACCGAAGAAATCTGTTCTATTCGCTGTGTTATGGTAAAGATATCTTTACCTGTATGAGCATAGACATACGGATTACGCTGGTCAGCATACAAATGAAAGCTTCCAATATATGCCTGAAAGGTGAGGGAAAATACACTGGCGAGCAAAACACATACGACGACCGCCTTACGCCACAGGTTAGTTGCGATTCGTAGAAATACAGCCGAGCCGAAGCCTGCCATCACAATCATACCATGTAAAAACCCGAGCATCGACCAGGGAGTTTTATAAGGAATAGCCGAATATATCACGATCATTATCAATGTATAAAAAGCAAAGAATCGAATCAGCAAAGGATTAAATGAGCCGGTATACCTTTTGGTCATCGCAAATATAAATCCGAAAAAGGCGAGAACAATAATAAACGCCTCACTCCAGACCGGCCCTGAACCGACCTTAAAATAAGTGAGCATTCCGAGATAATAATACCAGGGGTGAATATGCACCTGGTTTTCAGTGGCCCTGTTGAGATAAACCGCATAAGTCCTGAAGGAATCAGCTATCCCCCCCGGATTTGTCAGAAACGATGAAGTAAACAGAGCAGAAACAAAAAAGGCAGTTGTTATTGCTACAAGTATGTGGCTTGCTTTTATACTTTCTCTAATATGGGGTAATAGACCTTTCTTCTTGTGCTGCATCATTAGAGTAAGAACAAGGGTCGAGAGCATCGACCCTAAGGCGATGATACAGGTCTCTTTGGTTGCGTGCATTAATCCGAGGAACATTCCGGTCAATAAAGCCCACATAATTTTCCTGTCCCGAATATAACGATAAGCCGAGGCGATAACACCAAAGCTGAAAAAGACCAGGAGTATTTCGTGGATGTAATAGCGACTGTAAAAGACAAAAGCAGGGGAAACCGCGGTCAAAACAGCAGCCATAATCGTAGCAGGCGTTCCCAGACCGTCAGCTAATAGCAGAAGCAGCAATATCACAAGCAAACCGAAAAATACGGGAACAATTCTTAATGTGAACTCGCTTACGTCGGAAAGTTTCTGCTCTGAACCCAGCCAGGCGGGAATTAAAGTCAGGAAATTCAGCGTCGGGCCGTGAAATTCTTCAGGATTATAACGGTAGGAACCATCCTCAAGCAGCCGGCCAAACTTGTCGGCATTCACCGCCTCATCGGTGTGCATAGGGCGCTGTTCCAAATGGGGTAGACGCAGTGCGGCGGCGGCAATTGCCGCTATTATAATGAGGACGCAGCATTTATTGGAAAAGTTAAAATTCAAAATGCAAAAGGCAAAATTAAGGAAGCAATCCAGCACTTAATGTTTAAGCGCTGGGTTCCACAATTTTTATTTTTAAATTTTAATTTTTGAATTATTCAGGTATCGCCTGAAAATCGGGACTCCTTTTGGCTTTTATTTTGTATTTTGCGAAACCGGTACCCCGAATACTTCCACTTCGATATAATGATTCAATTCATTGATATTGCTGCCGTTGCTGTATAAACGCACGTATCGGGCCCTTTGGCCCTTGGCGTCAATAAGCTTGCCCTCTGCAGTTTCGACATAGTGCTTATCTTCACCGGTTCCGAGGCCGGCAGAGTTGTCGATGTCGTTATTGAATAAAGTCCTTACGTTGGTAAGAAAATCGCTGTCATCTGCACCCTGTACGATTACATCAAAATAGACAAGGGGCTGTTTATGATAGTGCCAGAGCAAAATTGCGTAAATCTCATACTGAGCCCCCATATCGATGGTGACATTTTGCAGAAAAGGAGCCAGCTCGACATAGCTGCCGTCCATTGCCTCTTTGTCGCCATCCGTAATCATCTCTATATCGCCGATAATCGGCTGTTCATCTGTGGCGGAAACGGGCTTTCCGAGAGCAACGTTTTTCGTCCCGGCCGGGACATAAAAAGGCGGGCGGTCTTGACCCTGCGGCCGGGGCTTCAGAAGATTGGTTACACCACTAATATTCGCTGGAGTACCGACAAATGTCGGTCTGGGCAGCTCAGTTTCCAGCAGTACCATTTCCGGCTCAGCCGAATTCGTCTTTGTAGAGTCCTCTTTGACTTTTTCCTCGTTCTGCTGCCTGGCCTGTCCAGATGAACCGGCCTCGGGGGATTTTTTGCAGGAACAGTTCAATAAACCCGTAATTAATAAAATCCCCAAACAAACCTTCACAAGTGAACTTTTGTTCTTTGACATTTTGACCACACCTCTAATCTATAACATTTCGTTTTTTAAGCAGAATCGTCGATTCTTCGTTAAAGATAGCTCAATTAACGAAAAGCAAATTTTATCTATTCTTATCCTATTTTATTCTCCTACGATTGTCAAATAAACACGACAGA
This sequence comes from Planctomycetota bacterium, assembly GCA_042576845.1. Classification (GTDB taxonomy): domain Bacteria; phylum Planctomycetota; class Phycisphaerae; order Sedimentisphaerales; family Anaerobacaceae; genus JBHPEQ01. The sequence goes on from JBHPEQ010000020.1 coordinate 11,132, forward strand.
GACCTCCATTACACTTTTTCTGCTGAACCCAGTTCGACAGTCTCCGGTTCAAGTCCAATATCTGCCAGAATCAGATAAACGGCAAAGCCAACCATAAACGACATAAGTGTAGCCAGCCCGTAAGAGAACCCAATAAACGGAATCTTGCCTAAAATACCTACCACAAAACCAATCGCCCAGGCGATATAGCCCGCCCAGTTGATGCCCTTTCGCGGTCCCGACCACTTGCCGTGACGCAGATAATCAGCCGTCATCGCTCCGATAATTGGCCCGAACGAAGCGCCGATAATCAGGAAGAAACCAACAAGATTATTAGCTGCGCCCGTAGCCGCTAGAACAACACCAATTGCCCCTGCTGCCAGCGTCAGACCCACTCGCGGAAGCTTGGGGAACATCGTTGAAAAGGCATTAGCCGCCAGAAATGCACAGAAGCCCGTCGGACAGATGCACGCAATAACGAACACCCAGAACATTATTTTCGAAAGCGCCCCCACTTCACCGATGGAAGTGATGAACGCTGTGAAAACATCGAGCTGACCTGTTCCCATACCAGCATTTACTGCTATTTCGGGATTCTTGCCTATCGCGCCTGCAATTGTCAGTATCGCAAAGAATCCCGCAACCAAAGCCGCAATCGTAATTCCAAATAGGCCGCCAAGAACAACGTCTTTTCTGTTTCTGCTGTTCATTGCAAAATCAGCACCTGCAGCACCTGCGGTTGCGAAAAAGCCGGCTGCTGCCTGAAGCGCAGCAAACGCCCCCAAACCAAACACAGGAATCAGAACACCGGCAGTTTTAATCGATATCACTGAACTAAACTTCGACAATCCCCCCAAATTAGCAAGACCGGCGATTACAATGATAAGTAGTGGAAATATTGGCAGCCAGCTCGACATCCAACCCAGCCACTTAATCCCAACCGCTCCAACGAAGGCAAAGGCTATTCCCCAAACAATACAGACCAGCCAAAAGAGCCCTGTGTTCGGTCCAGCTTCGGAGCCTATCGCACTCATAAAGAATGATGCTGCTGAAAACGTAAATACCGCATGCCATCCGATTTGCAGCACTCCCATCAACAACCCTGGCATTACGATTCCACCTTGCGTACCGAAAGTGGATGAGCCGACAACATAGAGCGGCATTCCTGTCTTCAACCCAAGCATCCCCGGGATATAGTACAGCACAAAACAAAATAGCGCCCCTAAAAACAATCCTACCATTGCCGCCCAAACGCTGCCGTACTGCAGTGCTCCTGCCATGCCAGCCATAAAAGGCACTGAAAGAAAAATCCCCGCATATGATGGAGCAGTGTTCTTGTACCACGGCGCCCGATTCTCAGATGGATTCGGGCTTGCTGATTTCAAATAATTCGGTAGTAATCCATTACTCATGATTCTCTCTCCTAAATAAAATTACATTACATTTATTCATTCTTTTTCACAAAAGACAGCAGATAACTATGTATAATCAAAATAAGAGACAATAACAATGCACAGTAACGATGAGTCTCGGCGAGAAATTCCTGGATAACAGTTCCAAAGAAGGCAAACATGCTCAAAACCATCGACATAATCAAGGGCACCGCCAAAAGGATAATCAGCCAAAAGCTTGCCTTTAGTACGAATTCACTCCTTTCGCCGACTTCTTCGTCTAAATCCCCGCGCTTAAGGAGTTTTTTCAGCCACGGGCAATAGTTTTTATCAAATCGGTACAGCTCTGCATTGAAGGCAGCCAAAGCCGCAAGGCAGCACGCGAAAACTATAGCCGCGGTAATATGCACCATCGACCAATAACCAAAGATGCTCTCGGCCAAAATCAGCAGCGGGAAAAATCCGGTAACTACCGATGCCGCAAAACAGAGCAGAGCAAGGATGTAAATTGCCTTTCTTAATCGGTATAAAGGGCTGAGCTTTTGCTGGGGTGGTTGTTGCCGTCGCTTCGCATATAGAGCTTTTAATTTCGAGCGAAAAAACAACCAGTGCAATGCAATTCCAGCAAAGCCGATTAAAAAAGCAACTGTGGACACTATTCTGAACATACTTTATCTGCCCTAATCTTCACCAGCCAGTATCTTCGTGATACGGGCCAGAGCTTTTAACGCATACAATAAAAGAATTACTCCCAGAATCATGGAGACCACAATAGCGACAGTTTTAAGCCAGGGACGGAATATAAAGCTCACAGCAAATAATTTCATATAGGTAGCGTTGACATCCTGAAACTCAACCATCTTTTTATAAGAACCACGTTCCGAAACAACGGGTGTGTCGACTTCAACCATACCGAAGGAAAATGCTCCATCAATTGAATGACAATCTTGACAGCCATTTATACCCAGCGACTGAGCAGCAGGCCTGACGTTATGGGCAATAGGCCAAAGATAGGGCTTGGCCGCATTGTGTTCTTCGACGGAAAGCTTGCCACTACTATTAAGCTGAAATAATTTTCCCCCTGCTATATAAACCGGCTGACCTTCAGTTTGAGTTGATAGCAGGGAAAGAACTTGCTCAATCTGTTGTTCAGTCAAATCCGGCCAATCTCCGGTTCTTCGGTTTTTCTCTGAGGAAATGATTTTAGCGGCAATCGGCCTGACAATTTCTATATCTATTGGTGTTATTTTTTGCTCTTTGAGGCGACCCCAGAAAGCAGGCCAAGCCAGCTTGTGAGGAGCAATTTTACCATCCGAGCTTAAAACGAGCAATTTGCCTTTGTAAGCGGCACCGATGCTCTGCTGTTCAGCAAAGACAGGTTCAATTATATGAGGCAGAACCTCGTCAGATTTGTTGACGTTAAGAGTCCCCAGAGCGTGCGCTCTTGAAGTTTTACCACGAATAGTTGTCTCGGCAGGCCAGGGCCCTGAGTGGCAGGCGGTACAGCTAAGTTTATCAAAATGAACGGTCGGCATGCCTTTATGTTTCGCCACCGGTGCGCCCAGACGCCCGGCTGTGGGTACCGATAATGATTCGTCACGAATATGACAAGCTTTACAAGAAAGCTTGCCCGCCAGCGGATTTGTGGAAGCGCAATCTTCCCTTTCGTATCCGCGCGTAATATTATGGTCAACACCATTTCGATGACAATCAACACAATTCAATCCTGCAGCCAAGTGCACATCTTCGTCGGCAGACCACTTATGAGCTTCCCTGCCGGTCATATCAACATTGGAATGACAGAAATAACAGCGTTCGTTAGGCACTTTTCTGACAATGTCAAAGAGCACCTGATTTTTGGAATCAAATATACTTTTACGGTAATGAACAGTTGGGGGACGCAGTTCAGGGTTATCCAGAACCTCGGGCATTTTATAATCGTACGTATCCGACATCTTTGCGGCCAAACCGGTAACCATTGCGAACTCGCAGGCGCCGGTCGCCGCCCAGCGATAATTTTGACGGGCGACCTGGAGAGCATATTCCGCCTGGCTTTGGCCTGGGTCGGCATTGTGACAGCTCAGGCAATTTATTTCGAGCTTACCCGAAACAAAGCCGCGCATCACCTCCTCGAAATCATCACTGTCAATCTCTGCAGGGCCGCCACCGGGCATCTGTCTGCCGAAAAGCTGGACGAACTGCCAGGTTGTCAGGCCAACCTCATCAGGTCTGAAAACGCCAGGCCACTGACGGTAAGAAAGGGGGAGCTGCGTGGCGGTGGGTGCGTCAACAAATATCCACGGCTGGCCAATCCGCCCGGGCGGAACGTTCGGCTCGACTGCATTAAAATGCCAGCCCCGCCTGATTTTGTCATAGCTGTGATACACTTCATCGTTGATATGACAATCGCTGCAGGTCTGGCGTATTGAAAAAGGCATAGCCGGTTCGCCATCAGCAGTGTTCTTTTTACCATCCTCGTCAAGGAGTGGAATAAGGTGAACAAAGTTAGCTCGACTGCCGTCACTTTCGTCACTTGGGGTTTTATTATCAACGCTGTCAGCTTTGGCGGGTAACACCACCGCCGTCAAAATCAAAACAAAAGTTATATGCAAGGCATTTCTCAACTTATTAGCAATCCTTTATTAAGTGTATTGATACCAAGCTAACAGGTTTCTTTAAACCATAATCTAAACCTCAAATTCTTCCGGCTTAAATTCGAGCCGTTTGGCTGACTCGACGGCTTCATTGACCTTCAATACTGTAACAGCGGTTTTATATGAATCTTCCGCAGGACAGTTAAGTTCGGTTTTGCCCCGGATAGCATCGAAAAAGTTTTCCAGATGCGGCTGATGGTACAGCTTGTCCATTGTTACCGGCAAATCATATCTCGCAGCAGGTACCGACTCCCGCACATCTACCACCGCATCTTTATCCGCAGATTGTTTCAATCCTTCTTGTTGAATCACATACCCATTATTGACCCACTTCGCCCATTTCGTCTCCGGCACCCAATCTTCGCGATAAACGCTGCCTCGGTTTGACGCTTCCGATATTAATAACGTTCCTTCATCACCCATAAAGGTTTCAAAATATCCCTGGCTGCTGTTTGTCGTTGAAGTTTGATAAAGCGCCCTGATAACTCCCTGGTCGGTTTCATACTCGTAAACAGCCATAACATTATCATACCACTGACGGTCATTCCAGTAATCAATGCCTCCACCGGCGATGACGGATTTCGGCTGTGCGTTGAGGAACCAGTTATAAATGTCAATCTGATGCGAGCCCAGGTCCACAATGGGACCGCCGCCCAATCCTTTATACCACCGCCAGTTTCTGAACTGATGCATCGATTCGAAGCCGTATTTGTTAAGGTCGGCCTGAGTAATATCACTCTCCTTCGGCCAGCCCTTGTCCTCGCACGCCGCTTTGCTGCGGTTCCACTGCCCGTTAATAGTGGTAATTTTGCCGATGAGTTTGGCCTCTTTCAAGAGCTTTTCGTAGCAGAATATATACCGCGGATTGCTCCGGCGCTGATGACCTATCTGTAGTAGTTTTCCGGTTTGCCTTGCGGCCTGCACCATTTTTCGCGCGCCTTCGAGAGTGTTGGACATCTCTTTTTCGCAATAGACGTCAAGCCCGGCCTTTAAGGCATCAACGGTATGCTCACAATGCCAGAAATCAGGCGTGGCGATGAGAACCGCATCGAGGTCTTTTTCATTAGCGAGCATCTCTTTGTAATCTACATAACTATTTGCCTCGTGGCGATATGCCTTCAGCCGACGAGAAACCCAATCGCGATTGTAATCCCAAATGTCACAGACCGCCTTGAAGCGAATGCCGCCAATCTTCAGACAAGCCATCATAAGAACTTTGCCCTGGGCGCCTGCGCCAAGCAGGGCAACGTTTAGAGCATCAGCATTCTTACTTTTTGCGGTGTTTTGAGCTAAAGCCGACGGCGAGAAGAGCAAACCCGCACCCACAACTGCACTCGAATGCAAAAAACTGCGCCTGTCCATATCTTTACTCTTTTCTGCATAGCTACTCTTACTATTCATAATCTTGTCCAGACCTAAAAAAATCGTAAAATAAAAAGGAACAAAAAGTGAAACGTTTTCCCTTTTTGACCTTATCTTCTTATATCACATAAACTTTCCGGGTATGCTGTTTGTATATTTTATAACAAATCCGCTTACAAGACAATCTGTTTTTCAACCGCCTGTGGTTTTTTGGGATTTTAACACAAGTGGGCGTCGCTGTCCAGACAGTCGGCTTTGTGTAGGTCGTGATTGGCTAACCGTAAATAGAACCGCGAAACACAAGTTCAAATTGCTTGAACTCCCTCACAAAAATAAGTTAGTAACTTCAAGATACATTTGGCATTTTGTTGTTTGACTTACAATCAAATCTTCAGTACCTTTAAGGCAATTTTTTGCCGGCAGAACTTTATTGTATGCTATGCTTTTTAGGAGATGACTATGTTTGCTACGACCGGCTTTCGCAAAATCAGCGAACTGCTGATTATTGGTCTGTGTTTATTTTTCGCTGCCGCCCTATCATCCTGCGCAGAAAATGATTTAACAAGGTCGCTGGGCGACCCCTTCGGTTTTTTCAAGAGCACCGCAGAAGACGAAACCTGCCCGGCCCTTCAGGAAAAGCCGGTCAGGAACATTATTCTGCTTATAGGCGATGGGATGGGTCTCGGCCAAGTTGCATTGGCCCAAATGGCTACAGTTGGTGCTGACGGTAAATTGCACATGCAAAAGCTTCCGATTAGCGGTCTTTTGAGAACGCACTCTGCCGGCGGCATTGTGACAGATTCGGCTGCAGCGGCAACAGCAATGGCCTGCGGCATCAAAACGAACAACGGTGTAATAAGTATGGACCCCGCCGGCAACAAATATATGACCATCCTTGAAGCAACCAAAGAGAAGATTATGCGAACCGGGTTGGTTGCTACTTCAGCCATTACGCATGCGACGCCGGCCTGTTTCGGCGCGCACGTCAAAGACCGTGATAATGAGGTGGTCATTGCAGAACAGTTGTTAGCAAATAAGATTAATGTTTTGCTTGGCGGGGGAAGAATATTCTTTTTACCAAAAGAGAATGGTGGTGAACGCAAAGACAAACGCAACTTGATTGAAAAAGCCAAAAAAGCGGGCTACCACTATATCGGCACAGGTAAACAATTAGCTGACGCCAGGGGGCCTTTCCTTCTCGGCCTTTTTCAGGATGAAGGGTTGACGACCTTCAGGCCTGAGCCGACGTTATCTGAACTTACAGACAAAGCCATTGAGATTCTGAACAAGAACAACAAAGGCTTTTTCCTGATGGTTGAGGGCAGCCAAATCGATTGGGCCTGTCACGATAATGATAAATACTACGCGGTAAAGCAGACAGTAGATTTCGATGAGGCGGTGAAAACTGCTGTGGACTTCGCAACCGCAGACGGCAGGACGCTGGTTATTGTTACCGCAGACCACGAAACAGGCGGTTTGATAGTTTTAGACGAAGAGGAAATAGAAGGAATCAATACCAAGTGCAGCTGGGCAACAGATGGTCACAGCGCTATGCCGGTGCCGGTCTATGCGTTTGGCCCGGGAGCAACGGACTTTGCAGGTGTCTATGACAATACCCAATTACCGAAAAAGATGGCCAAACTGCTGGGAATAAAACAGTTTCCAAAAGCATTGGAATAAATGTGGAAGAAATCACTCTAAAGGTCGAGGCAAGTTACGGCTGCAAAGTACAAGTGGGCGATATAGTCGAAGCAGACAAAGAAATCGGGAACGCCCCCCGAACAGGACTGCCGGTGAAAACGCCGATAGCCGGGACAGTCAAGAGTATTGATTTTAATTCAAAAGAGCACAGCTTTGTGATTGTAATCTCGTGAATCGTGTATCACAAATCACGAACTCGAGCGAGGGTCTCAACGAATTGCATTTGTGCCTTTTCCAGATAGGTAATTACCTCGTCAATATATCCATCAGCTGAAGCAGACCAGACGCGGTTCAAATACCGCTCGCCGGAAGCGAAATGGCTCATTATGTCGGCATAGACCTGCAGTCCATACGCCTGAGTCAGGCTTTCACGTGCTTCGACGAAGGTCGTTAAATCCTCACTAAAAAGCTCGTCGATGCGATGGTGAAAATCGTATGGATTTACGGACTGCTTTTCTGTATTGAGCCGGGTTATGTTTTCAACAATGCGATTTAAAGAGTTACGTATATCCTGCAGATTAGCGGTAACTTTTTTGTCGGAGCGTTTGTCCCGATGTTCAGCCAGACGAACCATAATGATTCCTGCAACACCTGCCAGGAGCGCCACGATAAAATACCCCCACCGGACGTTCGATTCATCTACTACAGCCGCCAGGGAGCCACTTAGAAATCCTACGGTTAGTATTAAATATCCAATTTTCTTCATAATTACTCTTGCCTAAGTTTTTAATCCGCCTATAAAGACATAATACAAAGCAAAGCCGACTCCGACCAACGCTTCTCCTACAATCAGACCTGCAGCGATTGGAATACCAACCTCGTTACTAAATTGCTTTCCTTTTTTGAAGTCTATCAAAAGCCGCAGCAATGTCCCGATGCTGTAAGTGAGGACAATATTGAACGGAAGATAGAAGCCAAGCCCTACCAGTATGCCGAGTCCGCCTATGCCGCTGGCGCTTAATAAGGCCCCCAAACCTGCACCGGCAATATATTTCCGCAGCGGCACATCTCCGCCCAATATACCCTTTACCATGCTGGCAAGCGCCTGGCCCTGCGGCGCGGGAAGTCTTTCACTGCCTAATCCGTAAGCTTTGTGTAATATAAATATCATTGCCATAACCAATGCAGGTCCCAGCCAGGTGCCGAGAAACTGCGCGTATCCCTGCATTCTTGGAGAAGCTCCGACGAGATATCCGGTTTTCATATCCATCATCAGGTCGGTCGCCTGCGCCATTGCCACACACGCAGCAGCTCCAACCATTATCGATGCCACTATCGCTGCTTTGTTGCCAAGTCCGCTGGCAATAACAACAAGAACGGTTACAGCAATGAGTGTCATCCCGCTAAGAGGTGACCAGTTCGTTCGGCCGATACATTCGGAGAGGATGACACCAGCGACCCAAATCCAGACGGTGCCGAAGATTGCCATCAGTCCGCCCCTGACGAATCCCATCTCTTTTACTGAATAGATTGCGATGATGAACAGCAAAGCCACAGCGCCGGCAATTCCCACATACAGCAGCTTAATCGGCATTTCATCTTTTGAGTGTGCTGTTTTTGATTTTGCCGCCGACTGCATGCTTCTGACGGCGCTTACGATAAGCGGCAGGGCTAAAATAATCCCCGTCAGAGCACCACCTACAAGCATTCCGATTCCTACCGGCCTGAACAGAGTCGATCGAAGAGCTTCCGGCACAGAGACCCGCATCGATTCGAGAACTTCCTGAGACGGTAGTTTATTCATCACTTTCAGCAGTGGGGCCAATATCCAGTAACAGACAAAGCCGCCAATGATAAAACTGAATCCTCCTTTGCCTGCAATGAAACCAACGCCAATGGTCATCAAAGATATATACCAAATGCCGTTCATATAGTCAGGCATACCGATTAAGTTTCCCAGGTTCCAGTTCTCGAAGCCGGTCATCTGACTTATAAAGTGGACTAAACCGCTGATAAATATTCCAGCGAGCAGTAAGATTGCTTTATGAACACCGGCGCCCGGAGATTTTAAGATAGTAGCAACGGCGACGCCGCCCGGATAAGTCAGCCGTTCAAAATCTATCATCTGTTTGCGAAGGGGAATGATGAAAGCGATACCAAGAACACCGCCAGCAATACAGGAGAAAACCATAAGAACTGCATTGAATTCCGTCTGGCCAAGGATAAACAAGGCAGGGACTGAGAACATCATGCCAGCTGATGCTCCGTTAACGGCACTTGCAATGGTCTGGTTAATATTATTTTCGATGATACTGCTGCGGCCCAGAATACCCCGCAAAATGCCAAAGCCCAAAATCGCAGCTAATTCCGAACCCTCGATGGAAAAACCGAGAATCAAACATGCATATCCGATGCTGATAGTAATGAGGATTCCCAACCCGTAACCCACGAACACAGCTGTGGGTGTCAGCTCCGGGTAAGGCCCTGTTCGGATAATTCTTTTGTCGTTGCTATCTTTATCTGCCACCACCATTAGGTATCCTTCGGAGAAGTATCCAACAAAAGCTAAGGCAGGATTAAGTTTTTATTCTTCTTTTTCTTTCAGAATTTTCTCGATTTCGTCCATCGTCCGCTCCATAGCTTCGATGGTCAGGTTAAAAGGTTCGTCTGTGGTCATATCTACACCTGCTTTTTTTAATATATTTATCGGATAATCGGAGCCGCCTGCAGAAATAAATTCAAAGTATCTTTGTAAGGCACCGGCTTCTTTGTTCAGCACCATTTCAGCCAAAGCTGTCGAGGCGGTAAAAGATGTCGCATACTGATACACGTAAAAGTTGTAGTAAAAATGCGGGACATACGCCCATTCGACGCTGTATTTGTCGTCAATAAAGCAGACGCCCTCGTTATGCCCGTAATATTTTTTCAGGATAGCGCCGTAAATTTCAGTTAGTACATCGCCTGTCAACGGCTCGCCGAGTTCTGCCTTTTCGTGAATACGCAGTTCAAATTCAGCAAACTGAGTTTGCCTGAAAACAGTCCCCTTTAGACCATCCAGATAATTCATTAATAAAGACAGCCGAATATCTCTATCTTCGATTTCATTTAACATTTTGTGAATCAGCAGGACCTCGTTAAATGTTGAGGCCACCTCCGCAACAAAAGTTGAGTAGTCGCTTCTCGGATACGGCTGCTCTTTATTGGAATAGTAACTGTGCATCGTATGGCCCAGTTCGTGAGCTAACGTACTTACATCATCGTATTGACCGTTGTAATTCAATAGTATGTAAGGATGAACATCATAGGCGCCGCCGTTGGAATAGGCGCCCGCACGCTTCGCCGGCGTCGGATAAACATCAATCCATCGCTCGTCAAAGGCTTGTTTTACAACCTGCGTGTAATCTTTTCCCAGAGGTTTTACCGCATCAAGAACAAGGTCTTTGGCCTCGTCAAAGGTATATTCTAATTCGACATCCTTAACTACCGGCGCATATACATCCGAATACTTCAACTTGTCCACACCCAGCATCCGCTTTTTCAAATTCAGATAACGGTGAAACGTATCAAGGTTTTTTGCAACATTTTCAATGAGCGTAGAATAAACTTCTGTTGGAATATTATCGCCGTCCAAGGCACTTGCCAGGGAGGATTTATAATTACGTGTGCGAGCATAGAACATATCCTTTTTCACATTGGCGTAAAGCTGAGTTCCAAAAGTCCCCTTGAACTTATCGAACGTCTGCCAGAACGCATTGAACACTGCCTGGCGGTCATCGCGGTTTGGTACAGCCCGATAGCGTGCATAGCCCGGCTTATTTAATTTTGCCACAGTGCCGTCACTGAGCGTGATTTCAGGATAAGGTAATTCTGCATTGCTGAAGACACCGTAAATTGAATATGGACCTGTCGCTAACAAGCTTGCTTCTGCGAGTATTTTTTCCTCTTTTTCCGATAGCCGGTGCGCCTTGGTTCGTTGTATATCATACAGATACATCTTGTAAATCTTTAATCCGGGTTCCCTTTTGATAAATTTATCAATTGTGGATTTGTCCATCCCGACAATTTCAGGGTCGATAAACGAAGCGAGGGAGCTATAGTCGGTGCCAAGCTGCTGTAACTGCTGCTTGAAACCTAAATATTTTGAATTGCCGGTGTCTTCATCCGATTTCATACCAGCGTAACAATACAAACGGTCAAGTTCCTTCGAGATATAGCTGCTAAACTCCAAACAAGCTAATAATTCTGAAGCTGACTTAGACAGCTTGCCCTTGAATTTGAGAACTTCATCAAATTGAGCGGACAATTTCTGCTTATCGGCATCCCATTGCTCATCAGAAGAACAAATATCCAGCAGGTTCCAGGTATCTTTGGGGGGAATTTCTGCTCTTTGGCGAATCTGGGCGAAAACTACAGCTTGGGAAAATGCAAAAAGAATAGCTAATACAATAATGCACTTTGAAAACGTCTTCATATCTAACTCCTTTTACTTAGTGAATAATGACATACTGACACCATAGTGAAACTTAATTCACATCCTCGGATATTTTATCCTTCAACCATCGGTCAAGCCAGCCGATTACCGTCTTATGCCAGAGAATACTGTTATGCGGTTTCAGAACCCAATGGCTCTCATCGGGAAAATATAGTAATCTGCTTTCAATACCAAGACGCTGCAGCGCATTAAATGTTGCAATGCCCTGCGTATCCGCCACCCGAAAATCCAGCGCACCATGAATTACCAGCATCGGTGTCCTCCAGTTCTTAACATAATTTACAGGATTATGCTTTTCATAACTGTCGGGGTTTTTCCAGGGCGTTCCGATATGGTCCCATTCAGGGAACCAAAGCTCTTCGGTATCGAAATATGCCATCCTTTCATCAAGATTGCCGTCGTGATTTACCAGGCACCGAAAACGGTCGGGCCAGTTGCCTTCAATCCAGTTCATCATATAGCCGCCGAAAGATGCACCCAGGGCGCCGACTCTGTCGGCATCCATCCAGGGATAGCGCTGCAACACTTCTGCCAAGCCCTTCTTCAGATCTACCAGCGGTTTGCCGCCCCAGTCACCTCGAATCGAATCCGTAAAGGCCTGGCCGTATCCAGTCGAGCCGTGGAAATCCACCATAACAGCAGCATAGCCGGCTCCTGCATAGACCTGTGGATTCCAGCGATAGTGAAAATGGTTACCAAAGGAACCCTGCGGGCCTCCGTGGATTAGAAAAGCAACCGGATACTTCTTGTCCGGGTCAAAATCCGCCGGCTTAACCACATAACAATAAACCCTTTCATTATTCCATCCCTTGAAAGAGAACTGCTCATATTGGCCCATACGGGCGGCAGCGATTTTCTCAGCATTAATCTCAGTGATGGAACGCACATCGCTACCGTCGGGCTTAACCGAATACAGTTCGAGAGGTGACTGCAGATTATCTAAGCCGTAAACAATGCGCTGACCCGCCGCAGAAGGCGAACTTATGAAACCATCTTTAATAACAGTCCGAACTTCACCGGTAGAAACATCGATTGCGAACAGAGATTTTTGACCTGTGTTGGCAGCGGTTGCATAGATTGTTTTACTATCCTGTGACCAACAAAGTGATGCAGGAGAACGGTCCCATCTCTCAGTCAGTATCTGCTCTTTACCGCTTGGCACCAACCGCAGGACAATTCGAAAACGGTCAGATTCATATCCCGGCCGATTCATTGCCAGGTAAGCGAGTAACCTGCCGTCAGGCGAAAAAACCGGATTGGTATCCCAGGCCTCATTTTTCTCGGTCAGGCATTCCGGCGGTTTTGAACCATCTATCGGCACCCGGTAAAGGTCACAATCAGTCGACCATGGTTCGGCTTTTCCAACATCACGAGCAGTAAAAATAAGTCCCTTTCCATCAGGCGTAAAAGTAATCTCTTCGGTTCCCCCAAATGGTTTCGAAGGAGTGTCGGCATCCATACCCTGCATCACATTAACGGCCTCGCCGCCTGCGGTGGACATCACAAAAAGATGCGACCGTCGCCCATCTTTCCATCTGTCCCAGTGCCGAATAAATGTCCTGTCATAAATTCTGCCGCTGGCCTTTCTCTGCTTTGTTTCTTCGAGTCTGTTCTTTGTGCAGTCGACCGTATTACAATCCAGGAAAACCTCCATTGTAAAAGCGATATGCTTTCCGTCGGGCGATACAATCATATTTCCAACGTCAAGAGATTGTTCGGTGAACTGTTGGGCTTCTCCACCGTCTACCCGAATACGCCAAACCTGTGAAGATTCGCTCCTTTCCGAAATAAACCATATTGTTTTGCTGTCAGGCGCCCAACGAGGATTTGAATCATTTAAGGGATGAGAGGTTAATCGGCTAAGTTTCGTCCCGTCCACACCAACCAGCCAGAGGTCGGTTCGCCCCTTGTTCGCATCGAGGTCGGTCTTTCGCAAGACAAAAACAATCCACTTTCCATCCGGCGAAACCTGCGGCCCTGAGATACGCTCCATTGCCAGCATCTCGTCAACAGAAAAAGGATGTCTTTGGCCACTGGGAACCGCCTGGAGACGACCAACATTTACAAAAAGGACAATTAATAAACTAAACCGCATCACAATACGCATAATATTCTCCTTATGCTTGAGAACAGCTTTAATGAGGGATTTATTATACATCTGTTTTTTTATTTGTCGAGCAGGATAAGTGTTTGAATTTTCATTATAAATTTAATCCTGGATTTCCCAAGTAAATCCACGCAAAAAAGTAAGATTTTGATAATATAGAGCCTACGGATGCCATTGAAGACAGTTTTGCTGTTCTGATTTGGAGAACCCAATGGGCCAAAGCAAAAAGGATGCCCTGCAAGTCACCCCCAAAGGGGGGCTGATTGGGTGAGAGCAAACTGTGAGTAATTCGCAGCTTTTTTCTATGCCGGCTCAGTTTTTGGGGAGCAGGCCAATTTTCTCCGACAATTTAGTGCAGGTCGGTCATTGTCTTGTAATAACTTTTAAGCTACTGAGTCTTTGCCAAAATGCCACGCTTGAATTGCTCCGGCGAGGAACCGGTCTTCATAAAAATAAAATCTTCGCCTTGATGTGTCTCAATCTTGAGTATCGGTCCTTTTATATCTTTCCATCTCTTGCCTTTACGATACACCGTCACTTCAGCCTCGCCCCAGGGATTCCGCAGCCTGCACTGGCCTCCAAGCTGCGACTTTACTTCCACAAACTCTATTTTCCCCTTCTGCATCGATGAAGTCACCAGGAATCCTCCACGGGCTAAAAGCGTATATTCTGCGTCCCACTCCTTTGGCCAGGCTGGAAAAACATGGATAACATTCTCCTTGCCAGGCCCGGAAGGTATACCCTGACACAACGACAAAACCAATGCTTCTGTCACAATGCCCAAGCTTTCAACACCAATCGCCTGAAAACCCTCAGCCAGTGACATCCGATTGGGTAAAGGACCCCTCCGTCCCTCTCTCTGATATTGAATCTGTTTGGTAAGCAGAAACTTTACGTCCTCTGCACGTCCCATAATGGCTGCTATTACAGATATCCTGGATAGTGAACCCACCCGTACGGGACCATCAGGATTTGCTCCCCTCTTCAATCCACCAGCAATCGAATGCCGCTCATTTGGATAACTAAATTCATAGGTGTCCTTCGCAATCTGCAGCATATCCTCATCTTTGGTTTCCAAAGTGCATAAATCGTAATAATTAATTGGAATCATGCTTAGGCGCGGCTCTGGTTTCACCACAGGGTTCAATCCATTGATCCAAAGGATTGGCTCATTGGCTTTTCTGCGTACCGGGGCATCCGGGTGGTCATTTGTCGCCAAGGGCGCGAGATTATCCAAAAACTCTTGCCAAACCGGACGCATTTCTGCATCTACATTCAATATCTCCGAAGCCCGGATGGCCAAAGGTGTCACCCCGCGCATTCCGGAAAGGTCTTCGCCGGTGTCCGTCCCACCCCATATTGCCTCGAAGTCGTTGACGTAGTAAATGTGATACTTGCCGTCCGCCTCTTTCTGTAAATTTGGATAATTACGATAAAACTCAACCGCTCCTTTGATAATCGGATAAGCTTTTTCACGCAGAAACTTTTTATCAAGAGTATATTCATAACGCAGCCAATACAAATTAGCAATATGTGCAGTGGTTGAGAACATATGGTTTACATAACCAAAAGGACCATATCCCCAGTCAGGCGCCGTCCAGTGGCCGTGAATCCATCGGCCTTCGACCTCATCCGGATAATGATGAAGCCAAGGCCACTCAGACACCGTCCAGTGGCCTTCAATCCATCGGCCACCTTCGGTAATCCACTCCCATCGGCTATTATGTGGATGTTTAGTTTCTGCAAATTCACGGAATCTCTTCGACCTTTTCTCCCACGGTTTCCTTAGCAGATAGAGATCTCTCATCTCTGCGGCGATGTCTTCGGGCATTTTCGCCAGTCCATCGAACCATGTGGTCTCAGGAATATATATACCCTTGCTGCCCCATTGCTGGCGGGCGGCAAGCGCGCAGGCATCGTACATCCCACTATACATATTGAACGTCGGAGCCATCAGCTCTATTTTATTCGCCACAAGCAGAGCATTGTTGTAATAAAAACTTAAATTATTCCACCACTGTTGAACTCCATAAGAGCGGAGGTCGCCTCCCGTGCTCCATATCATCCCGCCGAAATTGGGCGGATACTTCCCACGCGAACTGGACGCCATCACGTACAAAAAGTAGGTATAATTCTCTTCGATATAATCAGCTATACCATCAGCACTATGCAAATTAATAAAGGACTCGGCCCAGAAATCGTGCCACCACTTTTTATTCGCTTCAAAAAGCTCGTCAAATCCTTTAACAGCGGCTGCTTCAAGTTGTTTGAGAGCAGAAGAAATAAGATCTTTTTCCTTATCAAAACTTGCCGCACTGGCTATTAAAATCGTAAATGACCCCTTACCCGCCTCGGCGGTCAAACGAACCTCAGTCTCATTGGCTATTTTTGTCTGGACCTTCCGCCCAACAATACCAATGGCTATCGCTGAACTACAGTAGTATTCAAGTTTTTTAAAATCCGTCATTTGATCAGTAGACGAACCAGCGCCGCCAGCAAATCCGTAGTCATCACCTTCCATGAATTCCTGCGTCAGGATAATTCTTCCATCACGAATATGTAATTTAGAAACAGCAAAGTGATTTTTCGTTTGCACAATTCCCAGCCGAAGCATTCTCAAAATGGCGCTGATGTCAGTGGGTTTATCACGATTATCCGTGACCCGAATCGCCATAACGTCTCTTTCGTGCCAACCAAGCACCTCGGCAGTGATACCTTTACCGTCTACTGTCACCAAACCATCGTAAACGGAAAGATGCTGTATTGTGCGTTCCTTGGGAAATACATCCTCACCAAAATCAACAAAATCGATATCTACAAAACCACATGCATAACCATAGTCGCGGTTACATTTATTAAAACTATGAGAGGCAGAGTTATTTGCATAAACATCTACTCTATTGATCTGAAACTTGAGTTGTTTTGGCGAAGTCCATACCAAACTGCCCATGGTGCCGTTGCCCACTGGTAAACCCGCCTCACTGCGGGCAACCGGTTTTTCATAAGTCAGGTCGGCACGCGAGACAAGCTCACGATAATTAACATCCAAAATACTTGACGACTTGTTGGTCTCCATAGAAAAAATTATCTGGGAATAGAACAAACCTACGATAATAAAAACAAAAATGATGACGAATCTCTTTAGCTTAAACATTTTTTTCTCCTTTTTGTTATGTAAACAATCGAGACTAATAATTTACAATACCTAAATTGAGCGGTTCTTGTTATCAACTACTAAAATAGTCAATTATTCCTGCTTGTCAACACCTTTTCATTTTTACGTCAAGAGTTCCTGACCGCTTCAGGGGGATTTTAAGGGAGGTCTTATGGGATAATTATTTTGGCTGTATCTTGGATAGGTCTCTTGCCCGCGACTCAGGTGTGACCTTCAACCGCTCAAGCTTGCCCGTTGCGCGAGAATGGCGTAGTAATCCATTTCAAAATTACCGCGTCATCACTGTGATTTCACTATCGAATACGATTCACCATATCGTGCCTGAAAAACGATTCCGTCATCATGGGCAGGATCCGGCTCGGCATCCATACGGGAACCATCCCGCTCCCTGATAACAGTAACCATATGGCTCGGCCAAGGATTTGCAAGACGGCATGGCACATCTCGCCTCGAGGTGATGCGGACATAACTCGTTTCACCACCCTGGCATTCAGCGCTTACGAGAAAGCCGTTCCGCGCCTGGAAATCCTTGAATGCCACCGTGGCACTATCCTGCACGCAGGGAAACAGGTGAATCCGGCCGCTCCGGGAGTTCAGCAGTCGCTCCGGCTCAGTCCAGTATGCATCGACACAGGTGTCGTGAGTATCAAGCGTGTCCGGCCGTCCGGAGTAGAAATTCCCCCAGGAGTCGTTCTTCGGAAACCACCCGTGGGCGATTCCGGGGTCGGCACCCAATAAATGAAATACCATGCTTGTATCGCGTTCGCGGATATGCCGTGCCGTCCGAAGCGCCAGTTCAATATCCGCATGCGGGGTGTGCTCAGATTCGGCGTATGGGACGTCGTAAAGTGGACTCCTTCAGGCTGTGGATAGTCGGGATGGAGTGGCCGTTCTATGGTGACTGTCCGGGCAATCTCATAAAGCGCGGGTTCCTGGTCCCAGAGACGCTGCGAGGTTTCCTTTCCGCACGATGTATGCGAGACCAGCAGTATTAAGCAAAATGTAACAGTATGTAATTTAATCTTATAACTCCTTTGTTTGACAAGGGGGTATACCAGTTGCCCATGGACGTTTGCACGAGGTTATCGCATGCACAGTTTCCGAATTGTGGAAATCTTTCTAACCATCACCCCATCACTATTTTTGCCATACGCGAATATATTCAATTTCATAATCGGCAGGCAACTCTGATTCTTCGGGAAAGCCCTCCCATGCGAATGTTTCCGAGTCCACCCAGACCTTCAATGGGTTAGTCAGACACCATATCTTACCCATTTCAGCCTTGGGCACGGCCCTGACCAGCTCGCCATCCGCATAGAACTTCAGCCCATTTTCATCCCATTCACATCCGTACACATGGGTTCCATCTCCGACACGCCAGTCAAGTTCAACATCATCACACCAGCCATTCACATCAAAGCCGCCTAATGCCCAGTTATGAACACAGAAGGGATATTTCCTATCATTGTCACCCTTTTTTGAATCACCCACGAATTCGAATACATCCAATTCGGAATTCCTTCCGGTTGCCCAGAAAGAGCTGGTAATGGATACATCAGCCGCTTTGCACATTATTTCCATATACCCATAGAGAAAGGTATTTTTACTTATAACGGCGGCTGTTGTGTATGGCGGTGCACCATAAACTGCTTTAATGTTATCAGGGTCTGGTATGCTTTTCTTGAAATTGTAATAAGGGTCCCATTTTGTAGTTAAATACATCTTGCCTTTCTCAACCCTGACATTTTCAGGTGCAAACTGAGATGGTGACCGGCCAACCCAAACGGGATACTCACCGTCTGTTCCATTTACGAACCATTTATCCGCATCGACGCTGTCACCCTCGAATTCGTCACTCATATCCTCTTTCAGAACCCAATTGCCGCTGTTCTTTGGATCCGATGCCGGATGCATCCTATTCCCAGCACAACCAAGGAAAAACATGTTTAGCATGACAACTGTTAGCAAAAGTATTACCTTCATTTTTTTCTCCTTTCAATTTAGATATCTTTGCTTAACGCTATGATTTATTTTAAGTTACTGTGGCTGCATCTTTACCACATCTTTTGTCCGCGACTCGGGGGTTACCTTTAAATGTTCAAGCTTGCCATTGCGATATATTCCTTCGATTGTTGTATTATACGGTGCGTGCAGCTTGAAATCCACGTCCCATTCCTTAGGCCACGACGGAAACAGAATTATCTTATCATCCACGTACTGCATCAGCATCGCCTGGAACAATGTCATAGACGACGGAGCTGCGCCTCCTAAATCGTACCGGAAGCTATTCCCGGTCGATTGTTGACCCCGGGAAGCCCGGGAGACAATGTAATCACGCGCCTGCTCCACCAAACCCAGATACGGCATATATGCACCATTGCTAAAATGGCCCTCGAATGGATTCAGCAGTGTCAACTGTGCCATCTCAAGATCAGGTTTTCCCACGCCGTAAATCCGGTATGGAAAAACTGCATACAGCTCACAATTCTCGCTATTAGCCTTCACAGCGAACTTTTCCGCAGGTGCCAGAACGGTTCTTCCGTCGTCAAGCTTCCTTGTGGGCAATTGTGGTACCTCTAAAAGCAAACGCTGCCATAGCTCACGCTGTTTTGAACTGGTGTATTTTTCAGGTAATTTCAACAGCTTACCCAGTACGCACCTCAGGCCTGCAACTTCTGGCATTGGATTAACGCAATCCCACCAGGCCTCAAGAGACTGTGATGGATGAATATAAAGCTTGCCGTTTTCATCACGCTTGTAATGCAAATCGTAAAAGGTTGTAATCTCATCTGCCATGGGCAGTAGCTTATTTTTAAGGAATTCCTGCTCCTGAGTATGAGCATAATAATCCAGCATAATCGCCACAAGTTCAAGCCCGCCCTGCCATAACCTGGCCGTCCATCTGCATTCTACTTCGGAAACATGCCTGCCGGTGCGGTCCCAGCCGTAGTGGTCGGTGGGATAGCCACCCCAAAAATATAATTGCTCTGGAAAATGAACGCCCGCGTGCCCGTAATAAATCCTGTTTCGCTCCTTTGCCATAGGAAGTGCATTCATGTAAAAATCAAAGTAAACTTGCATCTGCTCAAAGTCCCCCGCTGTCATCATTGGCCAGTACAAGGTTCGCGTGTTCATAAACCAAAAACCGGGGCCCCAGCGACGAAAATCGGGGTCGTTATCTCCTTCATCGGGATTTTCAACAGTGAATATTGAGCCGTTGAACTTGATAGGATGAATATTCCTGGCGCTGCACGCAAAAATATACCGCTGCAGTGTGTAACCTTTAGCTACCTCCTCCGCATCATCATCCCCCGAGGCGCGAATCCAGCTGCGGTTCCATAAATTATCCCACCATTTTTGGTGTGCTCTACGGGCATCCTCAATATCAATTGCGTCAACTTCGTCCACCAGTTTATCCAGCTCTTGTAACCACTCTGTCACCGATATTGGATGTCGGGTCATTAGGTATACGTTGAAATTGTGCTTAGTACTTGGCTGAGCTGATTTCAGCTCTCTGTCACTGTATGCCATCATCTTTTTGGGATATACGGGGGGGGTACCGTTTTCTTCAAATATACTCTTTTTAATTACTGACACGAATCCATCACCCTGTATTGCCCCTCCAAACGTCCGGTCCAACAGTGGGTCGGTCATTGTACTGTAATAGCTTTCCAACCCCTGAACCTTCATTATCAAACCACATAGAGATTTGAC
>JBHPEQ010000021.1:0-31580 GCA_042576845.1 Planctomycetota bacterium
TCTACAAGATTGCCTGTGGAGCATACGGTGAAAATTATGAATGGACAGAGGTGGTGATGGAAAAGGCCGGCATAAACCTGATGTGGGGTCTTAGTTATCATTATTATTGTGGTTCCGGCCGGGAAAGTAGGTCGGCGACGGAGTTCGGGGAAGTTGACTGGTTTCATCTGCTCAGAAACGCCCTGCGTATGGATGAGTTCATTACCAGGCACGGCACAATTATGGACGAGTACATTGATTGTAGACGAATGGGGAACTTGGCACAATGTTGAGCCGGGAACGAATCCGGGGTTTCTTTATCAGCAGAATACGCTTCGCGATGGGATTGTTGCTGCTGTTACGCTGAATATTTTTAACCGTCACTGTAACCGTGTGAAGATGGCCAATATCGCCCAGACTGTCAATGTTCTTCAGGCAATGATTCTGACCAAAGGCGAGAAGATGATTGTAACGCCGACGTATCACGTTTTTGATATGTACAAGGTGCATCAGGATGCAACACTGTTGCCTGCTGATTTACAGTGCAGGGATTACGAGTTCGAGGGAGAGCGAGTTCCTGCATTGAGTGTTTCAGCATCACGTAACGAGAACGGTAAAATTTACATTTCCCTGTGTAATTTGGACCCTGAGAATTCCGCCGAGCTTATCTGCGAGCTGTGGGGCGGCGATGCCGGAAAGGTAAGTGGCAGTGTTTTAACTGCTGATAAGATGAATGCGCACAATACCTTTGATGACCCTGAGACAATTCATCCTGTTGAATTCGATGACTTCGAATTGGAGGGGAATGTTTTATCGATAACGCTTCCGTCGAAGTCGGTGGTTGTTCTGGAAATTGAATAATCCTGGTGAAAAACCACTTCTTCAGGAGATAAAAGAATATGAAGAAAGCACTGATTACGGGCATTACGGGGCAGGACGGTTCTTATCTTGTGGAGCTGCTTTTAGGAAAAGGTTATGAGGTCTGGGGCATTATCAGGCGAAGTTCATCTTTTCATACAGGTAGGATAGACCATCTGTACCAGGACCCGCACGAAGAACCACCTCTCAAACTTTTATACGGCGACCTTACCGACGGCGGGAGCTTATCGAGTATTGTCCACGATATACAGCCGGATGAAATTTATAACCTCGGCGCCCAAAGTCACGTAAGGGTCAGTTTCGACCAGCCGATTTATACGACTAATGTTGATGCTTTGGGGACACTTCGATTGTTAGAGGCGGTTCGAAAAATAAACAACAAGCCCAGGTTTTACCAAGCCTCAAGCAGTGAGATGTATGGTAAAGTAGTGGAAACACCGCAGACGGAAAAGACACCATTTTATCCGCGAAGTCCGTATGGTTGTGCGAAGGCGTATGGATTTTGGCAGACGGTGAATTACAGAGAAGCTTACGGTTTGTTTGCGTGCAACGGGATTTTATTCAACCACGAATCACCAAGACGAGGTGAGACGTTTGTTACGAGAAAGATTACGCGGGCGGCGACTCGAATCAAGCTGGGCATGCAGGATAAGCTTTATTTGGGTAATCTCGATGCGAAGCGGGACTGGGGTTTTGCGGGTGACTATGTAGAGGCGATGTGGCGGATTCTTCAGCAGGACAAACCGGAAGATTATGTTATCGCAACTGGTGAAAACCATTCGGTAAGGGAATTCCTCGATGAGGTTTTCGGCTATCTCGATTTGGACTGGGAAAAATACGTTGAGATAGACCCGCGTTATTTCAGGCCGACGGAAGTTGATGTCCTGTTAGGCAACCCGGGGAAAGCAAAGAAAATTCTTAAATGGGAACCAAAAATAACTTTCAAAGAACTCGCCAAAATGATGGTTGACGCCGATATGAAACTTGCCGAGCGGGAAAAAGTCTGGAAAGACCATAAAAAAAATAGTAGACAATAGATAGTAGTAAGTAGAGGAAATCAGCGTGAATAGACAACCTGCTAAGGATTTTACAGATTTGTTAGTGTGGTAGAAAGCTCATAGTTTTGTAATATCAATATATATTTTGAGCAGAACATTTCCCAAAAGTGAAATATATGGACTAACTTCTCAATTGCGGCGGGCTGCTGTTTCGATTCTTGCTAATATAGCAGAGAGTTTTGGAAGGATATCAATTAAGTAAAAAATGCGATTTTTAGATATTTCAAGAGGTTCTTTAGAAGAATGTCGATATTATCTTATCCTTGCTAAAGATATTGGGTATTGTGATACAAAAGTAGTGATGGATGAATTAGAGGAAATAGCTAAGCTATTAAATGCATCTATGAAAACATTAAGTAGCAAACAGTAGTAAATTTACTTGTTGGCAACTATTGACTAATTGCTACTGGATACTGACTAATGGGTAATTTTTTTGAAAACAGGCGAGTTGTCGTTACCGGCGGAGCGGGTTTTCTCGGCAATTACGTAACCGAAAAACTCCAAAAAAGAGGTTGCAAAAACATCCTCACGCCAAAAATTGAAGATTACAACCTCGTAAAACTCGACGACATCAACAAAATGTATGACGATATGCAGCCGGATATTATTATCCATCTTGCGGCTGTGGTTGGTGGGATAGGAGCCAACCGTGAACATCCTGGAGAGTTCTTCTACAAAAATTTAATGATGGGTGTGCAGTTAATCGAGCAGGCAAGGATACGAAACATCGAAAAATTTGTGGCAATTGGAACGATTTGTGCATATCCGAAATTTACGCCGGTCCCTTTCAAGGAAAAAGACCTTTGGAACGGTTATCCGGAGGAGACGAATGCGCCGTATGGTCTGGCCAAAAAGATGCTGCTGGTTCAATCTCAGGCGTATCGGGCCGAGTATGGTTTTAACTCGATATTTCTGCTGCCGGTAAATCTATATGGGCCGGGCGACAATTTTGACCCTGCCAGCAGTCATGTAATACCGGCCTTGATAAAAAAATGTGTTGATGCCGTCGAGGCAGGTAAAGACCAAATCGTCTGTTGGGGGACGGGTAAGGTCTCACGGGAGTTTATTTATGTAGCAGATGCGGCGGAGGGAATTTTGCTTGCAACCGAATTTTATAATGGGGACGAGCCGGTTAATATAGGAGCCGGTTTTGAGATTACTATAAAAGACTTAGTGGAAAAAATCGCTGAGCTGACCGGCTTTAAGGGTGAATTTCGCTGGGACCCATCTAAGCCGGAGGGACAACCTCGTAGACGCCTGGATACCACGAGTGCCCAAAAATATTTCGGCTTCGAAGCAAAAACCTCTTTCGAGGAAGGCCTAAAAGCAACTATCGAGTGGTATAGGGAGATTAAAGAGAAAGTCCGATTTTAAAGATGCGGAAGTTATGTTTTAGCGGTGTGCAAAGATTATTCAGACAGGCATTCGGTTCTCAACTTCGCCGCAATATGAGTTCGGGTGTATTGGCTACGGGAGCCAATATGCTTATGCTGGCCATCTCATTTCCTCTATATCTGCATTTTCTTGGTTACGAAAAATATGGCCTATGGCTAATTTTGGCTACGGTCTTGACATTTGCTCAATTGGGAATGCTCGGGATTCGTCAAGCGGTAACAAAGCTGGTGGCTGAGGAGTATGCGCGAAACAATCTTGGAGGAGTACAAAGTTACGTCATGATGACACTGGCAATATTGACGGTTACGGGGACTACCGTTTTATTGGCGATACTTTTTTTCAAAGATCAAATTGTATCCGTATTTAAGCTGAGCGGTGAAAACGCAGAAATTATTTCCTGGTTGCTGCCTTACATAGGTCTGCTTTCAGTTTATGTTTTTTTAGTGCAGGCCTTAAATTCGACTCTTTCGGGACTGGGGCGTATGGATTTGTCTAATTATGTCCTCGTGCTCGGCCGAATTTCTACCGTTACAATATCAGTACTGCTGCTCGTTTTTGGGCACGGTATAAAAAGCCTGCTTATCGGGAACACGTTTTCATACATTTTAATTCATATTATTAGCGTTGTTTTTATCCACAGAATAACGCAAGTACGTTTCTTGCGTTCAGATGGCTGGAGCTGGGAGCATCTTAAAAAACTTCTGAGTTTTGGGAGCGGTGTGTTCGGCAGCTCGTTGGTTGGGATGTTATTAGACCCTTTTAATAGATTGATGTTGTCACGGTATGCCGGTGTCGCTTCGATACCCGTTTATGATATTGCTTTCAAAGGTTCAATGCATGTTCGAGCGGTGGGGGAGGCAGGGATTCGTGCCATAATGCCGGAAATAAGCCGTATAAGTGCTAATATTACAGCTAAGGCATTTGAGAAAATCAAAACAATCAATCGTCGGGTTATAAAACTGCTCTTGATGGGCGGCGTCCCGCTATACGGCGGCTTGTTCATCGTTGCCGACATTCTATTAAAGTTTTGGCTGGGTGATAGATTTGTTGATACATTGCCATACGCCTTCCGTGTTATGTTGATTGCTTCGTTTGTAAGTCTGTTAGGTGTGCCGGCATTCTACATATTAATGGGCCTCGGAAAAGTTAGGCATATTCTCGCTGGTCGCGCTATTGTATCAGTTACGAGCGGTTTGATATTAGTGACAACGGTCCTTGTTAGTTCCACTCTTGAGGTTTCGACGGTAGCTTGGGCATCTGTAGCAGGAATGGCACTGTCTACTTTGTACTTATTATGGAAAAAGGGGCTCGTGGTGAATGAAGCGGAAACCTAATGGTGCTTGCATTTATTAAGAACATCGTTATGTTGATAACAAAAGTGGCATTTAAGTAGTTGTAAAGGAAGAAATGATGGGAGCGAGACGGGAAATATAGCTCGTTCTTTTTATTGTCAAACAAAAACTGAAGAGTAAAGCTCTGGTGCTAAAAAGACTATTTGTGCGCCGGCTGATACCCAAAAACCCTGACGGTAAATTCTGAACCATTTGGGTCCGGAAATGCCTTGGTGAGCGATAATGCTCCTGGCATCGTTCTGGTAATGCCGTCAAGACCGCCGGATTTTGCAAATGGAAAAAACCAACTGGTACAGAACAATTTTCGTGGCCATAAAATACCCTACAATAGAGGGAACTGCTGAATGCTTGTTATATGCAGCGGAATGATACGCTCTGGATCGACGCTTCAGTACAATGTCGCCCGCAGCATTGTTGAGGCAATGCTGTCGGGTAAAGGTGAAGGATGGATTTCGCCGGATCGGCTCGAAGAGAAACGCAGCGAAATGATGGAATGGGCACATGATGAGACGATACACATTATTAAGAGCCATGTTATTCCTCGGTATCTTATTGACTTGGGTGACGATGAAGCAGTGCGTTTTTGCTACATATACCGTGATATCAGAGATGTTGCTGTATCGGTTAAAAATAAATGGGGTCATGAGCGAGAGAAACTTCTTGAAGCCCTTGATAAGGCGGTAGCAACTTATTATGAAATCCAGAACCTTCGACCTGTCTTGATGCAGAGTTACGAATGCGTCATCAACAATCTGTCCGCTATGACCCGTGAAATCGCTAATTTTTTAGGCTTACACCCAACGGATGATATTATTAGTCGTGTGGTGGAAGAAAATTCTCTGGAAAAAGCTCAACAGACGGCCATAAAGACTTCACGTGATTTCAGCAAGATAATGAAGTCCGTCCTTATGCGAATCGGTCTTCGACTGAGGGCACAACACGTTATGCGCATAATCGGCATCCCGGAATCATGGAGGCGTTCTTTGAGAGATGCGCTGATTTTCCAGGACGACCGGACCTTGTTGCACCCCGATCACATTTCAAAGAGCAAGGGTGCTGTCGGGGTTTGGCGTGAGGAATTGGCTGAGGAAGAAATTCGCATTATATCAAATCGTTACGAGAACTGGCTGCGAGAGACAGGTTTTGATTAGACTTGGTATCGAAAAGCGAAAGTCACGAGCAGTTCCGGTTTATTAGCCGGTCGAGAGATTGATAATGTATTTAAAACAATCCTAAAGTATCAAATATATAGATTAATATATACGAGAAATATCTCGCACAGAAAGAATAAAAGATTAATCTAATAATACATATCTAATTTTATTTCCATTATTACGTTAGCTAGCCAAAAGGAAATGGAAGCAAAAGGAACATTAACACAATGAGCAATTCAAACACAAAACCTATATTGGTTACTGGTTCGCATCGCTCTGGTTCTACTTGGACAGGTAGAATGCTCGCTCTTTCATCCAATATAGCATACATACATGAACCCTTTAACCTCGAACATAGACGAGGTATTTGTAAAGCAGAATTTCGTTATTGGTTTCCATATATATGTGATGAAAATGAGCATTTATATTTGAGATATATATATAATTGTTTGCATTTTAGATACAATATTTTAGAAGAATTTAGAGACACTGAATTGTTAAAAGATCTTTTTCGGTTATTACGAGATTATATTCGTTTTAAAAAATATAAGATCTTGAAGAAGCGGCCTCTAGTTAAAGATCCTATTGCAGTTTTTTCTGCGGGATGGCTTGCAAAACGATTCAATATGGATGTTGTTGTGCTAATCAGACATCCTGCCGCTTTTGCTGGTAGCCTAAAAAAGGCAAGATGGAATCATCCGTTTGATCACTTTCTTCAACAACCCTTATTAATGCAGCATTATTTAATGAAATACAAGTCAGAAATTGAGGAATATTCAAAAAGAGAGAAGGATACTGTTGACCAAGCCATTTTATTATGGAATCTGATTCACCATATGATTTTGAAGTATCGGGAAAATCATCCTGATTGGATATTTATAAAGCATAAAGAACTGTCAGAAAGTCCGATAGAAGAGTTTGGCAAACTTTACAATAAACTTGGTATAAGTTTTTCGATGGATATCCAGAGAAAAATTAAGGTTTTTTCCTTTGCTGGCCCAGAAAAAGATAATTCTGATAAATTAAGACGTGATAGCAAATCCAACATTTGGAGCTGGAAAACAAGACTGACTGGTGAGGAAATTCAAAGAGTTAAAGAAAAAACACATGGAATCGCAAGAGCATTTTACACCGAAGAAGATTGGTAAAATGGGATGACTGGTTAATAAGGCACTCCACCTGACCGCTATTCAAATGCGCTCCATAGCGGCAAGTGAGCTTGGTCGTTATGCAGAAGAATGAAGAAAGAAGGTTATTATAGAGTTTAGTTATTAGCAGGATTATTCCTATGAAATTGTACAGAATAATCGAGATTTTCAAGGAACGTATGGTGGGAATTGACCCACTGCCGGTTTTCATTGTTGGATTCCTTGTGTTCTTTGTCGTAATGTTCGTTTTAATTCGGTGGGGGTCTGGTTTTCTTATAACGCTGGGGTTTATTCTTACCGGATTGTTATTAATACGGTCAGCTGCAATAGGTGGCATTGCCTTGATGGCTAGATTTATGCTCGTGGTGGTGTTATCTTTTTATGCCTTCTTTAGCAGGAAAAACAAAGTATATATTTCAAAAGCAGCTATTTTTTTGGCACTACTGCCGTTAGTTGCAATCCTGAACTCTCTGCGGGCGTACCAGCCGGGAAGCGCGTTAGTAGAGGGTGTTTTGTTGTTATTGTTTTTTGTGGGATTTGTTATAGGTGGTCAGCGGATTCTCGGCGACCGGCGGGGCAGGGCAACTTTTACAAAGTTTCTGGCGGTGTTCATAATTGTTATGACCTTGATACAAATTCCTTATATGAGGTCAGCATATGGTTTGTTTGAAGGCGCCTTTGAAACTACAGTCGGCTTTATGATTGTTGGAATGGTTGGCACTATTTTACTTGTTTGGTTTGCAATGAGGCAAAGGATTTGGAGTATATCATTTATTTTCTGTTCCATCAGCGCAGCTGCGACTTTTTTGTTAATGGTGATGACGGGAGGTAGGACGGCCTTGGGAGGTACTTTTTTAGGCGTATTGATTATACTATCCCGGAAGCTCAAGAGAAATGTGGTTATTGCCTTAGCCACGCTTATCATTTTGGCTCCGGTCGGATTAAAAATAGCAAGCGCTATTCCAGGTTTTGAAAAAGTTCAGAGTAAACTTTTTTCAACCACCACAACCGGACGAGCTGAGTTATTCAGACTTGCTTGGGAAAAAATAGAGGAAAAACCAGAGATTGGCTGGGGGACAGGTACTGCATTTATAACTTCAGTGGCCGAAAAAGGAACGGGCTATCATAACAGCTATCTGACATTTGCCGTCGACCATGGTATTCACTTTGCGATAATAATGTTAATTGTATTTCTATGGCTTCCTTTCAGAGGGTTATTTTTGATGCGAAAGTGCCATACGGACGAATTAAAGGATATGGCTAATTTATCAGCCGCATTGTTAATTGCGTACGTTTTTTCGAGTTACCTTGGCAGCGTACTGAATACCACAACCGGGATTCTGCCGGTTTATTCGGTAATTGCTCTTCAAGAGGGTGTGCGTGCTGAGAACAGGGAGATAGAGTTGTACGGCTGGGAGGGGGAAGGGGAAGATATATTTTGGCCTGATGGTTTACCGGAGCTGCTTGATACTGATGTTCTGGCCGACTATGGGAAGGGTTTATGAATAAGTGGCCTAAAATTACGATTGTGACGCCTTCCTATAATCAGGCAGATTTTCTGGAACGTACGATACAATCGGTCTTAAAGCAGGATTATCCGAATATGGAGTATATTATTATCGATGGCGGCAGTACCGACGGTTCGGTAAACATAATCAACAAGTATGCCAATAAGCTGGCTTATTGGGTCAGCGAAGAAGATGACGGACAAGCCGATGCCATAAACAAAGGTTTTCGTCGTGCAACCGGTGATATCGTTGCCTGGTTGAATAGTGATGACGAATATTGCACTGGGGCTCTGCAGGTTATTGCCGAAACTTTTATGAAATACCCTGATGTTGATTTGGTCTTTGGCAATAGGATTACCGTCGATGAAAACGGTAGAGTTTTGCGCGACGATAGGCATACTCGATTTGCTTTTACGACTCTGGTGGTTTTAGGGATGGTTCTTTCTCAGCCGGCTTCTTTTTGGAAACGACAATTGTTTGCAAAGTTTGGCTATCTCGATGAGTCACAGACCTTCTGTATGGATTATGAATTCTTCTGCAGAATTAGTGCACATATAAAAGCAAAACATATCAGAAGAAATCTGGCAAAGTTTCGCAGGCACAGCAGTTCAAAAACCTGTACTATTATGGACTTGGCTCGCAGGGAGCACAAAGCAATTAGAAACAATTACTTAAAGCAGGCCTGTAGAGGTTGGCCCCGACCACTCGTTGTGTTCGCCATCCACGCTTACAGAGCATTCTGGTATACTATCCAGGGAGACGGTTTGTATGTGTTGCGGGGGATTATCAGAAGATTGCTGCCGAAGCGTTTGACACCAACCTGGTTGTAAAAGAAATATTAAAACAGTAAAACAAAGACCGGTAAGCTTAAAAAACTGAAAATGTATGGTAAACAAAAGACATTGCTCTTTTTCTCTTTGGCAGTAACCTGTATCGGCATCGTGGCGTGTGCTTTGCCAACAAACGATAGAGGGAACTCTCAATCAGAGACGCTCCCGAATGTTACCAGATTAAAACCGTTGATGCATAAAGGCAAACCTTTTTTCCCTATAGGTGCATATGAGCGTACACGTCCTGCTACAGGCAGAGGGTTTGTCCCTCTGAGTACTCTTCGCAATGCAGGATGGAACACCATCCTTTTCTACGCCGGCGATGATGTTGGACAATATCTGGACGAAGCGGAAGAGGAGGGTTTCGCGGTAATTCTTTCGGTTGAGAAGCTTGTTAAAGAACAGAAGCAAACAGAACTGCACAAGGGAATTGAAAAAGTCAAAGACCACCGCGCCTTGCTTGGATATTATATCTTTGATGAACCGGAGAATGTTTACTACAACAGTAAGGAGTATAAAAGTATTTTAGCGAGTAGAAATAATGATGACTTAAAAGAGCTCTCTTATTTTATTAACAGCAAAATCGGCTGGGCCAAACCGCTCATTCGTAATGCCGACCCGAATCCGGAGCATTATATTTTTATGTGCATCGCCTGGTGGAATCAATATAGAAAGTTATCCTCATTATGCGATATCAATATGCCGAATGAGTACCCAACCAAAAACACCACATCGGAATTCGAAGGTTCTCAGGCAAGGATCGTTTACGATGCGAAATTGGCTGCGAAGGCAGCCTATGAATCGGGGGGTATGGGTTTTTGTTACACGCCTTTTGCCGTCAATATTGGGCTTGAAAATCATCGTTATCCTACAGTTAATGAGTTTCGTTATTCAGCTTTTGCACCGATTACACAGGGTGCAATGGGCATTGTTTTCTGGGCCGGATATCGCTGTAAATTACCCTATGCCGAACGTGTTGTTTTCCCCGTAACCCGCCGGTTAAACTCTTTGAAGCAATTCTTTTTGGGAGATTGGCTGGATGAGAAACTTCGTTGTGAATCTTCAGAGACTGCCACAGCACTTTTGGAGAAGCTTGAACTTCCTGTGGTCAGTGGTTGCCTGCGCCAACATGATGACGGCAGATACCTTTTACTCGCTGTTAACAATACTGCCAAACTAATTTCAGCTACTTTCCACGTGGATGTTAATTCCCTGCCAAACCAGGCCCAGGAATATATCAAAGGTGATAAGGTTGCAATTAATAACGGGGTAATAGAAGATAAAATGGACCCTTACGGTGTTTGTGCTTACATTATAGGGCATGCAAACTGAACGACCTTATAGTCCCGGAAAACAGTCGCCATAGACAGCAAACATATCGAAATAACCTCTCAAACAGGCAGATTAAGTAATGCGTATTTGTTACATAGCTCATGGAAGTTTCGAGCACGTTGTGCCGTACCTGAATTATTTCAGACAGGACAAAGATGAGGTGCACTTTATTTCACTGACACCCTTTGCTCTGGATTGTGTGGTTACTGTACACGATGTATCGCTGGGGGGGATTTACTCGGTAAGCAGGGGTAAATGGAAGTATCCAATAAGCATGATAAGGGCACGACGTCTGGTAAGGAAATTAAAACCGGATATCGTACATACACACTATGTCACCAGCGGAGGATTGACCGGAGTTGTTTGTGGTTTTCATCCGACTCTGACGACGGTACACGGCAGTGACTTGAATTCTGCTTTGAAATCGCCGCTGTGGCGCCCTCTGCTGAAAGTCATATTCAATTACTGCGACTGTGTTAATACCTGCAACCATGACCAGAAAAGAAAGCTGATAACCCTGGGCGTCGACCCTGACAAAATACGCGTTGTGACTTTAGGTGTTGATACAAATAAGTTTTCTTTCGCAGGCGTCAGAAACAAAACAGGACGGGTTTTGCGAGCGGTTACTACCAGACGGCTGGAGATGATATATGACCATCCTACACTCATAAAGGCATTGGCCATTCTCAAATCACAGGGCATGGCCTTTCAGATGACTTTTGTTAATACTGGTTCTCTGATGGAAAAGCTTAAACGACAGGTCGAGCAGCTCGGCTTAACTGACTGCGTAACTTTTTTAGGCGGAGTTGACAAAAGCGAAGTCGTCAACATTTTGCACCAGAACGACATATTTGTATCCACACCTATACAGGACGGCATAAGCATTGCACTGCTTGAAGCAATGGCTGTCGGCTTGTTCCCAATCGTTTCCGACATCGAGGTCAACCGAGACTGGCTACAAAACGGGCGGGACGGCTTTCTGCACGGGGTCGGTGATGAGAATTCTCTGGCGCAGTGTTTTAAAAAGGTGATTAAAAATCCCCAAATAATGACAAAAGCCGTAGAGCGCAATCAAAAAAAAGTGGTTGAACGGGGGGATACGAAAACTAATATGAAGACCATTAAAGAAATTTATCGGGAGTTGGTTGAAAAATATAAGACTTTCTGAAAAATATGAAGCATATTCTTTACATATATCAGTATTTTGCAACGCCTAAAGGTTCAACCGGCACTCGCTCCTATGAATTTGCCAAACACTGGGTTAAAGCAGGTCATAAGGTTGTAATGTTGACAACGGTTGCTCAACTGACCAAACAGGACTTGCAGAATTCAACAGGACGTTTCATAAAGCGAATTATAATAGACGGCATTGATGTCAAAGCTGTAAGTTTACCCTATAATCAGAAAATGGGTTTTATAAGAAGAAGTTTTTCGTTCATTGGTTTTGTTCTGATTGCTTCTGTTTATCTGCTTTTTGTTAAAAGTCCTGATGTTATTTATGCAACAAGCACACCGCTGACGGTTGGCATTCCAGCGTTATCAGCAAAATGGCTAAGAAGAATTCCCTTTGTTTTTGAAGTTCGCGACCAGTGGCCTCAAATCCCTATTGAATTGGGCATCATAAAAAACAAACTGTTAATAAAAATTCTTCTATGGCTCGAAAAAATAATTTACAAAAATAGTTCTGCGGTTGTTGCTCTTTCTCCCGGAATGGCCGAGGGTGTTAGAGATGTTACAGGAAACAGTAAGCGGATAAAAATTGTCTCTAACTGTTCTGATTTGGATCTATTTCGTCCGGATATTGATAGCTCAGGAATTCGCCAGGATAGGAGCTGGAATGACAAATTTATTCTATTGCACTTTGGCGCGATGGGTAAGGCCAATGGCCTTGACTTCGTAGTTAATCTTGCCGAAAAGCTGGCAGACAATAAGAATATACATTTTGTTTTGGTTGGTGGCGGTGGTGAAAAGCAAAAACTCAAAGATACAATTACAAGGACAGGGCTTGATAATATCGAAATATTTGATTCTGTACCAAAAGCCCAATTACCATATCTGGTTGCTGCTGCAGATGTGTCTATGGTAATATTCGCCAATCATCCGATATTGGAACATAACTCCGCAAATAAATTTTTTGATTCCCTCAGTGCAGGTAAACCGGTACTTTTAAATTATTCCGGCTGGCAGAGAAAAGTTTTAGAGGATAATAATGCCGGGCTCGGATGTGATATTTGCAATGTTGATCAGTTTGTCGCTAATGTGACGAAATTGTATAATGACCGAGAGCTTGTAAAAGGGATGGCACGAAATGCTCGAAAATTAGCAGAGCATAAGTTTAGCAGGGATATGCTGGCTAAAAGGGTTATGAAAGTGCTGGAAACAGTTAATGCTAAGAACAGTTAATGTATCAAAATTCCATTAATCGCAGGTTCCTAAGTTGCACATCTCTGGCATCCTGACTGGTTTTATAAGTTCATTGGGGCATCGGTTTGTCACCGCTTTTTATGAAGCTGTTGCAGAAGATGAAAATAGCTTTGGATCCATAGCAGCAGGCGGATTATGAAAATTATAATTTTAACTAACGATAATTTCTTTTCCTTTACCGTTCTAAAGGATTTTCTTAAAGAAAGAAGAAATGATATTAAACGATAATGCTCCACCAGTTATCATATTTTTTGTGTTTTTCGCCAATCTAAAACTGGGTTTGAGAAAAAGAAAGATAACATACACTAATAAAAACCCCCAAAAAATCTTCATTAACGCCAAAGGCCTTAAGTCTCTGGATGAGTGGTTTATAATTCAAAAAATAGGACTGCCTGAAAAAATGTACAGGGTGATCGAATATCGCGCCAGAAAATGTCTTGATCCTGTCACGGGTAAGACACACATTGCTCCTATACCTGATGAGATTCTCAAAGGTGGTCTGCTTGGTGCTGATGTAACTGCCGCGATAGCGTTTATAAAAGGGGGCTGTCATATGCCCTATGGTCAATTAGTCTTTTCACTGGATGTTATACATTAATCAACGTCGTTAAATCAGCCACATATATATTGCTTGGTATACTGTGGCTGTCAACTTGTATAACCAGTTCAAAACCGCACTTTATATAAAGCCGGTTAGCAGGTTCGTTATTAGCAGCGACTAAGACTTTGACTTTATCAATACCACGTTTTCGGCATTGCACTAATCCAGCCTGGCATAGCTGCTTTGCGATGCCTTTACCTTGAAATGCAGGATCAACAACTATACTAAGCAGTTCTGCTTTGGGCAGATCCATTTTATCAGTTTTGCTGGGGTAGAAAATATTCTGAATGATTCGTTGACATACGGAAGGATGAAACATTTTCAGACCTATCGCTAATATTAACTTAATACCGTTACTTTTGACCGCAGACTTATATAACCTGCCAAGGTTCTCGGTAAATGCCACAAATCCAAGCACCTTGCCCTGATCTTCGGCTACCAGACAGAAGCTATTGAAGTCTTTAACAATGGCCTCATATAACGCGGTCAAAAAATCAAGGCCAAGTGAACTTATAAATCCGGTTGATATACAAGAAACATGTAGATGGGCAACACCAGACATATTCTGCTTTTGAAGAAAAAAAATATTCATAATCAGTTTTTAAGGTTAGCTTTTTGACTCATGAATGTCAAGTTTCTCCATAACAATCCTGATTTCTTTATCAATTCTTGTGTCATCGTTCATATAGTTAAAATCACTTCTGATTTCTTCCTTTGAAACAAAACCAGATTGAGCAAACCAGTTGCATAGCAGTGCATGTTCACTCAGACCTGTTACCCTTTTGAAAGATTTGTCAATAAGTGCAGAAAAATGACAATCGAACCTAAAATAAGGAACTCTTGTTCTTCGGGGAGTATCCCAATGAAGTTCCTCTCTTAGTATATTTTCAATCTTAGGCCAGTTCCATCCTACATATTCGCTTATATCAATCTTTTCAACAAAATGAGGTGCCACGGGATGAAGCCTAAATAGATTTCGGAAAAAACGCAGAGAGAATCCATCGTACTGATATTTCAGTTTAACAAAATAGTATTGGGCGATTACCTCGTAATATATAATCTTCAACATTTTTATGAGATTACATCTGAAACATCCCTTAATCAACGATTTAAGCATAAAACCATGACTGGCCTGAGCAAGGTTTTTCTCTATATGATTTGTGCCTGTGAGCATATATCTGATATTTAGCCTCTTGGCGTGCCAATAGGCTACAGAAGCAATTATATAGTGACACGAAAAGCATGCTGTGAAGAAAACCCCCAGATTTAAAAGCGCCTTGGTTGCATTCAAAATATACCCCCGCTCATTTTTTGTTACCGGTTCTATGATAAGATCAACACCAAGAATCTTACATGCTTCTTTGAGATTGGTATTGGCTAACTCATGGCAAATTCCATTATCATATTTAATAACCAGAGGATTCAAGTCGAGCAGCTTTTTGGCAACGTAAATTACATAAGTACTGTCAAAACCACCAGATGCACCAATTATACAGTCATATTTAAGTTTTTTTTCTCTCGCCTCTCGTTTTATTTTATCCGCAATAGTCTCAAGTTCTTCAAGTTTGTCAATATTTAGAGCCTCTTGTAATTTATTTTTAGCTTGTGGTTCCGAGAGTTTCTCACAAAAGTGACATAATCCTTCTTCATTAAACTCAATGTTCGGAAAACTACTTATCATAAAGCATTTTGAACAATATTGTTTTTCAGGGTTCATAAACAATGGCTCCTATGATGATTTACTGTTTCAAGCATTTTTTCATAACGATTAACTGCCTGTTCAAAAGATAAATTTTCATCATAGCAATGGCCTCATATAACGCAGTCACAAAAACAAAACCAAGCACAGCAGTGAAGTCACTCGGTATTCCCTCAACATGAAGTTGGGCAACCGATGAAACCTAACCCAATTTAATAAATTGAATCTGGGATTTCTCATTAAAACGCTTAAAAAACACAATTTTCTCTGCACGACATGAATAATCTTACAAAATTTACTATGAACTTTCAAGAAAAATCCACACAAAAACATGGTTTTTATGACCCGGACTTCTTCCAACTCCTGCTTTTGTACAGACCTTGATTACCCACACCTTCATAAATTCAGATTTTTCAGCAATTCTTGGCATTAGTCATACCCAGTGGGCACGGGTTTCAATCAATTAATTTTCTTAAGGATTTATTTTTCAAATATATAACAATTTTATGTAAGGTTTTACCTTTTATTAAAAATAATTATTCATCTTTCCTTTGGGCAAAAAGAAATGGAATGGATTACCTCATTGCTGCCGATGTCAATTCAGAAGAAGTCGTAAGCAAAACAAAAGAGATAAATCCTGATTTAATAGTATCAGTGAGTATGAATCAGATAGTTCAAAAAGAAATTCTTCAAATGCCGCCAAAGAGGTGTATTAATGTTCATTGTGCACCCTTGCCTAAGTATGCTGGTATGAGCCCTTATGTCTGGGCGCTTGCAAATAATGAAAATCATTCAGCAGCTACCATTCATTATATGGAAGAAGGTTTGGATGAAGGTGACATTATAAAACAGGAAAAGGTTGCTGTTTTGAAAAAGGATTCGGCTTTTTCTCTTTTTTCCCGTTGTTGTCATTGCGTCGGTCAGTTACTTGTCCAGACTGTAAACGATATTGAAAAAAGCAAAGTATCGAGCTATCGGCAGGATTTGTCAAAGAAAACATGTTTTTCTTGGCCTGACAAAGGTTGTATCAAAAAATTAAAAAATAACGGATTTAAACTGACATACGTCAAAGATTTTCTCACTGCTATATTCCGGCACAAACCAGGATTTTGAAAACCTCACTCCGCTTCTATCACTAATTCTCCCCCTCCTGCCAAAAAAACCCGTCTGCTAAAAAGGAACTCTCGCTTTTAACGAAAAAAGTTGCTTTGAGCACACCGATAATTTATATTCTCATTTATATAGAGAACTTCTAACGTTAAAGCTCCTTAAAAAGGAAAAATATATGCAGGTACCTCTGCTGGATTTAAAAGCTCAGTACGCAGCAATAAAAAATGATATTATCGCAGCCGTCACCGAAGTCCTCGATTCTCAAAGATGCATCGGCGGACCAAAAGTAGAACAGCTCGAAAACCAAATCGCAAAAGTATCAGATTGCAAATTCGCCGTCGGCGTCTCAAGCGGAACAGACGCCATTCTCTCTACTCTGATGGCGATGGACATCGGACCCGGCGACGAGGTTATTACAACGCCATTCACTTTTTTCGCAACGGCAGGTTGTATCGCTCGTCTCAGCGCAAAACCTGTTTTCGTCGATATCAACCCCCAAACCTATAATATTGCCCCGTCACAAATAGAAAGTGCTGTCACCGAAAGAACAAAGGCAATCATACCGGTTCATTTATTCGGCCAGATGGCTGATATGGACCCCATTATTGAAATCGCCCGGGAACACGACCTCGCAGTTATCGAGGATGCTGCTCAATCCATCACCAGCACGTACAAAAGCAGAAAAGCCGGCAGTATCGGCAATGCCGGATGCCTTAGCTTCTTCCCCAGCAAAAACCTCGGCGGCATCGGCGACGGCGGAATGATTGTTACTAACGACCGGCAGCTTTATGAGCAGACCAGGATTATGCGAGACCATGGCCAAAAACCAAAGTATCATTACGAGTATATCGGCGGAAATTTCCGACTGGATGCTGTCCAGGCGGCGGCTCTGCTTGTTAAGCTGCCCCACCTCGATAAATGGTCGCAGGCACGAAGGCAAAATGCAGATTATTACAACAGGAAATTTGAAGGAACCGCCGTTCAAACACCATATATCAGCGGTGACTGCGTAACGGTTTATAATCAGTATTGTATACGTCTTCCCCGCAGGGATGAAGTTGAGGCGCATTTGAAGGAAAAAGGTATCGGCTGTGCCATATATTATCCGCTGCCCTTACATTTACAAAAATGTTTTGAGTATATAGGTTACAAACAGGGCGATTTCCCTCAGGCCGAAAAGGCGGCAAAGGAAATTTTGGCAATACCGATTTATCCCGAACTGACCGACGAAATGAAGAACTTTGTAGCGGACACAATTTTGAATTTTCTTGGCTGAAAAGTTTAGTCCAAAGTGTTGTTACTACCGGCGACTGTGTTTTTGTCGCCGCTTTTTATTGTTACTATAGCGTCCTTAGCTTCAATATAACAATAATTCTTAAAGAAACCTGGAAAAGCCCGTCTTTGAGTTATGAGATTATTACCATCATCTCATCTATCCTTTTACGCAAATGACAGGTTTGAGTTTTACGATTTTTTTGGCTAAGTGTGCTTTTTCAGTGGCATTGACGACAGCAGTAACGTCTTTATACGCACCAGGCGCTTCCTCGGCGACGCCCGGCAGAGAAGCGCCGCGGATAAGGATACCTTTTTGAGCGAGGTCCCGGACGACCTCTTTGCCATACCATCTTTTTTTGGCTTTTGTTCTGCTCATAGCTCTGCCTGCACCGTGGCAGCAGGAGCCGAAGGCAAGTTCCATTCCCTCTTTTGTGCCGGTCAGGATATACGACGCCGTTCCCATTGTTCCGCCGATGAGGACCGGCTGGCCGGTCTGTTTTAAATACTCGGGCAGTGATTCGTGGTCCGGGCCGAAGGCGCGTGTGGCGCCTTTGCGATGGACGAATAATTTTCTGCTCTTGCCATCAACAATATGCTCTTCGAGTTTGCATGTATTGTGAGAGACGTCGTAGAGAAGTTTCAGATTGGCCTTGGGCAGTAATCGGCTGAACACCTTTCTTACGAGGTCTGTCAGTACCTGCCGATTTGCAACGGCGCAGTTGATGCCGCAATTCATTGCGCCGAAGTATTGTTTCCCCAGCTCGGAATTGATTGGAGCACAGGCCAGTTCTTTTTCGGCAAGTTTTATTCCGTAACTTTCGGCTGCTTTGACCATCCTCGGCAGAAAATCGGTTCCTACTTGATGGCCAAGTCCTCTTGAGCCGCAGTGGATGCTGACCACAATGTCGTTTTGATTCAATCCGAAGGTTTCTGCTATGATGCTGTCGTAGATTTCGGTAACCTTTTGCACTTCGAGGTAGTGGTTGCCCGAGCCGAGCGTGCCAACCTGTTTCTGCTGGCGCTGCTTTGCCTTGTCTGAGACATATTTGGGTTGGGTGCCGTCCATTCGGCCTTTTTCTTCGGTATGCTGAAGGTCCTCTTTGGTACCATAGCCGTGCTCGATTGCCCATTGTGCACCGCCCTGCAGCATCTCGTTCATTTCATTTCTTGATAGGTACAGTTTTCCTGTGCTTCCGAGACCGGCGGGAATTTTCTGAGCTAAGTTATCGGCGAGCTGAGTTTTTACAGGCTCTATATCATCAATGGTCAGGCCTGTTGTTAAGCTTCTGACGCCGCAGGCAATATCGAAGCCGACACCGCCTGCGGAGATTACGCCTTCTTTATCAGGGTCGAAGGCGGCAACGCCTCCGATTGGGAAACCGTAGCCCCAGTGCGCATCGGGCATAGCGAAAGAGGCCTTTACAATGCCGGGCAGCTTCGCCACATTCGCCGCCTGCTCGTAAACTTTATCATCCAGCTCGTTTATGATTGCCTGGTCGGCAAAAATGATTACCGGCACATTCATATCGCCGAACGGTTCGATTTGCCACTGGAAATCAGGGCGTTTTTTGAGTTTTTCAGTGTACATCTCATATCTCCCAGACTACACATCGACGACGCACTGGGCTATCCATAGGCCGTCTTTGTTTTGCCGGACTTTCAAATCCGCATATGTGGCGGCCTTTACCTCCACCACAGGATTATGTTTATTCCGATTTATTTCTTCACCCCAGACCACGGACTGTAGTTTATTATCAGCGATAGCAACCTCAAATCTGCAAAAGAGCATATTGCGCGTTGCCATTTCAAAAAGCAGGGCGTTCAGCCAGGCCACAAAAAGCATCTCTTCATCAGCTTCTTCACATTCGATTTTGACTTTCTCTTTCGGCTCGATGTTTTCGGGAGCGGTTATTACCGCAGTCATCGCCAGGGCCGCCTGGCAGAATGCCTCCTCCCTGCTCTGACCGAAACCGCGTATCCCCATATCAGCCGGATGTGAGTAATGTTCCCATTTCTTTTGGCTCATAAGGACAGCACCTTAATGGTTAAAGGTAAAATCTGAAGATTGCTTCTATTCTCTGTACAAATCGTATTCCCAGCTTTATCCTGTAATTATAGAGCAGGGGCTGGTTATGCTTCAACTCTAATCTGCCGGCATCGCTCCGAAGGCCGAATACTGAAGCCGGCAGCCGGATTTGACCGATTTATACTTTAAGCAAATAAAAAATGACACATAAAGCTCGAAGCGTTTGCAAGTTTGGCTCAAATGTGTTATTATAATACAGTGCGGTTTTGCAAAGCGTTTTATCTCAATCTAAAAATCCGAAAAAGATATTAAGATAAATAAATTCAGACAAATGACCAATGCCCACGAAGAAAAATTTAAGGAATACTGGAAGCAAACGGAAATAATAAGGGAGTATCAGCGGATACTTTTCACCTTCGGCGATATAGAGCTGCCTTATGTTTTCATTGCAGAAAACAGAAATCTGCCGGACAGAACGGTGGTAAGAAAGGGGACTGTGTTTTTGCAGAGACCTCGTATTGTACTGCCGGAGCACCATAGCGCCCCCGAGTTTGAGGGTTTTGAGCAGTTAAACGAACTTCCCCGCGAAGCCGCTTATCTGTTCAGGGCTGCGAAACTACCGTATTCGCAGATAAGTAACAAGCCCCTGGCCCAGGAGAGACTTGAATACGGCCGGCCGGATGATGTGCTCGAAAGAGTCGACAGGCAGATGGACGAATACAACGATACCGAAACAGGGCTTATCAAGGGTCCTTTGGAGGGCGCGGACGTCTCGCTGATTAGGTATTCTTTCGGATTGGCTGTTAAATCAGCTCCGGAAAACATCAGCGAATTCCTCGAACATTTAAGAAAGCAAAGCGGCAAACCAATAAGAGAGGATGAAAAAATTACCGACGAGGAGCTGAGGAAATTGTTCGGATAAAAATCTTATAGGCGCTCCTAAAGGTATGCAGTATTAAACCTGTCAATAATCCGCAGAAAATTTCCCGGCAGTCTGTTACGAACCCCTCTGGTAATTTCAGAGGGTTTGTCTTTATAATATGCCTGAGCAATTCCCCCTGCAGTAGAGGCAATCGTATCGCTGTCGCTGCCGATTGAAACCGCCTTTCTGATAGCATCCTCCAAATCGTCCGATTCCGGAAATGCAATTATTGCCTGCGGCACCGAGCATGTAATATTTTCCCGTCATACTGATTTCATCTGAGGATGTTTTGATATCCTGCCGTCATTTTACACGATAGTCGAATGTTGTTACAGAGGCTCTTTACCTGGGGTTTTCAAATGATGAATATCGAGATGAACTTTATGGAGGCAAACAGGCATATTGGATTTGAGTACCCACAGGATTATTCGGCAGGGAAAATGGTGAGAAAGCTCGGCTGCGTCAAATGTTTGCCTGATGCGGTGAAGTATTCGCCGGGAATGTGCCGAATGTGCGCAAAAAGAGCGTTTTTATAGGCCGTGATAAAAGGATATAGCAAATCTTATTTAATTTTCGTATTTAACCTGCCCTTAATTTGTGCCGATAAAAAGACCAGAAGCTATAGAATTTATATTGAGTTAAAATCAAAATAAGGAGTTCCGGAAATGGGTATTCAGAATTGGGAAGACAATATCGTTCTCGTTGACCTGCCGCGGGAGCCGCAGATGGGCGACGAACTCGTAACCGTTACCGAAGAGGTGCGTGACAGAGGAGACTGTGATGTAGTGATAGATTTCTCTGATGTGGACATTGTAACATCTTCCAGTCTTTCAAAGCTTTTGAAGCTGCGCAAATTATTGGCGGACTGCGGCCATCAGCTTATTTTCAGCAATGTTGCTGCTGCCACCAGAGGAATCTTTACCGTAACCGGTCTTGAGGGGATTTTCGAAATCGTCGATGACAAGTTCGTAGCGCTGGCAAGTTTGCAGGTGGCCCGATAAATAAGGCCGATTAAAAACTTGACAAAGAGTCTGGTTTTTCATAGAAAGTATTGGTGTATCGGTGAACCGGTTACCAATATCGCTGAGAGCAGCGGCCTTCGTAACCTGCTCACCGGAGTTTTGATAACAGGATACGCTTAAAATGAACGAAGAAACTCTGGAGCAAATCGAACGAATAATCGGATACAATTTTTCTAACCGCAATTTACTCATTAAGGCATTCACTCATTCTTCGGCCGTTGATAATCGGTTCTTAAGTAATGAAAGACTCGAATTTCTGGGCGATGCGGCACTGGATGTGGTTGTCTGCTGGCTTCTTTTCGAGCGATTTCCAACACATCTGGAAGGGGACTTAACGAAAGTTAAAAGTATGCTTGTCTCCAGAAAGACGTGTTCAAAAATCACCAGGAAACTCGGA
The DNA here is from genome assembly GCA_042576845.1 of Planctomycetota bacterium. Classification (GTDB taxonomy): domain Bacteria; phylum Planctomycetota; class Phycisphaerae; order Sedimentisphaerales; family Anaerobacaceae; genus JBHPEQ01. The sequence goes on from JBHPEQ010000021.1 coordinate 22,112, forward strand.
CTGGATAAATTTATTAAAGTCGGAAAGGGTATGATTTCTCTCAGAGCTATGTCGGGGTCACTGTCTGCGGGCCTGCTGGAAGCAATCATTGCTGCCATTTATATTGACGGCGGATTCGAAGCCGCCTCTGATTTTATCTCACGAAACTTTAATCCCTTAATCGACGAAACAAACAGCGAAGAAGCCCAGGGCAACTTCAAATCCCTGCTCCAGCAGTATTCTCAAGAGAATTTCGATTCCTTGCCCAGATATGAACTGCTTGATGAGAAAGGCCCTGACCATAATAAATGTTTCGAAGCTGAAGCGGTTGTAGCAGGACGACATTTCATAAGCGCTTGGGGGACGAACAAAAAGGAGGCCGAACAAAAAGCTGCTTTAAACGCTCTTGTTGAATTAGGGATTATTGAAGGAACTTTGCCGGAGCACAGCAGTTAGCTGTTTACACACAGATTTTGATTAAATCACTCCGTCACCAGCCAGGAGAAGGCCAGCAAAATCAAAACGGCTATAACCAGCAAAACAATACCAAAGGCGAAAGATGGCGCTGCTTTTTTAAGGAAAGTTTTTGCAGTGATTCTATATACTTTCGTTGTCTTATATACGATGGTTACCACCGCCGCCAGGGGCAGTAACCAGAGTATCGATTGTGGATTTGTCTCAATATCCATAGGTTTCAAAAAGTTTGCCATAACAAAAGTAGAAATCAGCATCATTTTATATTCCTCTTTGCCCAGTTGCTCTTAAACGAGCCAGGTAAACAGCATTAAAGATGCAAAGCAGGTTCAGCAGACCCGCTATACTTGTGTATATTTGTCCGATTTCGTTTGGTCTTCCGTAGACAGGATATCCGCCTGCAGCCGTGTGATATCCGAGTATTCCAACTACGGGCGAAGTCATAAACTGAGCAATATACCAGTGCCAGGAACCAGCGGGATCGACCACGCCGATTGAACCGATATATAAACCCATTACGAAAGTCAGAGCAATAGTAACAAATATAATAATCGCTCTTTTGTTTTCTTTGAGAAAAAAGTGGCCTGCACCGGGTACGAGCCACGCAAGCAGTCCCGTGATTAACAGAAAAAGAACGTCCTTTTCTCTCGACTGAGCTGTCATTATTACCCGCCTGCCTGTTCAGCCGGCACATTTGCATCTGTTAATTGTTTTGGTTCACTGACAACAGCAAAATTCATCCGTTTTAATATATTGTCCGGATTGAAGTGGACCGCCGATAAATTTTGTGATTGCGTAAAATTATATCTATAGGATTGCTGGGCCTTGATCTTACGATAATCCTCGAGATTAAAACGGTTAATTGCGAGGTTTCTAATGATACACAAGCTCAAATCAGGTTTGAATTCCATAATGAAAGGCACGGATTTTAAAGTTTCTTCTTCCGGTGGGACCAGGTTGTAAATTTTATCAATGAAAAGCTTTCGTTTTTTGTTATCGGCTGCGAAAGATTCAGCAAACGGCGAGCTAGCAGATTGGGCTTCGAGAATTTGTATCATTTCATTGGAGATTCGCCTCAGGTTGTTCATGGGTTGCAATCTGAATACGTTTGGGTCGGTCGGCGGCAGATTGTTTTCTTCTTTGTAAAGTGTGTTAAACTCATCGATGGTTTTATCCCACCCGGCCGTCAGCAGATTCTCTTTGAACTCTTCAGCTTTTTGACGGGCAATGTCCATAGCTGCAAGTTTTTTTACATCTTCAATCACTTTTTCTCTTACCGAAAAAAACTTTTCTTCCTCCTCTTGCTCAATAGAAAGCTCGCTCTTATCGACTGTCAGGTCTATACTATTTGGTTCCGCCGCTTCACGTGCTTGTGTTATCCTCAGAACAGCGATTATTTGTCCGGCGTAATCTCGGACGGGGCCGATATTTTCGTACATTTCAGGCACAGCAGGTTCGAAAGGACCGAGTTCGCCGGCCCCGATTTTATCAATCGCAAATACCACTCTGGTTAAACCGACGGGGCTGTAAGCCAGACCGCCCAGGGACATCATTCCAAGGTATCTGTCCCTTGTCATATCAACAGCGCTGAGCAGTCCGGTTCTGCCGGTATAAATCTTTATTTGGTATTTTTCGCTCAATTGCTCAGCGGCCTGTTTATAGTCACCTGACCTGTTTTTAATCTGCTCGGCGGTTAAATCCTGAAGTTGGGTATCTGAACTTTCCAAATCTGCCTGCGTTATTGTCCTGGCCTCCTGAATGATTTCTTCAGCTTTTGAATTTATTCTGCTCTGCAGAAGCTGCTCTGAAATGCCGGCTGCCACCTCGGCATAGCTTTGAGTTTGTTCTATAGGTGTTGAATTGGGGTCGTTCGGGTCTGAGGGAACGAATTTAGTATATTCCGCTCTGTGTCTTTGATAATAATCTTCCATCTCTTCCGGCGTGGGCTGGGCCACTATTTGCGAAATATCATCAAGCTTGCCCACGAGATACTCCAGCTGAACCATTGCGGGAAGTTTATATCCAAACCCGTATGGATTTTTGCTGCTTATCTGGCCGGCAAAAAAATCCTTATAATTTTCAAAATGCTCAATCACTTCCTGCTCAGATGGTTCATTTTGCTCGGCTACGAAAAAATCCGCAGGAATTTCCACCAACTCGGAATTAAGTGTTTCATTCTCCCGGCGGACGATATGGCTTAGCTGGGCACCGGTAAAGCTTTCGGTGGAGCAGGCCATCCTGGCGTATGTTAACACTGAAAGCAATTTACCAAAGGTCTTTAGTATCTGGTCCTCGGGAATCCCCTGCCGGTTTACTATCGATGTGATTAACTGAGGATAAGTTGCCCCCATAAACAACTGTGGCACCAATCCTGCAAGCTGGCTGCCGGCGGCTTGTCTGGGTATCTCGATACCCGCCTGCTCGGTTTCGGTGCTCAACAGCAGCCAGTATACACCTCTTGAAACGCTTCCCTTGTAGATATCGTTGATTTGTTTTTCGGTTATGTTCAGTCCCGTCCTTTGTATCGTTTGTTTGATACGACTCATTAATATCGGCGAAACACTTTGCTCGGAGAACAACAGCTCACCAAGAAAAAAGGCATGTAAATCCTGGACGTTGGTTCTTAACAAAGTATCCGCTCGCAGCGACTTGAGTGTTTCCAGCTCCTGCCTCGCTAAAGCCAGGTCATAATTGGTTATCCTGTTGTCATTGCCGAAAGTGGCTGCCGTCTTTTCCAGTCCCGTTCTTCTTTGGCTAAGCCGTGAAAAATACGTGCCTCCTATGAAGCCAATCATTATAACAATAACAACGACAGCCATAACTTTCTTGTTATTTTTCCTGAACCATTTCATTAAACTCATAGTGGTACTCCGAATTTGCCTTAAAAACTGCAGTTTCCATTGGTTTTGTAAATCTTTAGACTATATGCAACCTGCTGATTTTTGCAAGAAAAATAGCAGCTTCTTTAGAAAAGCAGGTATTCTCCCTATAGCCGTCGTAGTGGTATTCGATGGCGCGATTGCCTTCTGCCCAGTCGAAGGTTTCTATATCGGCATACTGCGAATCCGCCTTGGTCAGTTGGGAAAGTTTCACGGGCGTGTAATCGCCGCGGCTAAGAAACTTAGAGGTTCTTAATTATTCTATTTTTTAATATCTCAGGCATCCGCCGTCTCTTTCCTGAAGCTCACAAATAAAGATTCAGATGTGAACGAAAAAACGAGACTCAAAAGTCAGCTCTTTTTGGCCTTAAGTGCATTGAGACGCTTGGCAAGACGGGACTTTTTCCTCGCTGTGGTTTTCTTGTGCATCGTGCTGGTTGCAGCGGTTTTATCCAGTTTTATCGCAGCAAGGCGGTACTGCTCGGCTGCCGTCTCGACATCACCGCTGTCCAGGGCCGATTCAAAACGTTTAATTTGCGTCTTTACCTGACTTTTACGTGCGCGGTTTAACTTCCTTCTTTGTTCATTTTGCCTGATTCTTTTTCTGGCCGATAACGAATGTGCCACTGTATTCTCCTGAAGTACTATCCTTATGTAAAAAATTGTTCAAAGACACTGATTGCAAATATAGGTACATCTTGATACATTTCATTCTTAAATAATTTAATTTGTATTTTGGCTTCCTCTTAGTTTGTCTACGCGCTCGCGGATGTCCTTGTATCCAAAATCAAGCTGGGCGATTTTCCTGAAAATCTCCAGCGCCTTTTCCGAATCTCCTTTTCCCTCGTATGCCCTGCCGAGGTTATAGCGCAGCTCTTTTGCTATGGAATCGTCTTTTTTTTCATAGGCATCAAGCGCCTGGTTAAATACATCGATGGCATCTGCGAACCAATCCTTCAGAAAAAAACACAAACCTATTTTACTCATTGCAGAAATTTTGTATCTCGGCTCCCTCTTGGCTTCCTGGAATAATGGTATGGCATCGTCATATCGCTTGTTTCGAACCAGACGAACAGCATATTCATACTTGAACTTCAGGTCGGTTGGATAATTTTCCGCACAAAGACGATAATGCTCCAGTTCTACGTCATTGAGCCGTTCGGATAATTGCGAAAGATGCTCTTTGCACTGCTGGTCGTTCGGGTTAGACTCAATCGCCTTTTTGGCATTTCTAATGCTGCGTTTCATCTGCTTTATTTTTATCTCGTCGGCGTTTTCCTTGAAACTGAAATCACTTGAAGTTCTATATGCTTTTTCCAGCAATTCAATAGCTTCGTTATCACTTTCATCCTTCTGCAAATCCACCAATGCCTGTACCAGCCGAAAAATATTCTTGGGCCGCTCGGGGTCCTCGGAATATGCCTCTCTTGCTTCTTCGAGTTCCGATTTACGATAGCTTTCGGTTTTAACAACGCTGTCCTGTGACTGAAGTTTTTCCTGTGCCTCTCGATCTTTAATAGATTCTCTGAAATCACCCGCCTGGTCATACTTGCCTCTTGCAACAGCCAGCTCCGCCGAGAGTCTTTGAAGCTCGTCTGCCAATGCCCCGTCGCCCGGCTTAAGCTTGGAAGCTCTCTGACATGCTGCGATTGCCCTGTCAAACAGCCCGATAGCAGAATATGAATCTTTTAACAATATATATGTCTTTGCAGACGGCCTTTTGGCGGCGATATTCGCTTGAAAAATCATATCTGCAATCCATTGGACCGTATTCTTAAGCTCCTGCTCTATCGCTGCCTTCAGTATCGCCTTCCAATAAGACAAATTTTCGGGGTCCTTTGCAAAAAGATATTCTGCGTTTAACATACGCTCCAGAGGACTTTTACCCACCTTACGTTTTACTATTTCGACCATACTGGGCTTTTTTGCGCCTTTTTTCTTACGATGCAGCGCCAATTGCCGAAGCGGCACATGCCCTTCCTGAAGGTTATCAGGAGCGCATCGAAGTCCCTCAAGGTACATATCGATAGCATAATCGAAATTTTCCCTTTCAGCCGCCTTTTCTGCCCTTTCAAAAAAGGCCTGTGCCTTAGCCGCTTGCGCCTTATTTTCCTGTGTCATCTTAAAAAATCCTTTAAGTTACATCTTCTCAAAATAGCGATAGTAACCGCTGGCGAAAATTTGTCAATAAATAAATGCTTGTATGAGCTCAAGGCTAACTTTTCTTCACTGCTGTATACCTATAATACCAATTTTAGTTAATTCTTGTATCTTAAGGAAAAATACTCAGGTCTTCTCAACTGCACTTCGCCTATTTCATTGTCATCCTGAGCGCAGTCCGCCGAAGTGCATCTCGTGAAGCGTATCTCGTATTTCGCTTCACACTTTCACGGGGCCAGTATACCCTGTCCTCTGTTTCCTGACTTCTGTAACCTCTGTGCCCTCTCTGCCCGAAAAAATCACTCTCCCTCGGATAAATGCTTGTATGAAAAGCCAGCTTATGCTATAAGAATTCCGAATATCAATTTTTTAAGGAGCAAGTAACATGATAACAGCTCTTGAGCAGTATGACCCTCAGATTTACGTACTTATCAGGCAGGAAGGTTCCCGGCAGAGCGGTTCGATTCGTCTTATCCCATCTGAAAACTATGTATCCAAGGCCGTAATGCAGGCAAGCGGAAGCTGCCTGACCAACAAGTATGCTGAGGGCTATCCAGGAAGAAGATATTATGAAGGCCAGCAGGTCACCGACCTAATCGAGAAAACCGCTCAAGACCGTGCAAAGAAGTTGTTCAAAGCCGATTACGCAAATGTGCAGCCATATTCCGGTTCTGTAGCCAATCTGGCTGCATACACAGCTTTGCTTAAGCCGGGCGATACGATTATGGGCCTCTCTCTCCCACACGGCGGACATCTGACACATGGCTGGAAGGTCTCTGTTACAAGCAAAATATTCAAATCCGTTCGATATGCGGTCGACCCGGATACCGGCAGATTTGACTATAACCAGATTGAAGAGCTGGCAAAAAAACACAGGCCCAAAATTATCATATCCGGCGCCACAGCATATCCACGCGAAATCGACTTTGAAATATTCGGCCGGATTGCCAAAGATGTAGGTGCATACCACATCAGCGACATAGCGCACATTGCAGGTCTTGTTGTAGCTGGCATACACAAAAGTCCTGTCCCCTATGCCGACATTGTATCAACCACGACACACAAGACACTTCGTGGTCCTCGTGGCGGGATGCTGCTGTGTAAATCGGAGCATGCCAAAAAGGTCGATGCAGCCGTTTTTCCAGGCCTGCAGGGCGGCCCCCATATGCACACCTTAGCGGCTATTGCCGTTGCAATGGCTGAAGCAAATACACCCGAGTTTATAGCATATGCAAAACAAATCGTCAAAAATGCCAGGGCGTTAGCTGAAAAGCTGCTCGAATACGGCTTCAATCTCTCGTCGGGCGGAACCGACAATCATTTGATTCTAATCGACCTAAGCAATAAAAACATATCCGGCAGGAAAGTTGCAAAGGCCCTGGACAGGGCAAGAATTGTTACTAATTACAACACTACACCCCTAAACCCCGAACATCCGTCGAACCCGGCGGGACTGCGGCTGGGAACACCTGCGATTACTACTCGCGGAATGAAAGAAGAACAGGCCGAGCGAATCGCTGATTTCATAAATAGGGTGGTCGAAAACATTGACAATGAATCGGTAATCGAACAGGTAGGCAAAGACGTTTTGCTCTTATGCTCTCAATTCCCTGTGCCGGAGCATTTCATCATACCAAACAAGAATAATAGGAATAGTGAATAGGGGATAGTGATATACTGGTATACTGGCCCCGTGAAAGTGTGAGACACCTAATAGGGTATGGATTATAATCTGACGCCTAACGGAAGGAGCCCGTAGGGCGACTGGAGTTAGGCGTCAATCGAAACACTGAAAGGAGTCTCAAAGATGGGCAGCGGGGCTGGCAACTGGGGCGGCGAATAAATTGACTATTGAAATTGTTATTTAACTTGCTGAGAATTGTGGCTTCATATAAAACCATATAATAATTGTTAGTAACAATGAGTTAATTGGACATGGCTAGTACACGGAAAACAGTAAAAAAACTTGTGGAAGAGGCCAAAATTGACACCGATGAAACCCTCATAGCACTCTGGGAAGCTGGTTGCGATGAGATCATTGGCCACAATCATATTTTTAGGCGGCAAGAGGTAAATCGTGATAGGAGAGCTATTGGTATTACAACCTGGCGGGAGCTTATATCATTCACCTACTGGATTAAACTTCTCAAATTTAAAGACGAGTCAGAATTGAGGGCCCTACTTTGTAAAAAGGGTGTTTCTATCGGGGATAAATCACGAAAGTTACAACCTAAGGGTGTGTCAAGACTCAAGGGCGAGGCGCGTAAACGTGGGATTTACCCAATTACTGGAACCGTGAGTAAAATTGACACTTGTGTTACAACAAGGAAACCTCCTGTTTTTAGGTGGAGAACACCCGGACATGAACGGGAACTACGTTGGTTAAATGAGAAGGATGTGAGAAGGATACACTTTATATTGGTGGAGGATTTTTCTCAGAGTCCCGATCCAATCATCCCGGCAGGAGTGCAAAGTGAATCATTGCTTGCATCAGCAGTATTCCGACCCCAAACGGCCTTAGGGGGAATCCTGAAGTATCCAACTGTTGAAACTTCTGCAACTGCTCTGTTGCACTCTATCACACATGAGCATCCATTTCACAACGGCAACAAACGAACAGCGCTAGTATCAACCTTAGTGTTTCTTGACAAAAATGGGTTTTTCCCAGAATTCAATGAAGAACAAGCTTTCAAATTGGTAATGAAGTTTTTCTGATGGAACTGCGATGCGATATTTAGCAATAGATTTCGGTACAAAACGAACAGGCCTGGCCATCTGCGACCCTACTGAAACCATCACGTCGCCACTTGCGGTTATTGAAGGGCAAAAGAATCTGCTTGATAAAATCACCGAAGTAATAAAAGCTGAAAAAATTCAGGCAATCGTCCTCGGCCTTCCCTTGAATATGGATGACTCGAAAGGCCCACAGGCAAAAATCGTCTTCGATTTTGCAGACCGATTAAGAGAGCGCTTCGATATCCAGATTCACTTTCAGGACGAACGGCTGAGCACTTTCAGCGCAGAAAAAAAACTGGCTTCTGCAGAGTTTACCAGAAAGAGAAAGAAAAAACACCTCGACGCCGTTGCCGCTGCACAGATTCTCGAGGACTTCCTTGAGAGTAAAAATATGTAACGCCGCACACCGGTTATAGAGTGGATTTTACAAGGGCTTTTTCAAAATCCACAACTACAAATCTTTTGTTACTCCTGCCTTTTGGCTCTACCTTGTATCCTTCGGCCTGGAGTCGGTGCTTTAGGTCTTTGATTCCGCCGGGATATTTCGGATTCAGCTCGCCGCCTGATTTTAATGTTCGCCAGTATGGTGTTATACGTTTTTTGCCTTCTGCCCGGGCTTCAGCGGCAGCATTAGCGGCAATCCAGGAAAATATACCTGTTGTTATTGGACAGCCGATTGTTGCACTGTATTTTTTTGCTAATATCTTCCTGATTTCATTGATGGTGATAAGTTTACCTTTCGGGACATTCTTCATTATCTGGTCCACTTCTTTAGGTGTGGGTATGACAACCGTCCCGGTTCCCCATCTTTTCGACTTGGTTTCATCAATCTTCACCACCTTTGGTAAATCCTTACTACTCTCTAATTTTTCCCGCCAGGATTTTTTGCGTTTCATCTATTCACCCTTTTACTGATTATGCTTTTGGCTTGTGTCTTGAATGTCTTAATATTATTATCACCAGATTATGAATGCCGTTCTATACATTATTGCAGGGCCTTTATTTTTGGTATCGTTTATCGGATATTTATATGTTCAAGTGCGGCTGCGGCGCGAATATAACGAAGACCTCGACGATGTATACTATGAATTTGAGGACCAGCACCCGGGCCTGGCAAAATTCAACAAATGGTCACGCATTACTCTTACCGCCGCTGTTATAAGTGCTTTGATGCTCTTTATGGCGATGGTAATCTAACATTCGCCCACGATGAAACCAAGTCGAAAAGATGGGGAACCGGG
>JBHPEQ010000022.1:0-31386 GCA_042576845.1 Planctomycetota bacterium
CAATCGCAAAAACATACCTGTAGCTTTTCATTTTTTTCTCCTATGATTAAGGTTTCCAATTCAACGCCGACCAGCAGAGCTGGCATCAATCGTTTTAATTCCAAGTTTATTCACGGGCGAATCCTACGAGATTAGCTGGTATTATTGCGGTGTGTCAAGGGTTAATAATACATTCGCAACTGCAGGAAGAAGCTTAGCGGGGTGCTGCCATACTCGCTTTTGACTTCACCGTCATGGGGTTGGTCGCCGTATGGGATGAAGATGCTACCGAGGAGCGAGGCGCTTTTCGAGAAGTCCCATATGAGTGAAGGCGAGAAAACTGCTGAACCATCCTGTGGGCTGTGCAGTACGAGAAAAGCACCATTGAGTGAGATACTGAACGGGTAGCTCAACTGATAGGCGAGGGCTTCTCTGCCTAATGTCTGCGTGTCACCCCGAATTACTCTTTCTGCAAACATTGGCTCGGCAAGTTTGTCTGTTGCCCGGCCTACGTCTTTGAGGCCGAATCCGGAATAATGATACTCCGTGAGGAACGTCAGGCCGTTACCCACATCGAATGTGTAGGAACCTCCGAAGACGGCCTTGGCTACCTCGTGGTCGTTATCGAATATTCCTCCGTCGGCCTGAGCTTCGGGGGTGTTGTAGAGAGCGAGTTCGCAGTGCACCTCCGCTTCCATCACGGCGGCTGAGACGACGCTGGCGACCATTAGGTCCTCGGCCCGCTTGCCGAATATGAACTCGGCGTCGATGTCACCAAAGTATCCGCGTACTCTTGCGATAAGGGCGGACTTTTCCCAGGTTTGGCCGAGTGCGGCAATCACCTCCGCTGAACTGGTATCTGAAAGCTGATATTCAACCCTAGCAGCATCGACGCCCTGTTTCCACTCGCGGTCGACCTCCAGGGGTGAGAAAGGTGAGAAGATGTCCACGGCGCTGAAGAGCCTGCCTCTGCCTAATCCGATGGCCTGCCTGCCGAGTGTAACCTCGCCCCATTGGGGATGAAATGATACGAGTGCCCTGTCTATTTCATGGCGCCAAATGAATCTTTCGTCGTCGTTGGCGATTTGCCAATCGAGCTGTCGGATTCTGAACGGCGCATCTACCTCGGAAGGCAGAACACCTCCGCCTGTACCGGCTCCCTGAGAGAGCCACCGTGCCCTTTGCTCGTATGCAAGCTCCCAATTGAGCCAATCTTCGTAGTAGCCATTGAGTCCGAGTCGCAAGCGAAAGAACTCGGTGATGCTGTCGCGTTTGGTAAACAAGGTGGGGTCGTCGGGGTTGTGTGACAGAAGTGAACTCCATTTGCCTGCTACATCCAGGCCCACAGCCTTGTCACCATCGGCGTTTGACCACAGGTCCATGGCAAATCCGTGCGCGGACATCAGGAGAAATAAGAGTGCTGTGAGCCCTGCAATTCTGTGTCGATGGCGCATCATTTAACTTTCTCGTGGTGAAGGGTTTGTCTGGCCCTTCATTTCGTCCCTTGCGATTTTTCCATCCACCAGCGTTACCACGCGTTTGGCGTGTGCCACTACGCGGGGGTCATGGGTTGAAAAGACGAATGTGATATCCTGGTTCTCGTTTAGGTCCTGCATCATCTGCAGGAGCACTTCGGCGTTTTCACCGTCGAGGTTCGCAGTTGGCTCGTCGGCCAATACGAGTTTCGGATTAGACGCCACGGCACGTGCGACGGCGACACGCTGTTGTTGGCCACCTGAGAGTTCGTTAGGTCGACGGTTCGCAAACTCGGCGAGGCCAAGCTTATCGAGTGCTTCTCTTGCCCGGTTGAATCGGTTGTCGCCGACGCCTTGCAGCTCGAGGACGAATTCCACGTTTTCCTGTGCGGTCAATACAGGCACGAGGTTGTAGGCCTGGAACACGAATCCAAGTCTGTGCAGGCGCAAGTCCGCCCGCTGTCTCTTGCCCATAGTGGAGATGTCCCGGCCGAGCACGGTTAGGCTGCCGCCTGTTGCGGTGTCAAGCGCGCCGACGAGGTTGAGAAACGTTGTCTTGCCGCTTCCGCTTGGTCCTGCTATGGCCATGAAGTCGGTCTCGTTGATGTCGAGTGTCAGGCCGCGAAGCGCCTTAACCTCTATCTTGGCAGTCTGATATGTCTTAGTTACGTTTTTCGCGCTGACTAATACATTTGTCACCATTGTTCAAATCTCCAATCAGTGCTCAACTCGAAGTGCTGCAGCCGGGTCGGTCTTTGCTGCATACCACGCCGGGTACAGGGAACTAAGTATCGTGGCCATCAATGCGAGGACAAAAGCCAACGGCACGAGCCACCACCCAAAGTCACCCAGGAACACCGGGTCAATTAATATATTCGAAACCGACATGTCTTCAGTACCGTATATGTTGGCGAAGTCGATTCCCTTTGTTGCGATCCAGTACGCACTTGGTACCCCTATTGCCAAACCGACTACCGCTCCGGCAAGCCCGAGAACCAGCCCTTCATAAACCATTATCTGTACGAGGCGCGAGCCTTTCATTCCGACAGCGCTCAATACTGCGAATTCCTTGCGCCTTTCCAATACTGCGGTGAGCTGCGCACTGGCGATGCCCAGGAACACCACAATCATGATGATGCTGACCGTCAGCCTTGTCCAGGTTTCATCCACCTTGACGCCGGAGGCTAACTCCGGCATTAGCTGCTCCCACGTCACAACCGAGTAATCGGCGCCCAGCTTCTTGCTAAGTGACTTGACTATTAACTTTAACTTCTTCGGGTTTTTCACAAGTGCAGTAAGGTCTCCCGCGCCGGGTAAGTGAGTTATCTGCTCGACGTCCTGCAGATTTACCTGGCAGATGGTTGTATCCAAATCCCTGCTTCCGGTTTCAATGATGCCGACAATTCTGAGCATTGCACCGGCCATTTCACCGTCGGCCCCGGCAGCGGTGAGCATGAGCTCGTCATCAACCTCGACTCTGAGCCGAGTGGCAATCGTTCTGCCGATGACGGTTATCCCCTTCTCGCCGTCAAGATAATGTCCCTCGACGACATTTCTTACCAAGCGGTTACTGGCCTGCTCTGTATTCGGGTCGACACCGACCATTTCTACGCCGGCAACGCGCGTTCCGAAACCCAGCAGTGCTTCCTTGCGTGCGTGAGGCGTGATAACCTCGACTTCATCCATAGATGCAACGAGTTTACGAGCCTCCTGCCAATCAGTTAGTCTTAAATCATTTTCTCGCGTCTCGTTCCACTTGGCGGGTACAACTCGAAAATGTCCTGCACCGCTCTCGGCGGCAGCTCGGAGCATCATTTTGCTTTCGCCGCGAACAAAGGCAATCATGAAGAGACACAACCCACAACCGACGCCGATTCCGACAACCGACAGAATCGTCCGTCGCCCGTGACGCAGTAGACTTCGCATTGCATATTTGCTCGATACGGAAAGCATCACGCGCGCATGGCCTCCATAGGTTCGAGTCTTCCAGCAATCCAGGCCGGCCAAACGGACCCTACAAGGGAGGTTGCCATTATTGCGACCAGGCCCAGCAATGTATCGAATATTTCTAATCGTGGGTAGATATGCAGCGGCAGGTTCAGTCCTTTGTAGGCCATGTCCGCGACTTCACCTCCGCTTCCTCCCCAACTGGCCATGTCAATTCCCGTGCTGGATGTTACCCAGACGAACAGATATCCGAGGAGCGTCCCTGCAGCGACGCCAAGCAGTCCGGTGAGAATGGCCTCGTACACAATCATTCTGACTATTCGTCTGGGGCGCGAGCCGAGGGCAAGGAGCATTCCGAATTCGTGCATACGCTCAAAGGTTGACATTACGAGCGTGTTTGCTATCCCTGCCAATGCGGCGATGCACACAATCACGACAACGAAATAACCGACCCAATCCGACATATCCAAAATGACGACCAGTTCCGGCACCAGCTCCTGCCACGGCAGCACTTCGGCCTCGTTCAGTCCTTCCATTTGTCGAAGTCTCTCGGACAATTGCTTTGCCTGGCCGGATTGATTTGTTCGCACTACAATCTCGTGCGCGGCGTTTGGCATATATAGAAGCTGCTGAGCATCATCAAGTGACATAACGACGCCGGACTGATTGACAATATCAACCGGGCATTTGATGATGTCGCCGATGACATATAAGTCGTTCGCCAACGACCCGTCCGCTGCCTGGCCAACAACAGCTATCTCCTGTCCGACCTTTGCGCCGGTTTTCCTGGCGAGTCGATGTCCGATTAGGACCTTTCCCTTTTGCAGGGGCTCGGCCATGCCGGATAGAAGCCCCCACTCGTGCGATTCAATGTCAGATTGCAGACCGACCACCATCGCGATGAACGCATCCTGTTCGGGCGCAAACAGCACCGGCGCATATATCCTCGCCGTCGCATTTATTACACTCGGGTCGGCTTGTATCTGTGCGACAATGTTCTCTGCGTCTTCAATGACAAGGTCAATTGCCCGCTCCTGTCTCCATTCGGCTGCGTGTGCCTGAACGTGGCCTATCATCGGGCCTGTTATGGCGAGGCGGATATTGTCGGCATAGCCCCGCATCAGGCCGTTGGTGGCTAACAAGGCGAATTGAGCTACAGCTATTGCAAGCAAAGCGAGAGCTGTACGCTTGGTGTTGCGTCCGAGGTTTCGCCAGGCTATTTGTAGGGTTGTTGTCTGCATCGGCCTGTTTTACCTTTTCCGTTCCAGCCCTGACAAGCTGAACGTGCTTTCGGGTACATCCACATCGAAGTCGATTTTTTCGTAGACCAACTCGGTCTTATGCCCCTCTTTGTCTTCGGATACCATCTCCATCTTCGCCGGCAGTTCTCTGCCGTTAAACTCCCGCACGTCACTCCATCGCATCGTCCGCGACAGCCGGTTCTTTCTGTCGTAGTACTTTGCCACCAATGGAATCCTGCCGTTCGCCGATACGACCAGTTCCCATCGTTTCCACAAACCGACGACATCGGGTTTTGCATCGAAGCTGACCAGCCAGCCATTCGGGTCGTTTGACCAACCTATCAACTTGTATGCATAGTCTTCCGTGTACGAGGCCTCGCGGACCAGGTCATCATTTGTGAAGTCACTGCCCATCCACGAGGCCAACATCATCGACGGGGGAATGCGTATGGTGCGCTTGATTCGGGGCAGATAGTTCCACAGATTCTTTTCGACCTTCAGTGTGGCCGTCCCCTTTTCTCTTGCCGGCGACTCGATGACTATCAATGCTTTCTCCTTACCCCTGGTCCAGACCTTCATTGCCATCTCTCTCGTTTGTCTCGGCTTGGTGACTATCAAGGTCATCTGCGATATACTGCTCTTGGAGCGATACATGTCCTCGACGTACTCGATAACCGCATCGAGGTCGAGCTTTCCGTTCTTGATAAACCCTGTATCGAGCTTGCTTAGCACGTTATTGGCATCGGCTATGGGGAGGTTATTGGCATCGTTTGCATCCGTATGCGCTCTGAGCACAGCCGTTGCCATACAAAGAATTATGACCATGGTGTTTAGAGTTCTACTTTTCATTTTCGCCCTCTATCTGCGTGTCTTCTTATCGCTACCATCATTAAGATACAACCGAATGTCTTCATCACATTTTTCCTTCAAAAATTGTTATCTTCTTTTTCTTCTTACCATCACCGCTTGTCGTGAGTGAAGCCGAATGGCGCCGAGGCCAAGCAGTAAAAGCGTGGAAGGTTCAGAGACTCCTAAACAGGACTCAAGGCAGAAATGTATAAGCAGATTTTATTCCCATTGCTCGAATCCCTTTACCCTTTTTTACTTCTAAAAGCTTCCGTTCCCAACTTAAAAACCACTACTGATAAAGCTATAACTCCGCCTGCCATTGCAGTACCAAAAATAGATAGTTCACCTAAAAAGATAAAGACTGCAACAACTAACAACACAATACCTAGAGAGTATAAACCCAAACCTGCAAAAATAAGCCCAAGGCGTATTTCTTGAACTTTCTCTGCTAACTTTCTTTGTTGCATACAAACCTCACAGTTGAATCCTCTCGACGTATATAGTATGTCATCTTTAGAAAAACCTTTTCTGCAAATAGAACATTTTATAAGGTCTTGAGAGCTTATTCCTTCAATCTGTATCAATGTTTTTGGAATATGAATTGCTTTTAATTTTTCATTTGGCTTTTCTCCTGACTTCCACTTCTGAGCTAACGCGTTCTTGATATTTATAAATTTCTTTAGATGTCTCTCTGGATGTATCCCCTTAGCTAGCCTAGGTTTGAATAAAAAATAGAAAATTAAACCGAATATCAACCCAAACTGACCTATTGCGATAGCGAATAAGGGAATCAAAATTAAATAATGTATCCCGAATCCATGGTTAGCTGTTAGATTACTCACCGCAAAAAGACCAATAAGTATGCCAATGACTCCAAAAACAACCAAACCAATTAGGATGCATTTAGATAACCATTCCTTGCGATGATCATGGTAGCTCTTACATCTCTCACAACGAGGTACGTTCTCTTCACGAGTGTAGTAGAATAATTTTTTATTCACAAAGAAGCCGGAACATTTAATTGTAACCATCTTAAACATTGGTGCAACACATACGGAGCTTTTTTGCGTTTTGTTTTTTTGACAGAAAAAACAAAGTGCATCCTCAAATTCAGATTCGTCCAACTTCGTTGTTAAGACTTCATTTGCCGATTTCGCCCTCTCTATATTTGTCTCGAGAGGTCGAAACTCCTTTTCTTCTAAACCTAATATTTCGTTGATATCTTCATCTGCTATATTATTTTTGTCCTCTAACACCGTTGTCTCATGAATTAAAAAATCGCCCTTCTTCACATTTTCTACACCAGCATCTATTCTAATCCTCAACTTTCCATCACACTCTGCGCAAACAATTGAGCCATTAAAAACACAAACTGGCTCCGACGGTAAAATCTCACGCTTGCAATTAGAGCAAATTTCAAATTCGCTTGAACTCATAAAAATACCCTCTATTACAACAAAATGCTATTAAATTCAGAATCCATGTCAATAGTAAATTATAGTTTTGATATGCTTGTGATTTCCCACGTTTTGCGCTCCATTTGTTGCGAAAATATTTTTTCTTCTCCTCCTCAACATCACTGCACCGAGGCCGAGTAGAGAAAAAGAGATTTCCTGAAATCACCATTTATCGCCTCTGCTCCTATTTTCTTGTCCTGGGTTGCTGCCTCAGAGCTTTGGGACCTGTATTATTCTATCAGCTTCAGCGAAAAACAGGCCCTGTTGGTCTAAAAACGACCTTTTGGAATAGATAAGAAGTGTAAAAAATTTAGTCTACTATTTTACCCAAATTACCATTTCGGCAACAAAAACTGTAGTTCATAAGGCCATTCAAACCTCCTCCAAGGCAGGTGCATACTTTATTTGTGGGTGTGATTGTGGCACAAAACGGACTAAATTGCGACTGAGAGATCCAGGGGGGGTAAATGCTTGTATTTCAATAGGATATATCAGATGTCATGACGGTCCCATTGGCCCTTGACAACCACAGATGGTTGTTAAAAGCTCAGTTTATTTACTTGAAGCCGGAACATCAGGGTCAAAGACATCCAAAGGATTTTGCGAGAGGAATTTGGTGCGGACTATTGCTTTTGATAAACTAAGTTTTGTGTTTTGAATGCTGAGTTTCTTTTGCATGTTTAATGGCATAATTGCTGATATTTATTCTGCTCTGCTGAACTGTATTGATTCACCGTAAGAAATACCGCTATCATTAGATGAATCCACCTTAAAGTAGTAATCAACTCCGGCATTCAGACTGTTAATGACAATTTCATTTCCTTCATATATCTGGTAATTGTTATAGAGCTTATCAGGCAGAATACCATAGCGCACAATATAGCCATCCGCCCGAAGAGTTTTGTCCCATTTCACTATGGCGCGCCGTTGATCATCCGGATTTCGCTGCACCTCAAATTTATTTACAGCCTCCGGTTTCCGCCCTAAACCATCGCCAAAAATCCGAAGATCGCGAATAGAAAAATTCCCTAAACCAGGTGAAAATATATTCTTTATACGCACAAACCTGCATTGAACCGGTTTCCGCAATTCCAAATAATCATGGGGGGCATCCCGCCTGGAGTTGCTCTTATCCACTATCAATTCCCAGCTTTCGGCATCCGGGGAAGCCTCGATTTGGTACTGATGATAAAACTTTCTCCCAAAGGTGATCACGTTATAGTCGGCAAAATTAACCTGGATGGCGAAAACCTTACAGGTTTTCCCCAAATCGATCTCCAACCATTCTCCCCTATGCCCTGTTGCCGCGCTCCAATAGGTTTGAATATCTTCATCTACTGCATTGTCCACCTGATGGGACTGGCGAGAAGAGGACGCCCGTGCTTTCTTCTTATATGATAGCAGCATCCAGCCGGCCAAGTTGTGATCCCGCGTATTCTTTCGCAATCGCGGCAGATATTGCGGATAGTCACCGAAATAGGTATCAGCACGTAACTGACCGTCCTCATCAAAGGTTGTCGGGAATATCCCCACTCTGCGATCCACATCACTGGCCCCGCCGACAAACATCGTCGCTACTTTCCAGTATTTCCCTTGTTTATCTTGAAACATACCGCCATGCCCGGCTGCCGTGATAAAGCCGGTAGGCTTATGCGAAAATGGGCTGTAAGGGGCATAAACAAACGGGCCGGTAGGCTTCGAAGCAGTAAAAACTCCGTCTGCATAGCTTTTGAACTCGGTTCCCGGCGCGGCATATTGAAGGTAATAGATCCCCTTGTGTTTGGTCATCCAGGCGCCTTCTATCCAGGGATTAATCTCAAGGTTATTCCCTCTGCGAACACCCAAATTTTCATCTCCGCGGCATTCCCAGCCCCGGTTTTCATAATTGCCATATAAGCACGCAAATGGCTTGCCCACGGTTTCAAAACCATTCCCCGGGTCCAGTTCCACTCCATAAATTGGACCATTCGGCGCCCCGTTGTAATACAGATAAACTTTTCCGTCGTCGTCCAGAAAAAGTGCTGGATCTAACATATAGGGGCCGATTTCGGCTACTTCCTGCCAGATACCCTTTTGGGGATCATCTGTGCTGTAAATGATGCGATTGGATCTCATTGCTGTGAAATATATCCGATCATCGATCACCATCGCCGTAGGCGCATAATCGCTGAGCGGCAAGCCTTCGGGCTCCACCAAGGTCCATGTGCTCAAATCATTGGAGTACCAATAGCCGCCCGCTTTGGAGGCAAAAAGATAATAATCCCCTTTATAGGTAACAATAACTGGATCAGCCGCCTCCCGCCAGAGGTTGCGACCAGTAAACCAGGTTGTATCGATGTTAAACTGATAGTCAATATTAATGGGATTGCAAAAAGTGGTGAATTCCTGCTCCTGTCCATTACATTCACCATTGCATAAGAAACATACCCAAAACATTAGCCATGTTGAATAAAAATGCAGAATATTCTTGTCTCTAATCCGTGACTTTTCTTCAAATAACATGACACAACCTTTCTACATTACTGTCGTAGCTTCGTTGGTTGAGAAATTTTATCAGGATATTCCCATTTACCATCATTTCGACTCCATTCTTCGGGGCGGTTTGAGTGACAAAGTGGAGATGCGATGCGAAGCCAGAAGCCCGGAACGAAAATCTGTTTTAATAGATTTCTCTGCTCGCTTCGCTCGCTCGAAATGACAATTCGTATATCGTATATCGTATTTCGTCGAAGTATGAGACGGTGTTGTCGGATTGTTAGTTCATAGTTCATTGTTCTTTGTTTGTAGTTTGTTTATGAACTGATAACCTCGAACGCTTTACCCCGTTAGTGTTTGGGACTTCTTACGGAGATAAAAAAACAAATAAAGTATCTAACGGGAATTTATGTCAGGTAATTTTTTGTCCCGTTTTTGCGCCGCTGTCTGCGGTGAGCATATAGATATCTTTTCCGCCGGTACCGGCTGCCAGTATCATTCCCTCAGAGAGGCCGAATCTCATCTTTCTTGGTTTCAGATTGGCCAGATATATTACGATTTTGCCAGTTAGCTCATCTGGTTTGTAGGCCTGAGCTATTGCGGCAAGAATGGTTTTTTCAAGTCCGCCTACATCCAGTTTCAAACGAAGAAGTTTGTCGGCACCTTCAACTAGTTCCGCCTTGATGACTTTTGCAATTCGCAAATCGATTTTAGCAAATTCTTCGATTGTGCATTCCGGGGCGTCGGCTTGTGGCTGGGAGCTTTGAGTTTCTTTACTTTCTTCCATCATTGTTAAGACCTTTCCTTTATCAACTCTTTCAGCTAATCTTCTGAATTTATTTATCTTGCAGTTTTCGAGTGGAGTTTCGAGGTTGTCAAATTTAAGTTCGTCGACATTGAGGAATTTTTCCACTTTTTGTGCATATCCCGGGAGGATTGGTTTTAGATATGCAGTGATAATCCGGACAGCATTTATTACAGCAGTCAGGATGGTTCGGGTTTTCTCCAAATCAGTTTTTACTGTTAGCCACGGCTGGTTTTGTTCGACAAATCGATTTGCCTCATCGGCCAGCGCCGTGATTGTTCGGACGGCGGAGGCGTATCTAAGATTTTCGTAGTCCTTGATAATCCGCTTTTTAGCGCCGGTGAGCTTGTCGATTAATTCTTTGCCCTTTTCATCCAGGCGCCCGAGCTGAGAGTTTAGTTTTTTTGTCAACATCGGGCCTGAACGCGAGGCGAGGTTGGCGAATTTGCCGACCAGGTCGGAATTGATTTTGTTTACGAAATCATCAACATTTAAATCGATATCATCGATGGTGTCGGTGAGCTTGCTGGCATAGTAGTATCTTAGATACTCGGGGTGCAGATGCTTCAAATAAGTGCCTGCTTTTATGAAAGTGCCTCGCGATTTGCTCATTTTTGCGCCGTTTACGGTCAGGAATCCGTGGACGAAGAGCTTGTTTGCGGTTTTGAAGCCTGCGCCCATCAGCATAGCAGGCCAGAAAAGGGCATGAAAATACATTATGTCTTTGCCGATGAAGTGATACAGCTCGTATTGCTCACTATTCCAGAGGGTATCAAAATCGAGGTTGTTTTTATCGCAGTAGTTTTTTGCTGAGGCCATATAACCGATAGGTGCGTCAAGCCAGACATAGAAGAATTTATTTTCTTCACCGGGTATTTTGAAGCCGAAATAAGGCCCGTCGCGTGATATATCCCAGTCTTTCAGGCCGGCTGTGAACCATTCATTGAGTTTGTTGGTTACAGATTTCTGAGTGTGTCCTTTTGTGATAAGGTCTGTTAATCTTTCTTCGTAATCAGCGAGTTTGAAGAAATAGTGCTCCGATGTCTTCATTACCGGCGTTGCTTTGCAGGTGGCACAATATGGATTGATAAGTTCAGTGGGCCTATAGGTAGCGCTGCAGAGTTCACAGGAATCGCCGTATTGATTTTCCGCTTTGCAGCGGGGGCAGACGCCTCGGATATATCTGTCAGGCAGTGACATTTTGCAGTTTTCGCAATACGCCTGCCGAACCTGCCTTTTTGTGATTGAGCCGGCTTTATTTAATTTGTTGAATATGAGTTCGCTAAAACGCCTGTTTTCGGGCGAATGTGTGCTGTAATAATTATCGAATTCAATAAGAAAGCCGCTGAAATCCTTTTGGTGTTCAATGTGAACACGCTCAATTAGCTCTTCGGGGCTAATACCGGCGGCTTTGGCGCTAATCATAATAGGTGTGCCGTGTGTGTCGTCTGCGCAAAAGTAAAAGGATTGATTTTGGCACATTTTCTGGAACCGGACCCATATATCAGTCTGTATATATTCAACCAGATGTCCTATATGTATGGGGCCGTTCGCATAAGGCAGGGCGGAAGTTACAACGATTTTTCGAGGCATATTATATCCTTACTGTTGTTCGTTATTGTTCTCGTGGCTTTGCTTGCTATTGTCATTTTTCTTCTGCTTTTTATCCTGAGTATTTGCGGGTTTTATTACTTCGATTTCCTCGACAGGAATTGCGGCCTTTTCTCCGTTATCGTATTCCACCAAAACCAATTGTGTTAAAATTTGGACATCGATGACTTTTCCTTTGCCGTATTCTGTTTTTACTTCAGTGTTTTTTCTCGGAAGCTTCTTTTTCAATTCCTGGTAAGTTGCGTCCTCGTACTTGAGGCAGCACTTTAATCTTCCGCAATATCCGGAGATTTTTGAAGGGTCAAGTGTTGCCTTTTGCATTTTCGCCATTCGCATATTAATAGGCTTGAGTACCTTGAGGAATCTTTGGCAGCAGACCTGCTGCCCGCAGGTTTCATAGTCACCGAGGATTTTAGCTTCATCCCGTGAGCCAACTTGTCTCATTTCGATTCTGGTCTGGTATTCCTGTGCCAGTTTTTTCACGAGTTCTCTGAAGTCAATTCTTCCGTCGGCCATGAAGTAGAAAATGATGCGTTCCCCACCGAATATATGTTCCACGTCTATTATTTTCATTGGCAACTCGAGTTCTTTTACGAACCTTCTGCAGCATTCTATTTCCTCTCGTGCGATTTTTCTAAGGTGACTTTCTTCGCTAATATCTGTATCAGATGCGTATCGAACGAATTTACCGACGGTTTCGCAGGAGAAATCTATTTCGCTTTTTTTGAAATATTCGTCGAGCTGTTCCGAGTCGAGTTTGAACTGCCCTTTTTTGTAGCCGGTGAACTGTCCTACGAGCTGACCCAGCTCAAGACCTTTTTCGGTCTTGACTACGACTCGTCTGGGCATTTTAGATATATGGGATTCATTATGCTCGAACCATCCGAGTTCGTTCATCCGGCCGAAGCGGACTAACATATATTTTTTGTTTTTATTCTGTTTCGACTTTTTTGCTTTAGCTTGAGACATACTGGTTTACCTGAAGTCATTCAAAGCGTTTATCGTTTTACAGTTTGAAGCAAAACAGGATTACTAATCCTTTATTCTATCAGAAACGGCAAGATTTAACAATAGATGTTCGAAAATCAGCTTCTGGTTAACGGAGTCGTCAATCCACCGCAATGCTTGACAGCAATCGCCGATTTTCGCCGCCGACTGTTCGGGACTGAAGCGGCCGGCAATTTTTTTCATCTGTTCTTTCTGGTCGATATTTATGAGCTTTTCACAAGCGGTGTAGTTTAACTTCATTGCATCGAACAGGGCTGAGATAATTATGCGGACAAGAGTTTTCGCAGCCCTTCTTTTCAAGTCGGTGTTGCTTGTATTTTCATCGAGTTTTGCCCAGTTATCGGCGAGGTTTTTACTTTCATCTATGAACGTTTGAGCCAAGCTCAAGGTGTCAGGTAAAATCAGTTTCGCAACGGAGTTGAGAAGTTTCTTTTTGGTTTGATAGAGGTTTGCATCATTAAGCTCCAGTTTTGCCCATTGGCAGGCCAGGCCGATAGAACCCTGGGCGAGGCGTGCAAAAAGTCCAGCCTGTTTTTGGTCAAGGCCCATTTGACTGAGTTTTTCGATGATTCTATTTTCTTCGATGAGCGAGAAACGTATTATCTGGCACCTTGATTTGGTTGTCGGCAGGAGTTTTTCGAGGCGTGTGCAGAGCAGAATTATGCAGCAGTATTCCGGCGGTTCTTCGAGGACTTTCAGTAAAGCATTCTGCGAAGAGGCGTTGAGTTTCTCGGCTTCACTGACAATGAAGATTTTCCTCTTTGAGAGGGTCGGTTTGGATGCCACTTTTTCTATGACGAATTCGCGGATAACGTCAATGGGCAAATCAACGGGTGGTCCTTTGCTTTTGCCGTCACGGGTAAATGGGCGCAGCTCCTTATAAACAAGGTCAAAGTCGGGATGCGAGCCGGCATCGAAGAGCATGCAGGATTCGCACGCACCGCAACTGTTGGCGAATTCGGCGGAGTTGTTTTTTTCAACAACAGGATTTTGACAAAGCAGAACTTTAGCCCATTGGCGGGCGGTCGTGAATTTCCCCACGCCCTCGTGGCCGGCGAAAATGTAGGCGTGCGGGACCTTCTCAGCAGCAAACGCCCGCTGCAGAATACCAACCGCTTTATCCTGAGAAAAAATTTGTTTGAAAGACATATATTAAAATTCTATTTCTAAAAGAACTTGTTTTATCAGCTCATGAACCTCTTGAACATCGCCTTTGCTACCATCCACGATCTTTACAGTTCCCGGGTAATAATCCACTAATCTCAGAAACTCCTTTCTGACTTTCTGATGATATGCAAGAGGTCTCGAATCAAATCTATCGACAACAACATTTTCAAACAGATAAGCCTGATTGGCATCCTTATGGTTGACTTTGGTCTTTTGATGTGGCTTTCGTCCAGTACGTTCAAGCCCCTGCTGAACCGGTATATCGATTATGACCGTTAAGTCAGGCCAAATATCTCCTATCGCAAACTTCCCAAGTTCAATTGTTTTCTCGATAGGATACCCGCTGCTACCTTGATAAGCACATGTGGAAGATATAAATCTGTCACATAAAACGGTTTGGCCCGTTGCTAAAGCTGGTTTTATAATCTCTGCAACAAGTTGTGTTCGCGATGCCATAAATAACATAGCTTCCGTATACACATCCATAATGCCTCGAGCATCATATTTGAGAAGACGACTTATTTGATCACCAATTATAGTACCACCAGGATCGTTTGTTTGGACTATATTCAGGCCACCCTCCTTTAGATGCTGAGCAAGTAATCGTAACTGAACTGTTTTTCCGCAGCCGTCCGGCCCGTCAAGAACAATGAACTTGCCTTTTAGATTGTTTCCGAAATGATTAGCCAAATTTACAATTCCTTTGATAACTTATACTTCGATAATTTTGTCTCCGAATACATCCTGAAACAGTTTCTCTCCGAGTGTAAGCCGCAAAAGGGCCAGTTTTACCTTATCGTCGTCATAATCTGGATGGCGACTTCTGATGCCTGCTTCGGCTATCCCGCGAAGATTGTCAATCAACTCAAATGTTATCGTCGCCCGCTCCTGGAGCGTCATCCTCCGCAGGACTTCAAACTGCTTAACGGCTGCATCTATAGTAGTGTCCGCTGGTATAATATTCATTTGAATCTCAATAATCGGTTTACTTTCCAAGAGTACTCAAGTTAAGTAATAATCTCAATGAGAATAAGATTATTTGCGTTCTCGTCTACTTAGCAAGCTGGAAATTATCTTCACCAACGAGTTTTTTCATTTTTCTGCAGAATTCGAGGTCTGGAGTAACGGCAAACTCTTTTGCCGTAGCGGCCTGGACGCTGCCTTTGTCGGTTTTAACCGTCACATACACAGGGCTCTTCCCTTTATGGTGCGAGCAGATGCTCTTTATCGAAGCTATCTTTTCTTTAGTAACATCCTTTGCATCCAGCTTTATCCTGACTTTCGCAGCTAATTTTTCGATAATCTCTTCGATAGGTATTATGTCGGCGGCGATTATGTTTGGTCTTTCTCTTCTGTAATCGAGCCGGCCCTTTACAAAGACTACCCTGTCGGTTTCGAGTAAATCTGCCACGGCATTAAGGATATTAGGGAATAGAACAACTTCGACGGTACCCTGCAGGTCTTCGAGAGTGAAGACGGCCATTTTTGAGCCGGCATTTCGTCCTCTTTGTGTAATGTGCGTCCTTATCTTTGTTATCATTCCGCCGATGACGATTTGTTTGTCCTGTTGCTGCCCGTCTAACTGCGAGGTATTCACTGTGGAATAAAAGTTTATTGTTTCTGCGTGGTGGCTTAAGGGATTACTCGTTACATAGAAGCCGAGAACCTGTTTTTCATAAGCGAGCATTTGCTGTTCCGGCCAGGGGTCGACTTTAGGCAGGCGTTGATAATCTTTGGAATAGTCGCTATCTGTCGACTGGACAAAGAAATTTAACTGGCCGTTTTGTTTGTCTGCCTGTGTTCCTGCACCGATTTGCATAGCTTTCTCGAGTCCGGCTGTCATCTGAGCTCGATTTCCACCGAGATGGTCGAAGGCGCCTGCCTTTATAAGCGCCTCCAATGTTTGTTTGTTGGCAGCTCTAAGGTCTACGTTTTCACAGAAGTTAAACAAACTGCCGAATCGACCGATTTTTTCCCGGGTCTGGATGATTTTTTCAACTGCTTTTGCACCAACACCTTTAACGGCAGCCAAACCGAAGCGGATTACACCTTTTTTACCATCCGGGGTATTCTTGTACAGCGGCGTAAAGTGAACGAGACTTTCGTTGACATCAGGAGGCAGCACTTCGATACCCATCTGTTCACACTCGGAAATATAATCGACGACCTTATCAGTATTATCGATTTCATAAGTTAAAAGCGCCGCCATAAATTCCACCGGCCAATGCGCCTTCATATAAGCGGTCTGGTATGCCACGAAGGCGTATCTCGTCGAGTGGCTCTTGTTAAATCCGTAGCCGGCGAAGCGCTCGATAAGCTCGAAAATCTGGTTGCCTCCTGAAGTTGACAAGCCCTTGTCAACACAGCCAGTTATGAATCTTTCCCTTTCCTTTGCTATGGTTTTTACTTTCTTTTTGCTTATGGCCTTTATGAGTGTATATGCTTCCCTGAGAGGTATATCACCGAGGCGGTTGCAGATTCTCATCACCTGTTCCTGATAAACCATAATTCCGTATGTCTCTTCGAGGATTTCTTTCATGACCGGGTGCGGCAGTTCCCACTTCGCCCCGTGCTTTCGGTCGATGTAATCCGGAATGAGCGTCATAGGCCCGGGCCGATACAAGGCATTGGCGGCAATCAGGTCCTCGATTCTGTCGGGCTTCATTTTCACAAGCAAATCCGTCATCCCGCCAGATTCAAACTGGAAAATTCCCTTTGTTCTACCAGCGGCGAAAAGCTCAAAAACTTTTCGGTCGTCGAGAGGAATTTGTTCGAGGTCTACATCCACCGAGTGTAACTTTTTTACGAGTCGTCGGGTCTGCTCCAGGACACTGAGAGTTTTCAGCCCCAGAAAATCCATCTTCAGAAGACCTACTTTTTCAACCATAGGCCCTTCGAACTGTGTAATGACATCCTCAGAACCGGGTGCTTTATAAAGCGGCAGAAAATCTGTTAATGGCTGGTCGGCAATAACTACACCGGCTGCGTGGACGGAGGCGTGTCGAGTAAGTCCCTCGAGTTTTTTACAAAGGTCAATTACTTTTTTTGTCT
Source organism: Planctomycetota bacterium (assembly GCA_042576845.1). Classification (GTDB taxonomy): domain Bacteria; phylum Planctomycetota; class Phycisphaerae; order Sedimentisphaerales; family Anaerobacaceae; genus JBHPEQ01. The sequence continues at coordinate 17,066 of JBHPEQ010000022.1, forward strand.
GCTCGTTTTGCCTGTAAGCATCTTTAAGCTGAGGTTCTGTTTTGAGGGCCTTATCGATTGTCATCCCGATAGATGCGGGGACAAGTTTTGCCAGCCGGTCTGCTTCGGCGAGCGGGACTCCAAGCACTCTGCAGATGTCACGGATAACCGCCCGTGCTTTCATAGTTCCGAAAGTTATTATTTGAGCGACGTGGCCGTATTGGGCTCTGACATAATCAATGACTTTACCTCTGCTGTCCTGGCATATATCTATATCGACATCCGGCATTTCGTCGCGCTGAGGGTCCATAAAACGCTCAAAGAGCAAATCGTATCTTAAAGGGTCGATGTCACAAAGACCAAGGCAATATCCGACTATCGTTCCTACTGCGCTTCCCCTTGCGCCTGCGGGTATGCTGTTTTGACGAGCATAATTGCAGAAATCCCAAACGATAAGAAAATAGCCGGCAAAGCCCTTGGATTCGATTACATCCAGTTCTCTTTCAATTCGGCTTTTTATTTCGTCTGTAATTTGGCCGTATATTTTTTTTGCGTTCTCAAAAACAAGTTTGGTGAGGAACTCTTCCGGCGTTGAGCCGTCAGGCGGTTTGAATTTTGGAGCGTGACGGGACTTCAAGTCGAGCTCAACATTGCAACGCTCAGCTATTCGGATGGTATTATCACAGGCCTGCGGATAATCTGCGAAATCATCCCGCATCTGCTCAGGACTTTTGAAATAAATATCTTTCGGATAAATCAATCTGTCGGGGTCGTCAGCCCTTTTGTTTGTGCTTATGCAGCAAAGGCAATTATGAGCTTCGTAATCATCTTCATCGAGGAAATGGACATCATTTGTTGCGACCAGAGGCAGTCCGACTTTGTTGGCCAGGTCAATTAGAGCTTGTTGGACCTGGGGCTCGTCCGTCTCATGTTTTTGTATCTCGATAAAAAAGTTTTCGGGGCCAAATATTTTTATATAACTTTCAGCAGCAGCCATCGCTGCTTTTTCGTTATCCTTTGCCAGCAGAGTCGCAATTTCTCCTTTCAGACAGGCGGATGTGGCAATAAGGCCATCGCTGAGTTCAGATAAGATTTGCTTATCAATCCTCGGCCGATAGTAAAAACCCTCGGTATAGCCGATACTGGTGAGCTTTAAGAGATTCTTATAGCCGGTATTATTTTCAGCTAAAAGGATGAGATGGTATGCAGCATCTGAAATGGAGCTTTTGGACTTCTCGAATCTGCTTTTAGGTGCAATGTATGCCTCGATGCCGATGATTGGCTTGATATGTGCGGACCGAGCTTTTGTGTAGAACTCTACCGCGCCGAACATATTGCCGTGGTCGGTTACAGCTACAGCATCGGACTGCATCTTTTTGCAGCGTTTCAGTAATTTTTCAAAAGTTATCGCCCCGTCGAGGAGCGAAAACTGACTGTGCAGGTGCAGATGTATAAATCCTTTACTTGGCATAGGTTAATCTATCCTTCAGGGAGTTGTTGTTTTCATTATGATATTGATTAGATTTCTTTATGTCAAGATAGTGAGTGGCTAAAGTTTGGTGTTTTTAAAAAAAAGTTGTATTTTTGTTGAATGTAAATATAATCAGAGGATGACAATTAGATATTGTCAGGGGAGCCGAAAGCCGGCGGATAAGTCGGCTGAAAGCTGAGATTAAACCCTATGAACCTGAACAGGATAATACCTGCGAAGGGAGGCGTAAATGTTTGGAAGCAAGGCACTCCGTTCGTAGGAGTGTTTTTTCGTTGCAGGGAAGTTTTTGAAAGGGACCGATATGAAAGAAACTGATATTTCCAGAACAATCATCGGCGAGTATACCAGCAGATTGTTAGAGCATCTTGACAATGATGTCATTATAGTTGGTGCAGGCCCCGCCGGTCTGACAGCTGGCTATTTCCTGTCGAAGGAGGGCGTTAAAACCACTGTAATCGAGAAAAAGCTTTCGGTCGGCGGCGGCATCTGGGGGGGAGCTGCCGGTTATAATATCGTTACCTTCGAAGACAAGGAAATACTGGATGAATTAGGGGTGAGTACAGAGAAAAAAGGCAATTTATATATTGCAGACGCCATAGAATTTGCGACAGGATTGGCTTTCAAAACCAAGAAGGCGGGGACCGCAATATTTAACGTGATCCAGGTTGAAGATATCGTGCTCAAAGATGAAAAAGTCAAAGGTGTCGTTGTAAATAATACAAGTGCTCTTATGGTCGGGCTGCACGTGGACCCGTTTTGCATTTGTGCCCGATATGTGATTGATGCGACAGGACATCCTGCTGAACTGGTCGGAATGCTGCAGCGACAGAAACCAGATAAATTCCCGAATAAGCTCCAGGAATATTTTATGGATGTCGAAACATCCGAAGAAGGTGTTGTGGAAAAGACGGGGGAGGTTTATCCGGGGCTGTATGTAACGGGCATGGCCGTTTGCGATGTTTATAATCTGCCGAGAATGGGACCTATTTTCGGCGGGATGTTAAAATCCGGCAAAAAGGTTGCCGAACTAATAAATGAAAGAATGTAAACTTCCAACACAAAAGAAGTGCTTCGAGATAATAAACGAACATCACGTCCCGCTTCATATCATCCGGCATTGTCTTGCAGTAGCCAAACTGGCGGTCTTCTTGGCAAAAAGATTGAAAGAAAAAAACATATCGGTAAATGTTGAATTGGTGGAAAGGACAGCTCTGCTGCACGACATTGCACGGGTTTGTGATTTTAAGAAGCTTGATTACAATAAGTTCAACCAAACTGTTATGCAGGCGGATAAAGCAAAATGGGAACAGTTAAGAGTTGAGCACAAAGGGATTTATCACGAAGAGGCGGCGTATCAGATTTTGAAAGCCCGGTTTCCAACCTTAGCTTTGGTTATTAAAAAACACCGATATATTGGGATGCTTGACAAAGAGGATAAGCCGAAGAGCTGGGAGGAAAAATTAGTCTTTTATGCGGACATGAGGATTATGCACGACAAGATTACTCCGCTGAAGCAAAGATTAGAGGAAGGCCATAAAAGGAATGTCCATTTTCACGGCTCAGCCGAGCAAAGCAGGATTAACACAGCCAAAGTTGACCCATTAATCTTCAAGCTCGAAGAGGAGATTTTCGCCAAAATCGGCTTAGAGCCCCTCGAAGTTACGGATGAATTTATCGATACGTTCGGCGGATAATCTGCAAAGCAAAGTTTAGGAATTCGTATCCGCAGGAGCGCCTTGCCGCCCAGCTTGCTTCCAGGAACTTCGCTGTGTGGCTCTTATGCCCGAAATAATGGTAACCATTAGCATAATCAAATACGTTACGCTCGTGAACCAATATGCCCACACAGCGGTTTGAACATGGGCATTTTTTATCAGGACCGTGCCGATAGCGAATGACTGCAGGAACATTTTTATCTTGCCCGAAAATGTGGCGGCGAAATTAACGCCTTTTGCTTCTGCAAGATGCCGCAGCACAGTAACGTAAACTTCTCTGAGGATGACAATTCCAGCGACACCCCAGTGAATTAACCTGAGTGTGTGAGCAGATAAGTCAAAAAGTTTTGGCTCGCCGATAACAGCGAAACAAATAAAGGCACCACAGACAAGAATTTTATCCGCCAGCGGGTCCATCAATCTTCCGAACTTACTGGCGACACCCAGCTTTCTGGCGATAGTACCGTCGACCATATCGGTCAGACCTGCGATGACAAAAAGAACAAAAGCAACATCCAGAAAAAAGGGTTTATCCTCGACAGACCGGCTGCAGAGAATCATAGTCAAAAAGACTATCGTAAGGACGCATCTGCCCAATGTCAGGATATTCGGAATCTGCTTTACCATAAAGGTCAGTTTACTTAATTGCTCTTTTAATTCAATGCTAAATTTGCTCGACTATAAGGTCATAATATTTTACATCTACAACCCTGGTATTGACAAAATCGCCGGGCTTGGCAGAGCAATTCTCTATGATGCAAATGCTGTCAATATCCGGCGCCTGGCCGTAGAACCGTCCCGAAGTCGAGCCGCCTTCATCGATGGAATCGACAAGACAGGTAAGCTCGCTTGCGATTCTTTTTTTGTTTTTTGCGAACGCAATTTCCTGCTGTCTCAGCATCAATTCCTTGAGGCGATGTTCTTTAACATCGTCCGGGAGTTGGTTGGGCATCTGGGCCGCTGGTGTGTCTGCTTCACAATAGTATTTGAAGGAGCCGAGGGCGTCAAACTCAGCCCATTCGACAAATTCAAGGAGCTCATTGAACTGCTTGTCTGTTTCACCGGGGAAGCCGATTATGAGGGTGCTCCGAAGGGCTGTATCCGGTATTGCGGACCTTAGTTTTTCTATCAACCCGTAGATTTGTTCCTTTGTATCTGGTCGGTGCATATTTTTAAGAATTTGATTGTTTATGTGCTGTATCGGGATGTCAAGGTAGTGAACTGTTTTTGGGCTTTCTGCGATGGTTTTTATAAGGTTGTCAGTAATTCCAGCCGGGTACAGATACATCAATCGAATCCAGCAAAGTCGTTTGATTTTTTCAAGCTCTTTTATCAGGGTAGCCAAACCGTTTTTCATTTTCAAATCTCTGCCGTAAGAAGTCGTATCCTGTGCAATGATATTTAGCTCAACAGCCCCGGCTGAAACCAGTTCTTTGGCCTCTGCGAGTATAAGTTCAAGCGGTTTGCTCCGGAATCGGCCTCTGATAGCTGGTATCGTGCAGAACGAGCAGCGGTAATCGCATCCATCGCCGATTCGAAGATATGGGCTGTGAATCGGCGTAATAAGCAGCCGAGTCCTGTCATCACTGACTGACGCGGGAGGGTCGGTAAGCTTTAGCAGAGGTTTGTCTGTGTTTAATGTTTTCCTGATAATCTGCGAGATATTATCCCTGTAAGCCAGGGAGATGATCGCATCTATGCCTTTTATTTCACCGGCGAGCTTTTGGCCGAGCCGTTGTGGGAGGCATCCGGCGACAATCACCTTTTTTACCGTGCCTTCTCGCTTGCAGTCCAAAGCGTGCCTTATCACCTCAAGAGCTTCCTGTTTGGCCGGCTCGATAAAACCACAGGTATTTATCACCACCACATCGGCATTTTCGGGCTCAGAAGCGATGATAAAGCCGGCCTGGGCGATTTCAGCTAACATTCTTTCGCTGTCAATTATGTTTTTAGGGCAACCCAGGGCATAGAAGCCGACTGTCGTGTTTTTAACCTTCTTTTTCTTTTTTTCCTTCGTCATCATCGCAAAAATAGCAAAAAAACCCGATATGGTCTAATAATTTAGCAAACAGCCCGCAAAGACATTAACTATTTAAATATATACTTGACGATAAGGGTAACAACGGTTATAGTATCATAACTGGCTCCATTATAAAATCAGGTGCAGTATTATGTTTAATACAAGCCAAAAGATTAGCCGGCCGCAAAAAATAATCGGGGGATTAGCAATTTTAGCTATCCTGTGGATTGCCGGCTGCGGAGACTTTTTTGACAGGAAACCCACGGAAATTGAAACGCGTCGGACGCTGGATGAGCTGTCTCGTATTCCGGAAAATCCAAATGTAGGAAATCCCCTGCCTGAAATGTACCGAGGGCCTGCAAAGAGGATTAAGGCAAAAGAGGGGGTTATGCTTTTCTACTTCACAAAACACCACACCGTTGAGAAGCTGACCCAACTTATCAACAACCAGTTTGCAGAAATGAGTACTGATGATGAAGGTAAAACAATTTATGCACCTTATTACAGTGTTGGTGAGAGCCCTGCTACAAATCAATTAGTTATTCAATGTCCGAATGATGAAGAGGTCGATAAAGTCCTTGAATTCCTGCGAATGGTGGATGTCCCGCCCATTCAGGTAAATATCGACTGCCTGATTCTAGAGCGTTATGCCGATGTAACGATGGACTGGGAAACGACTTCGCTGGTAGAAAATCTTTTAGGCGAAGGAATCACTCTGGGAGGCAAGACCGAATGGGTTGAGGAGGGGTCAGGCAATTGGGTAGAAAACCTTCTGCCGACCTTTCCCGGTGCTGCGCTGCGTGAAAGCAAACGAAGAGAGTTCGGCCTGAACTTTGGTTACTGGAGAAATCAAGGTGTGGAGGGTCATCAGTTCAGAGCGGCGGTTGACGTGCTAATCTCGAGGGGATACCTGAAGATTTTGATGAATCCGACTTTGGAGACGGTGAACGGCCAAAAAGCGAAAGTTACTTCAAGAGAAAATGTAGGTCTCGAGAAGATAGTGATGGGAAAAGGATATGATTCGCCGTATTCTATGACAGAGTATCAATGGGTGGAGGACTCGCTTGAGGTTACACCCCATACTTTTGCAGATGGTTCCATCGGTCTTGAGACCTCCATAACACTTGGTTCAAAATCCATACCGGAAGGTGTTGTGCAGACCTCCGTAATAACCGAGCGAAAGGCGGAGATGACAGAGAACAGGATTGCACCCGGGGACAGTCTGGTTATAGCGGGGATTAGAAAAACAACGAAACGAGATGTGATGCGAGGTGTTCCTTTTCTCAAGGACATCCCTATTATCGGCATCTTGTTTTCGAGCAGGGATTTCGAAGAAAGGGCCACCGAAGTTATATTTATACTTACTCCGAGCATTTCCTCCGGCGGAGTGGAATATGCAAAGATGATGGAGGAGATGCGGGAAAAATACGCCACGCCGGAATATAAAACCAGCTTCGAGGAGATGTTTACCGACCCGTTCGGGACAAGTGCTTATGCCGACCGGGTGGAGAAGGAGGCGGAAAAAGCGGAATTTGAGCGATTCAAGGCGGAATTAGAAAAAGCTGAGGTCGAGGGAGAAGTAGATGTGGTAAAGGAAAAACTTCTTGATGCCGCCGAGGAGGTTATTGGCGAGAAGGCCAAGGCATTAAGGGCTCAGGTGGAAGCTCGAAAAGCGAAAGAACAGGCAGATAAAGCCAAAGCCGAGGCGGAGCAGGCGAAAAAAGAAGCCGAAGAGGCCAAAAAGGTGTTTTTGGAGGCTCAAAAAGAGGCAGAAGAAGCAGAAGAGGCAGAAGATACGCCTGAACAACCCCAAAGCGATACTTAAAGCCCGTAAGATAATTTTTCGTATCTAAAACGGGGTAAAAACACAAAAACACCGACAACGAGGCCAAACCCGGGAATCAGAGAAATATATAAGAGAAGTAATTTATGATGCCCAGCCTGCCTGTCAGCCGTTTAAGCGGGATGGACGAAGAGGAAAGGTCCGAAAAATTTATTTTTTTTCTTTTTTTTCTTGCTTTGTGATTTTTCGTTAGATAGAATATTCTAACGTAAATCCTTCATTTAGACGATATAAAGACTGTAGGTTCCTGAGCAGTAAATATATAATCAGGAACGGGGTGAATTTATGGTCAAAAAAAGATTCGTCTTAACACTGGTTTTATTCTCATTAGTCATAAGCGTCTGCGCCTCTGGCAAAGAGAATAATAGCGCAATCGGCCAGATCAGGGTAAGTGACAACAAAGAGGGAGGTTTGGCAAAGCTTAAGGCACTCGCAGGAGACGACATTGACTCATCGGAAGGTTTTTTCCATTATTTACCTGCTGACGGAACAGGCGAAGTCCGCATTAAACTGGCGTACGTTAAAGTGGACGGTAAATATGCCTGGTTTGCCGGCGAGTGCACTCAGAATGGTGTCAACCTGATAGGACGATGGTTCTTTGGAGCGGTCCATGATGGCGGTAAGCCCGGCAAACTCGTTGACCACATCTGGTGGGAATGGCTGCCAGACAGCGATAATGCCCGGTCTGTTGCTAAGAGTAAAGTCGAGAATTTCGAAATACCAGCCGAGAACAAGACTATTATAGACGGGGACATCGCCGTTAAATAAATAGTTCTCTGTCTTAGTTCAATCGATGAAGCTCATGTGATTTTGTCGAATGGCGATTTCCAATTCCCAAATGTATGCCTCATTCGCAAGTTTTTAAAACAATATAGAATCCCTTGTGCCACTTGTGACAAAATACTTATATTCGTACATTTTCGGTTGCTACTTCTGAGCCTTCTTTCACTGCTAAACCTGTATAAACGTTTGTGCGTTTTACTCTGTCTATTCTTTGTTGTTTTTGAACTGTCCTCCACACTTGCCTCTTTTGCTCCTGGGATTCATCAAAGATGAACTTGACTATTAAACTATTCCGTGGATTGGAGCTGCGGATAAGTGATTCCGGAGAGTTGAACTTCCAAAGAATTGTAAGAGATTTCAATCCTGCTGTAAAAAAAACAATTCTAAGCGTATCAGCAATCATCTGTCAATAAGCGATTCTGTTAAAATTTTTATTACAGAAATTTGCCAATTTTTATTGAAAACACTGTTCATCTCAGTTAAAATCCATTATAATATGTGGTTGATCTGACAATTATGTCAAAAAGGAAAAGGGTTTAGCTTATGAGCGATTTTGATGTAAGAAACATTCCTTCCCAGCCGGAACCAGATGAAGAACCGATACCCTTCGACAACGAAGATGTATCAGAACAATCAGGAGTTTCGCATTCACCCTTGAGTTTAGGCGGGAAACCGGTGGAAGTCGCAAAATCCCAGCCAGCTTCCCAGCCGAGTACCCAGCCGATCAAACCTGCTGAACAAAAGGAGCAGAAACCTTCCGGCGACCGCGTCACGGGCGTAAGGACTTTTTTTACGAAACTGCATGCCGGTGCTATCGAGTTTCTCGATTCCCAGATTACCGAATGGCTACAGAAGAATCCCGGTATTGTCATTAAAAGAACCAATACCGTAACAGGGGAAGTTCAGGGTAAAAAGTCCGAGCCGAACATTATAATTAATATCTGGTATTAACGATTATGCCCCTTTGTTGACGGGTTTCAGACACAGTCGGATTGTTATACCGCGTATAAAGGGCGGCAAAACAAGAGGCGATACGTCTTTGAAGGTAATTGATATTACCAATCCGTGGGGCTGCTCAAAGTACCAGTACTATTTCGCCTTTGGCGTATAAGTGATATAGTTGTGCAAACGGAATTATTGCTTTTTACTCAAAGAGGTCACTTAAGAGCTGCTTTAGAAAAGGCTATTGTACCTTAAAGCACATAAAAAAATTATTTGGGGCGTAAGTTACGAACCCGTACTAATTGCGAGGCACGGGTTTCATGGTTTATCCGTGGGAATTTACTGCTCTACTTCGATATTTTGAAAGGTCACATCACTCAAAATCGGGGCGACTGGACTCGAACCAGCGACCTCGTGACCCCCAGTCACGCGCGCTTGCCAAACTGCGCCACGCCCCGCTACAATAACATTTTAATGTATATTAGATTAGAAAGCAAAACTTTTTTCAATCAGCTCTTTTGAAGAAATTCCAGCCGATATCTGTCAAATTATCTGCTGTGCTTCGCTTTCGCAAAAACTGCCGCTTGGCACTCACCATGAAAATGCCGTTGACTGTTTGCGATTTGTTATGGAGGAAATTTACTTTAAACTTGACAAAGTTAGGCGTGGCTAACTATAATTGTATCAAAATAATGAGCAAAGTTTATCCTATACGACTATCGTTAGTGTCTTAGCGGAAATGAAGTGAAATTCGCCGAAGGGTAGGCCTTGGTGAGTTATAAGAAATAAGATATATGAATATGATGGCAGCGAAGAAAGCAAAATTAAGTGCTTCTCTGGAAGATTATCTTGAGGCGATTTATAATCTGGCAGGCGAATCCGGTTCGGCCCGCAGCACGGATATCGCGAAATTACTTGGCGTCTCCAAAGCGTCTGTGACTGGCGCCCTGAGAACTCTCAGCGAAAAAGGGTTGGTCAATTATCATCCTTACGGCGATATCACACTGAGCACAGCAGGTATCTCAGCAGCCACAGAAGTTGCTCAAAAGCATAAAATCCTGAAATCATTTTTCATAGATGTGCTCGGTATTACGCCCCAAATCGCACAACAGTCTGCCTGCAAAGCAGAACACGCCCTCGGGCGGAAGGTTATTGCCCAGTTGCTGAGCTTTATTGAGTTCGTTAAAGCAAATCATAAAAACGGCTCTGACGTCAAAACCGAATTTGCAAAATTCTGCCAGCAAGCATCAAAGACCAAAAGCAAAAAGACCAGCCGAAAAAGTGTAAGGAAATCTTAAGTGGAAAATCAACAGCAAAAACCGCTATCAAGAGTTGACCAAGGTCAAACGGTTACAATTGTCAGCATAGAAGCAGGGCGAGGCTTGAAAAGCCGGCTGGCCTCGATGGGCCTGCTGTCAAACACCGTAATTACTATCATCAGCAATAAACAACCAGGTCCGTTTGTGATAAACGTAAAAGGTGCAAAAATGATGTTAGGTAGAGGTATGGCAGACAAAATTATGGTAAAGTAGAATAGGGAGTGCACAGCATCAGCTTGAAACGCCTGAAAAACGGCGTTATATCCTCATCAGTGGGATTATGCTCAAGAACGTCATCAGGCATTTGAACTTGCGGTTGTCCATAATGAACAGTACGCAGAAAGGCCCATCATATAACTTATCAGCAGCAATATAGCTGAAAAAACCTAAGATGGCCTTGTCAATGTAGTCGGTTTTGATAGTAAGTTCAGCTTTTTATCATGTTGCTTCAACCCGGTTTTTAATTGTGGTCCGCGGAGCAAATATACAATGGTCACACCGTAAATGCCGTGACGCCGACCGGTATGGTAAACCATTTTCAACAACAAGCCGCACAGCCATCGAAAATGCTTTGTATTGTTGCTACTGGCTTGCTTTAGGCAATTTTTTTAAAATTCTTAAATATTGTCATATTTAGCAAAATTTCTTGACATATTATTGGGTTTGTATTATTTTGCTTTACTTGCCGTTTGTGCTGAACGCACAAATAATAAATGATAGCAGGTAATTGGAGTTTTTTAGTGACTAAAGAACTGGTTCGTGAGCTTATTAGAGCCGGAGTGCATTTCGGTCATGGTGTAAGTCGGTGGCATCCCAAGATGGCCCCGTATATCTTCGCGAAGCGGGGGAATATTCATATTATCGATATTAAGCAGACTCTCAGGGGTCTGATTATTGCAAAAAAGCTTCTTTCCAACGTGGTTTCGTCGGGGAAAGACGTTGTTTTCGTGGGTACGAAACGTCAGGCACAAAAGGCGGTCGAGGATACCGCCCATAAATGCGGGATGCATTATGTATCAGAGCGATGGCTTGGCGGCACTCTTACCAACTTTCGTACAATCCGTTCCCGGCTGCAAAGACTGGAAGAACTGGAAGTTATGCAGGAAAATGGCTCTCTCGATAGCGAAAGCAAAAAGCAGGCATCACGTTTGAAACGTGAGATGCGCAAGATAAAAACAAATCTTGAAGGTATTCGGAAGATGTCTCGTCTGCCCGGTGTTGTAGTCGTAATAGATGCCGTTAAAGAATATATTGCGTTGGCTGAAGCGAAGAAATTAGGGATTATTACGGTCGGGGTTATCGATACAGATTCCAATCCTGATGTGGTTGACGTTGCTATACCTGCAAATGATGATTCAATCCGTGCGATTGAGCTGATACTTGGCGAGCTGACAGATGCGGTAGCCGCCGGCAAGACAATGGTTGCTTCTACTGAGCAAAAGGAAACTCGTCCCAGACGGGCTCGCTCGCGCAGGTCTGTTCTTGCCCGAGCTAACACCAGCGATTCCGAAAGCGAATCCGCCGACGAAGCAAAACATCCAGAGCCGATAGAATCGGCTTCCCAGCAGGAAGAAACTAAAGAGAAGGGCTCTGAATAACATCGAATAATTACAGCATAGAGCAGCGGAGAAAAATTAGTTACCCCTTTTATAAGATAAAGCCGGAGAAAAATGCAGGGGTTTATTTACAGGAATATAATTATTAAACAGAGAAAGGGTTTTTAAGATGGCTGAAATTTCAGCTTCGACGGTAATGGAACTTCGAAAGATGAGCGGTCAGGGAATGATGGATTGCAAGAGTGCTCTGCAGGAGGCAGATGGCGACATTGACAAAGCGATGGAGATATTACGAAAGAAAGGCCTTGCAACGTTAGCTAAGCGCGCCAATCGTCAGGCTTCTGAAGGCATAATAGTCGGCCAGACAAGAGAAGATGACAAAGTTGGTGTGCTGGCAATGCTTTGCTGCGAGACCGATTTTGTAGCCAAAAGCGATGATTTTGTTTCTGCAGCCCAATCGCTGGCGGATTATGCGTTTGTATGCTCATCAGAGCAGGGAAGTGAAGATATACTTCAGACAGTTCTTAACGACAGGAAATTCAACGGTATTTTGACCGAAACTGTTAGTAAAACAGGCGAGAAAGTTCAGGTGGGCGACTGGATAAGGTATAGGACTGACAATTCGGGGTTTATCAACATATATATTCACTTCAACGGTAAAGTCGGCACAATGGTCGAGATTGAGACCAGTGACGACAGCATAGCTGGTTCGGATGTACTTAGGCAGGCAGCGAATGATATTGCAATGCACATAACTGCGACCAAGCCGCTTGCGCTCGATAAGGACGGTATCGCCCCGGAAACGGTTGAGAGTGAAAAAGTGATTTATGCTGAGCAAGTCAAAGACAAACCCGCAAACATCATCGAAAAAATTGTGGAAGGGAAGATGAAAAAGTTTTATTCTGAAAACTGCCTTCTGGAGCAACCCTTTGTCAAAGACGACAGCAAGTCCGTTTCACAAGTTATTTCCGAAGCGGCTAAAGAAGCCGGCGGCCAGGCCAGCATAAAGCGATTTGTGCGATTTGAACTCGGATAAAAAAATGGATGCGTTTAGTAAACAGCGGCGAGTAAGGACACACAAAACCAACAGTTGAAAATCAGCGATTGTTCTGGTTCGCTCGCAAAAGTAATGAGAGATATTAAAGGATGCCGGAAAGCAAATACAAGCGCGTGTTATTAAAACTCTCGGGGGAAAGTTTTTGCAAGCGGGGCGGATTTGGTATTGAGGGCAAAGCACTTCAGTCAGTTGCCCAAAGAATTTTGGATGCCTGTAGGGTTGGTCCTGAAGTAGCTGTGGTAGTCGGTGCGGGAAACTTTCTTCGAGGCGCTCATTTTTCAGAAATCAGCCAAATACCGAGGAATACAGCCGATTATATGGGGATGCTGGCAACTATTATTAACGCCTGTGCACTCCAGGAGACTCTGGAGAAACTAGGCAGGCCGACGAGAGTCTTAAGCGCTATCGAAGCTTCTGCGATATGTGAGCCGTTTATTCGCAGAAGGGCACTTCGTCATTTGGAGCGGGGGCGTGTTGCGATATTGGCCGGCGGAACGGGAAACCCTTTTTTTACGACAGATACCTGTGCAGCACTGAGGGCTTCAGAGCTTGAGGCCGAGCTGCTTATAAAGGCAACGAACGTCGATGGTGTTTACAGCGACGACCCAAAGAAGAACCCGGATGCAAAACTGTTTGAAAAGTTATCTTATGAGGATGTGTTAACGAAAAATCTCAAAGCGATGGACCATTCGGCAATAAGTCTGTGTCGGGAAAACGATATTCCGATTATTGTTCTGAACATCTTCAAGGAGGGTAATATAACGAAAGCCATTTGCGGCGAGCGAGTGGGGACATTGATTTGTTAGGTGTGGAGATTACAGGATGCCGGTAAAAGAAATCGTTTCGGAAAGTAAAAATAAAATGGATAAGGTGGTGCAGGTGCTGCACGACGAATTGAAATCCGTCCGGACCGGCAGGGCTTCTACGGGGCTGGTTGAGAATTTAAAGGTGAATTATTACGGGACTCCTACGCCTCTTAAACAGCTTGCGGCTCTGGCAACGCCTCAACCGGATACGGTTGTGATTAAGCCGTTCGACCCCGGCTGGCTTAAGCAAATAGAATCAGCTATCAAAAATAGTAATTTGAGTATTGCTCCGGTTGTGGACGGTAAACTGGTTCGGCTTAACATTCCGGCGCTTAGTGAGGAGAGAAGAAAGCAGGTTCAAAGTCAGGTCAAACAGACAGGAGAACAAAGTAAAGTCAGCATTCGCAATATACGCAGAGAGGCCAATAAACGACTCGAAAAGGAAGAGAAAGATAACGTCATTACGGAAGACGACCTCCAGCTTGGTAAAAAACGAATTGATGAGGTTGCCAAAGAACATATCGAGGAGATTGACTCGATAATCAAACATAAAGCTGAAGAGATAATGGGCGATTAATTTTTTCGTGTTTCGTGAGTTGTGTCTCGTGATTCGACTCATTATCCACGAATCACAGAATAGAGTTCAGGGAATGTTGCTTCGATATCAAAAACGAGTATCTTTTTGGGGGATTCGATAATGGAAACCCGGGAAAAAACTAAATCCAAACCGCAGAAGAAAGGCAAAAAAAGACGTTGGTGGTGGTTTTTATTATTCGCCACCATTTTGCTTTTGCTTTTATTTTTGCTCG
>JBHPEQ010000023.1:0-29954 GCA_042576845.1 Planctomycetota bacterium
TCGACCATGTCATCACGATGGAGGATATTACTGAAGGTGAAAGGGTTCGCGAATACCTTATCGAAGGTTTAGTTGATGGTAACTGGCAGCAGATTGTAGAGGGCATTTCGATAGGACATAAAAAGATTGACCGATTTGACCCTGTTGCTGTTGAGGCTGTGCGGATTCGAGTAATCAAATCGGCAGCCGAACCGATTATTCGCAAACTAGCGGTATATAATGTTTCCGGTGAAGAGCTAACGGTCAAACTTGCCAAGCCCACACCTCAGCAGGCTGCATGGCAGGATACGGAAATCGGTATGTTTATCTGTTTTGGTCTTTGGAGCTGGCCTATAGGCGTTACTGAGGAGCTCGATGTACTTGCAGATACTCAGAAAAAATTCAATCCGACTGATATTGACACCGACCAGTGGGTAAGCGTTGCCGAATCCATGGGTGCAAAATACGTTCTTTTTACCGCAAAGCACGGCGATGGTTTCTGTATGTGGCAGACCGATACGACGGATTTCAGCATAAAAAATACTCCCTGGCGTGATGGCAAAGGTGACATACTGGCCGACCTGGCCGAGTCCTGCCGCAAGCGAGGTATGAAACTGGCTGTATATCTCCATGCCCAAAACATGTATTTGGGTGCCGGCCCTGGTGGAAAATGTGCAACTGCCGAGAAGCAGGAGGAATACAATAAAATTTACCGTCAGCAACTCACCGAACTACTCTCGCATTATGGTGATATCTTTGAGGTATGGTTTGACGGCGGCATTGCCGACGAGCTGGAAGTGGGCGACATACTGGAAAAATATGCGCCAAACGCCGTTGTCTTTGGCAGTAAATACATGTCTATCCGCTGGGTGGGTCACGAGGAAGGTTTTGCCCCTTATCCGGCATGGAACGGCAGTACCGAAGGCAGAACATGGGGCACTCAACACAGCGATCCCGACGGGAAGTACTGGCAGCCGCTGGAATGCGACGCCCGTATCCGGGCCAGTTGGATGTACGAAGCCGACAACGCGGACACACTAAAAAGCCTGGATTATCTTATGGATATGTATTACCGCTCCGTTGGCCACGGCGCGGTGCTGTTACTCAATAACACGCCGGATACCACCGGCCTGATTCCTGAGACTGATGTTAAACGAAGTGCTGAATTCGGTGCCGAGATCAAACGCCGCTTTAGCAAAAGTATTGCTGAAACCAGCGGGAAAGGTGAAGTTGTAGAGCTTGCACTTGATAAGCCGACTACCATCGACCATGTCATTACTATGGAGGATATCACCGGCGGTGAACGTGTTCGTGAATATGTCATTGAAGGTTTGGTCGACGGCAATTGGCAGCAGATTGCCGAGGGCATCTCGATAGGCCACAAAAAGATAGACCAGCTCGAAGCAGTAGAGGTGTCAAAGATTCGTTTGCATATCTTAAAGGCAGCAGCAACACCTTTGATTCGCAAACTCGCTGTTTACAACACAGCCGTGACTACAACCGGCAAAACCGAAAAACGGTCGGATGAATACAAACAAGCCTGGGTATGGTCGCCGGATTCGGTAACAAACCAATGGACAACTGTTGACATCGACCTTTCGCCCACTATCCCGGAACCCAGGCAGTATGAGCTTGTCTTTAAGGACACTAAAGGAAAGATCGAAATTGAATCGGCGGTGCTGGTTTTGCAGGGCATTGAAGTACCGGGCTTTGCTGAGAAGCTCGATAAACCCGATACGTATAATATCAACATCACCGCAACCCCATCGATGAAGGAAGGTTCAATTATTCTCCGCGCTAAAGTCCGCGCCAAAGACGACAGCTTCGGCGAAGTTATTATCAAACCTGCTATGTAATTTTGTAAAGGAGAGAAAATTGAAAACCAAAAAATCCTTATCAGCCGTTCTGTGTTTCCTAAGCCTGCTTTGTTGTATTGCACTTACCAAAGATAAAGAGCTTGCCCGACCTACACCAGCTCAGGCCGCATGGCAGGACCTGGAAATCGGTGCGATGATCTGTATCGGCATTGAGACCTGGCAGGACAAGGAAGCAGATGACGACCCTAAGCTCGAAAATCTGCAACTCTTTAATCCCACACAACTGGATACCGACCAATGGGTCAGAGCGGTAGAGGCCTTCGGCGCCAAATATATCGTTCTCGTTGCCAAACACCACGGCGGGTTTTGCCTGTGGCAAACTGATACTACACCTTACAGCATTAAGAACTCTCCTTATAAGAATGGTAAAGGCGACATTATTGCCGAGCTTGCCGAGTCTTGCCGTAAGCGCGGGATGAAGTTAGGGATGTATTTAAGCCCTGCGGATTCTCGTTTTGGTGCGGTCATGGGCGGCGGCGGCAAGACCACCACACCCCAGCAACAGTCCATTTATGACAAAATTTATCGTCAGCAGCTTACTGAGGTCTTAAGCAGATATGATGAAATGATGGAGGTCTGGTTTGACGGCAGCTTAATAATAGAAGTCGGCGACATCCTTGATAAGTACGCACCAAACGCCATGGTCTTTCAGGGCAAATACGCTACTATCCGCTGGGTCGGCAATGAAGCCGGCTATGCGCCCTACCCAGCCTGGAACGTGGTCAACGGCAATAACCCTGTCGTACAGGCCGGCCTTTCTACCGCAAGACATGGTGACCCGACCGGCAACAGATGGCTGCCCAACGAATGTGATACTACTCTTAGAGACCATTACTGGTTCTGGGGGACTACTAACCAACAGAGCCTAAAGAGCCTCGATAAGCTTATGGACATTTACTACAATTCTGTCGGACATAGCGGCGTGCTGTTGCTAAATGTTACTCCTGACCGAAGAGGCCTCGTGCCCCAAGCGGATTTCAAACGCTATAAAGAATTCGGTGCAGAGATCAAACGCAGATTCGGCAAAACCATCGCAGAAACCAAAGGCAAAGGTGAAGTTGTCGAGCTTGCCCTCGATAAATCAACAACTATTGACCATGTTATCACCATGGAGGACATAACCCGTGGCGAAAGAGTTCGCCAGTATATTATTGAAGGTAATATTGACGGCAACTGGCAAAAGATTGTAGAGGGTACCGCAATTGGCCATAAAAAGATTGACAGATTTGAGCCAGTCAAAGTATCAAAAGTACGCCTCCGTGTTACTAAATCCGCGGCAACACCCGTTATTCGCAAACTCGCTGTCTATAATACAACAAAAGATGCTAAGCCTGAATGGATTCACCGGAAAACTAATGGTTAATGCTCATATGCCAACTCATACTGATGGTATTGGTCCGTATTGAAGCCGGGAAGCGGGGAATCATATTGTTGATACTGCAAATCAGGGCTTTCCGGCTTCCATGGTGAATATGTTTTAACGTATATTTTGTTTTCAGCGGGGACAAACTTTAGTATTCTTAGCCAGCCGTCGTAATCTTCGCCGCTTATCAGTTGATAAACCCTATTGCTGTTATCACCTTCGCTCGCCAGCAGGCCTTTGTGGTCGGGCAGATTGTTAAGATGGCCGCAGAAAACAAAGAATATGTTTTCGTGTTTTTTAATAAATTTATTCCAGATGTCTTCTCCTAAATTACCTTCTCCAGGGGGAACATAAGGGTCGCTAACCACGCGTGTACTGTTGCCTTCAAGATAGCTATGGGTGATCACCATAGTTTTTTTATCAGGATGCGATTTGACTACATCATTGGCCCAGTCCAACATCTTGTCGGTAGGCGCAACTTCAAGAGCTATTATCATAAACTCCATTCCGCCGGCCTTAAAAAAGTGATAGCTGTTATCATAGTTATCTTTCGGCAAAAAACCATCGTCACTCATCCGACCACCGAACCATGGCTGGTTTTCGTAGCGACTGTAGCCAAATATATTATTGAAATTCGTTGAATCCCTGACAATTCCGGAACCTTCTTCTGCACTGTTAACTAAGTCGTGGTTACCCAGCGCAAAACAGTAAGGCACCACACCGTCAAGGATACTCATCGCCTTATTTGCATTAGCCCACTCATAAGGCTTGTCTTGCAAAGTAACAATATCGCCCATGTGCAGTACAAATTTTATATTTTCCTTCTGGACGTTCAGGGCTATCCATGAAGTTTGCTGGATAAAAACTTCCTTTCGGCTGGAGTTTCGCCACCCGGGCTCGTCATGAGAATATATCTGCGTATCCGGCAGAACAATAATACTGAACGGTTCCAGACGAGAAGTTTTATTTTGTGCCTCAAAGCACCCTGCAAAAAGAAGGCACAATACAACTGAAGCAGAATAAGTAACAATAACCTGTATTTTGTTCATGGTCATTTCTTTCCCATAAGTTCAGCAAGCTTTGGTTCCATTGCATCGGCCCATATCTGGAGCCTTTAGGGCCCAGATGAAGCGGAGCGGGCTAGTATAAAGAATTTATCTGTCTTTAACCCACCGGCGAACAACCTGCCATGTATCGTCGGTTACCGCCTGGTAATACCAGAACGCAATACCCGGCAGATTAAGTTCATCAACCGTTTCCAGATGAGCCTTTGTACTTTTTGCGTCACTGGCAAAAAACATATGAGGCCGGTCTTTGTCGTCGAGGTAACGATAGACATGAATCTTCTCATAGGGCAGCCATATTTTTTCAACAACTTTATCGGCTGAAATTTTCGGCATTGGTTCGGTAATCTGCGCCCCGCGCCCATCGGGTATCATATCATAATCATTAGAATAAGCAGGCAAACCCATAATCAGTTTCTTTCGTGGAACAGATTTAAGCCAGAACAGCATCGCGTTCCTTGCCCATGGAGCGGTACTGGTGGGACCGATCCCCTGGCAATCCGCCCGGTCCATTAAATCTTTATCCCCTTTACCGTTGGCATAGTACATATCATAACACATCACCCGAACCATATCGCAGGTCTTGCCTATAACCACAGGGTCATAGAAAAAGTCCAAAGCTCCTCGTTTATACATAGCTGGATAAAAGCCTACGCAGATGGCTAATTTTTTGCCCGCCTTATGCAGCGCTTCCGAAGCCTCTTTTAAAAATTTCGAATACTCCAGCTGAAGCGAAGGGTCAAGATGCTCAAGGTCAAGATCAATACCGCCAAGCCCTAACTCTTCACATTTCTTCAAATATCCCTCAATCGTTGCCTTCCTGCGCGCCGGTGTGTCAAAAACACTTGCCCCCCCAAAAACACCGAAATAAGTCTCTATATCGTTGGCATGGCAATATTCTACGAAGGCTGGCGTGGGTTCGCCAAAAACACTTAACGAGCTGATAATATCAATCATCGGCTCTAATTCTTTTTTAGCATTTGCCTCATTACTATAAAGAAACCACGGCGAAACTATCCGCCTGCCTTTGATAGTGTTTGTTCTTTTCTCCGTTTCAGTGCAGGAGCTGACAAACATTAAAACCAGCAACATTAAAATTAAACTTACCTTATACTTCATTATCCCGCTCTCCCAAAAATAGTGGTTAATATATTATAAAGATTTACTAATCTTCGGCCACTTAGCCCCACAGACCACAGCAAATACTTGGTGGCATTAATTTGGCTGGTACACTGCCTTACAAAGTGACGCCGCCGAGATAGAACCTGCCGTAATCGTTGAATGGGAGGCTCGGGCACATACCCAATCGCTGTATATATCCCTCGACGAAGGCCATCACAGATTTCGAAGGCGTCTCGAAAATCAGACTTCTGGTTCATTCGTCGTGCCTTGGAGCGTATCTCTCTGGCGTCGATTATAGCTGGCTGCATCCCAGGTTCAGACAATACCCTGGAGACCCACCAAGATTGCGGTCCTGTCTCTAATCCTACCCTTATTGCCTCTGGTGTACCCGAGTGACGAAGCATCCTGCGAAAACCTGTGGGCACACTACCTCGAGCAATCACTTTTCCCGAAGCCTCCCGCATTACATAAACTGTCTTCTTGCAGTGGATGTCCATTCCAATGTATACTTCCATGGGCTGTACCTCCTCGACTAATTGGGGCGCACCATGCAACCCCATTGGTTGGCGGTTTTACCATAAACCACCCTTTGGGGACAGCTCACTTTCATGATTACATATTAAACGCTTGGCTATACAAACAAGTTTTTCTAATTCCACGATAATATCAAAATCTTCTTTCAGCCGCAATCGTCGAAATTTTAATTACCTTGTGGCTGTAATTAGTTAAGAAAATCTGTACAACCAATCTACAACCAAAAGGGTTAATAGCGTGTAAAATCGCAAAAATCGTGACTTTATAAAGTTAGGAATATCAAAGACTTAAAAAATTCTCAAAAAACTATGAACGTTTTGAACATCCGATTGATACTGTGGGCCTTGCGGCTGTGATGAAGGAGACTAATGATAGATTTGTTTTGGAATCCGAACTATTCTGTATTGGGCTTTTGAGCACCAACTTTCTCATCCGAGCTTGTGACAGTTTCTTATGATGCGTGTCCATCGTTTGTCTAACCAATTCCACCACATCTCTGGGTGTTTGTGCAGATATGAATCGACGCCCTCCGCCCATTTTTGTGTCGCAATCACAGCTTTTCTTTTGAGGTCGCCACCCCGTGTTAATTCAATCGGCTTATCATAGTGAATATGATATTTGCCTCCTTCCCAATGCCAAGTGCCTGGTACTATGGGAGCACCCGTTCGCAGTGACATTATGAATACACCTGTTGGGAAGTAAGCTTTTCGATCAAAAATAGTGACGGGAATACCTTCATGAGGTTTACGCGGCGTATCAGGAGCTATGAAAAGCATTTTTCCCTGTCTTAGAACATCAATTGCTACCTGTAGACGTTGGGCCTTGCTTGTTCCATTGGGAGGATATATTAACTCGCCACCACCTGCTTTACCAATCTCAATATTGAGTTGCATCTTACATGGATCTTTATTTCGTCTCAGATACATTGCACAGGGAATACGTGGAGAAACGATAGCGGCATAAATCGGATATCCACATATATGGGGGGCAATATTGACTACGCCCTTGCCTTTCGAATATGCCTGCTCTAACAGCGCAAATGAATCATCAAAGCAGAATCGTTCTGGACAGCCACTTTCAGGAAAGCCTGCCCGAAACACATGAGCTAACATAATCATTTGATCAATGGCTCTTTGGAAATGAGCATCAATCAGGTGTGGTTGGTATATTCCTGCCAGTTTCATGTTCCATTCTAAGTGTCTGCGCAAAGGTACAGCAATTTTGGTAAAACTAATCAAGATTTTACGCAAATGCTCAACACTGGCACGGTTTCCTCTTTGAGCCAGTTGCTGTCCTAATCTCAGGGCTCTGTAAGTTACTTTTTTTCGTAAATATCGTGTAAAATTCATTTTGCCTCGAGTGCAGAATTTAAGTCATTGGAGATTACCCATTTATACCTACTCATTTAGGCAACTGAGTATCATTTCTAATAGAATATCAGGTCTGCCTTGAAATTCAAGCTTTCGTATGGACTCATCGTATTGAACAATCTACCCCAACCGAATTTTTCCTATTAAGCTCAAGTCTGTAATGAATGAGGTTATACTGCACGTGCCAGACGCTATTGTTCCATTAGCTCGATACAGCAGCCATCAAGCAACAAAAAATCACGGAAGTTAAATACAGAATCTTTGTTAAAGTCGGAGCCAAGCGCAAGCATTTTTTGTAGTAGTTTCATCCCGGGGGCAAACTTATATTTTTTAAGTGCTACTTATTGCTATGCTTCCTATAGAGCAGAAGTCGGTATGATTTAAATTTCTTAAAATTCTCACCTGTCCTTCCTCCCTCAAAATACTTTCTATGAATATTTAATAGCTTCCTCTTGTACTTCCATCTTAAAAGTTTAAGAGTGAGCGGGTATCTGCTCTCAAAAAAGCGAACGCTTGCATTTACGACGGGCTGGACCACGTTTTTCATTATATCATTCAACAGGTCTATACTGGGAGCAGTCTGCTCAGTAATATCTAAGTCTTTAATCTTCCTGAAAGAAGACTTTGCTATAAGTTCATAAAACTTGGTCAAATAGTGGCCACCGCTCATGGACATCTTGCCCTCGACATCTTTTCTGAAAATATCACATATCAGTAGATAACCATCATCATTTAGCAATCTTAGGCTTTTTTCCAGCGATCCCTGCAAAACAACGTATTGAAAACTCTCGCTAAATAAAACCATATCATATCGGTATTCCGTTTCTAACTGTTCATAGGGACATTCAAAGATGTGGCTTGTGTTTCCTAATAGTGCATGGATTCGCTCTGTCAGAAAATGGCTTGGAGAAACACAGTCTACACGATACCCCGATTCAAGTAAGCTTTTAGCTGTTTGGCCCAAGCCGCATCCAACATCTAAAATTGTCTTCACATCATCAGGAATATGCGAAATGAGCAACTTGGTATAGTGTTCCTGTGCTGCTTGGAGATTGGCAATATCTATCTCAAGGTCAGCAGGCCAGTATCCATAATGGAGGTGTCGTAATTTGAAGAAATATTCGCCACAAATCGCAGAAATCTCGAGACCAATTTCACGGGATACTTTTTCTTGCTTTTTTCTCATATCAGTTTATCCCCACCAATTATGCATAATCAGCTGCTGCAGCCAAAGCACCTCATTCCTACATTTCCTATTTAAAACAGTTAGCTATACAACCAAGCCTTACAATGCCACGATAATATCAAAATTATCTTTCAAACGCAAACGCCTAAATTAACACCTTGTAGCTGTAATTAGTGAGGAGAATCCATATAACCAAAGTACAACCATAAAGCCCAAATAGCTCATAAATTCGCACATCGACAACGGACGGCAATCAAGGCTCAGATGTTGTAAAGCTGTAAGGTCCGCCGACATTGTCTGTCGTATCCAGATTCATCGACCGGGAATCGGAAATCGCCTTAACTTTCCAGTAATATGTTGCTGCAGAGTCAAGCCCTTTAACTGTAGTCGATGCATAAGGCAGACATTCATCAATAACCGTCCTTGTATGTACCACATCAGTGAAACTATCGTCTGTTGCAATTTGAAGTTTATACCTGTCGGCATATAAGGAACTTTGCCAGACAAACTCAACCTCCATTGAATCTACATCAGTTGCGCCATCAGCGGGAATGTGCAGTCTAAATTCTCCAAGAGTAGGCAGAGTTTTACGATATTGGTCGGTATACAGACCTATCTGCTCGAAGGGTATCTCTTCAAATCCTTGAATTTGCTCATAAACAATCGAATCAGGCGAAAGTGCAAAATTCATATTATCATAATCGATAAAACCTGGATCCTGGCTCATATCAAACATCAAATTGTCCTCAAAAGCGCCATAAGTAACTATATTATCCGAAGACTCAATATCATTTGTATCATACAGAAAGTTCCTGACAGCGCTGTTGTCCTTGGGGATTTTGTAATCCTCATTGTCAGGGTTCTGTTCAAGCCGCTGAAGGTCAGCAATGAGAGTCTTCAGATGTGGATACTTGGCATAAGGCCCGTCGGGATCATCGTAAGGCACACCATCCAGCCTGCGTAAAAGTGACTCATACCTGCTGTCCCACCAGTTGACTAAAGTCGGGTCCATAAATGAAATCGAACGATAACAGTCAATAATCATATTGTTCTTCACAATAGAACCTCTGCCGCCGTGAGAGAAAAAGGCCATATCAATGTCATAGAATACATTGCCGGTAACGTAGATACCGGATAGACCATCATCAGGATATACGCCGATACCTATGACGTCGTGAGTCGGGATACCGTGTATGTGGTGGATAAAGTTGTGCTTGATTTCAGTGCCGGACCTTGTCCAGCCTCTACCGGAATAAGCAGCAGCAGAATCGTTGCTGTACTTTATTATGTTGTGGATTTCGTTATACGTTATGAGGTGGTCATTACCTGAAAATGCGATTGCAGAATGCCACGAGCCGTGCATAAGATTGTGCGATACAATGTTGCCCACGGAACTAATATTTATTGGAGCGGCATACATTTTTGTCCTTCGCTCCCAATTATAGATATGATTATTGTCTGCAAATAGTTTGCCCGGAGTCAACGTTTTTATATCACCAGCGCCCCCGAGAGACAATCCACCATCGCCGTTTCCATAAATATCACAACTCTTAAAACCGATATCCGAACCTCCCTGCACAGAAGCAGCTCTTCGGCCTGTATTTCTTATAGTACAGCCCGCAAATAAATTATTCGAGCCGCCTGCAACCGATATAGCATTGTCCCGCGTTGCTTCGAATGTTAAACTCTCGACAATTACATTTGATACATTTGACATTGTGAGAAGGGGCTCATCAAGAACAGTCAGCTGGATTCTGTTACCCTGCAGCTCATCGGGCGGATAGAAATATAAAATACCGGTTGTTCGAGCAATGTAAAACTCACCCGGCGTGTCTATTTCCTCGAGCAGATTGAAATAGTAATAACGTTTATCAGACAAAATACCGATTCTACCAAAACAATTCGGTGCAGATACTGTCTGAATGGTTTTGTTTGTTGTATCAATAGAAGCCACTTGTACAGAGTCATCCCTCCATTCCTGCCACCAGAATCCGAGCATCCATATATCATCGGCCTGGTTCCACCTTTCGGGCCTGTCTGAATCGTATCCAAAAATCGAAGGTTCAGTCTCAGAGCCCCTCTGAATCACATTTCCGGTATATGCGAATCCCATGTTAGGCCAGCGGGCCAAATGCATAACCCGGTTGTTGAAAATCAACTCTGCTTCGGGAACGGTATTCCCGGCAAGCGCCTGAATCTGACCATAATCAGTTATACCTGCAGCAGCAAGGTCAATCTGTACAACCTTACCTCTGGCTCTGGCCGGCAGCCTGTCTAAAATATCAGTATCGGTTACTACCTCGAAGTCATCTGGGTCTAACTCGACCGCTCCTGTTAATATTACCTCTTCGTCTCGATAGGGGCGGTATGTAATAGGCCTGCCCTCATCACCGCTGTTGGTACTGCCTAAATTTATTGAATCTTCTAATAAATAAGTCCCGCTGCGTATATAACAGGTATCACCGGAGACCATCACATTTGCCGCCTTCTGAACAGTCGCAAGCGGCTCTGAAATTGTACCTGGATTATCATCACTACCATCCAGGGCTACGAAGAATTTACTATCTTCTGCACTACACCCCAATATGGCCAGTGAGTACCAGATTACCAAACAGTAAAAAGAAATGTTTTTGAGTTTTTTCATTTTGTGCCCCTTTCAAAAAATATTGCATATGAATCTGAAATTTCTCATTTAAGTGGTTACAAAACATAATTCAGGTCCTTTCAATGTTAATAATCTTACCAAAAGTACCTTGAACAATCACGAATTTTCTTTTTCTCAACATCACCGCACCCAAGCCGAGCAATGGAATCACTTCAAACCATATCGAGACACTCACGGTCCAGGTTTTCACCCAAAGGTCCTACTACCCCTCCCTCTGGAGTAAAAAACCAAAAACAATTGTAATTGCCGCAACGAGCAATACCAAAATCTCAATCACGCCGACGCACATCAATATGCACCGCACCTAAAATCACGAGACCCTTCACAATATATTGAAACGAAAAATGAACACCTGCCTGGTTCAAACCCTTATCGAGTATTCCTATGATAACTGCCCCTATCAACGTCCCGTACATAGTGGCCCTGCCGCCCGTAAGACTCGTGCCGCTAACCACTGCCGCCGCAATCGCTGAAATTCTAATGGCCTTGCGACGGTAGTTGGTGAGGAAAATCCCTACAACCAAAATCCCAAATAGCGTGTAAAACCACAAAAATTGTAAATTCATAAGGTTGGTAATATCAAAGACTTAAAAATTTACAAAAAATGTTTACTCTGATAGTAATCAGATTTCTTCAGATGGCGTAGCTAATGGGGTTGAAGTAGAGGATTTGAGCGAGATTTCCGATGTAGGCAACTCTTTAAGTATGACAGAGTTAGACAATGAAAAAGAATTTTTAGCAGCAACTGTCACCACCAAAGATTCAAACGCGCCCGGCAGGACTCGAACCTGCAACCTTCGGATTCGAAGTCCGCGACTCTATCCAATTGAGCTACGGGCGCAAGAATCTTCAACGGCCTATACTGTAGCTGCTTGGCTTGATGCTGTCAATTTTTTACAAAATAAATCTGTGAAATCAGCGAAAAACGGCATTTTATTATCTTTGTATCAGCCGTTATCACGATTCAAATTGCGAAAACGGTTTGTGAATGGTTAATTTTTGTTGATTTGCCCGAAAAAAGCGGGAAGCTGAGAAAGCATTTTCTCTTAAACAGAGTTTTTTATTTTGAGTTGTAGTGGAACGTCCCAGAAAAAAGACAGCACCGGCAGGAAAATTACTGATTAATTCGCTTCTTTTAGGGGACGATTGTAAGAATTAATTAAATAAGTTAAAGAGAAAGAGCAGATAGCCGATAACGCCAAAAGAAATTAACGCCAAAAGAAATTGATAATGAAGAATTGAAAGGAGAAAAAATGAAAAACTCAAATAGCATTCGTACAAGGACCTTTTGTTACAGGCCGGTTTTTTTGCTCACTTTTGCGCTGAGTATTATGTTTTCGGTGTCGTTTGTGAAAGCCGGTATAGTATCTGAAAACGAAGATACGCAGCATTTCAAGATGATTTCATCTTTGGAGTACAAGGGCGAAGGACAATTTAAGAATCGAGTTGAATCGATGTTTACTGTAAGGAAAGATTCCTTGTCGGGCGATAAAATACGTTACTTTCTTTCCACAGACGACTTTGACCTGGTTGGAGGCAATCAACAGTCCGGTTCCAGCGAACTTTCCTTTGTTATAGACAAAAGAAACAGAGGTTTTTCGGCAGAGAGCGAAGGGCTTGCTCTTTTTGAGAGGATAAATAATCAATGCGTCAGGTCCCTGAAGAAAGTATCAAAGGATAATATCGGACAAACATGGAAACAGTCGTTCGATGTGTCTTTTCTTGACGGGTATCTTCCAGATGAGCTGAAGTTTACTATGACGGCAATAGGGCTGGATACAGAATTGCTTGGAGAGATGATAGCGGTAAGGGCGTTATCGGAACCTTTCGCTTTCAGTATCGCCAAATTAGATGGGACTATAGGTTCTATCCGCGCAAAAATTAATGCTGTTTATGTTTTCGACCCTGCGATTAAGGATATTTACCTGAGCATATCGGTGTTTGAGGCGGAAACCAAAATGAATGGTATAAAAGAGAATCTGCGGCGTGAGGTAGCAACGTATATGACAGATGCTTCGGGGGTATCGGCTGATTTTAGCGGTCTGGACAAAAAGTTTGGAAAGTTTGTGAGAAAGGTGGGGCTTACGGGTAAAGACCTTAAGGTGGTCAAAGAGACAACTCTGCCCGATTGGGCGCAGCTTGACTGTTTGCGTGCCGCCCATGTGTCGAATATATGTGCGGCAATGGCCTGTGAGGGGGCTTTGAATCCTGTAATTACAGTTTGTATTCCTGCAACTCGCCTGGCTACTTTGCAGGGTTTAGGCACAGTTGCCTCGGCTGCCGAACTTGGAACTGTAAGCTCATCGCTGGCAAAAAGTATTTCTGCTGTTGGTTCTATGAAGATAGCGGTCGCACCGGCTGTTATGGGCACAGGTCTGGGTACCGCCGGCGTAGTCGCCGGCGCCACTGTCGGGACGGTTGCTATAGCCGGTGGCGGCAGTGGAAGCAGTAGTTCCCGCAGTCCAGCTTCGCCTTAGTCGCAAATTGCATATATTTTTCAGCAAAAAACGGCCTGTCAACATTAGATAGATAATGTTGACAGGCCGTTTTCTTTACTATTGTGGGGCAAACATCGAGGGGTTGGTGTTGATTAAATACCTTTTGGTTATGCTAATATAGGACTAAAGTCGATGAGCATAATTCAAAAGCATCTGTCATACCCATTTGTGTGATTTGGCCAATTCTAATTATTGAATTCCAGCAGGGAATTACCGGCTTAAGGCCGGAAAAATACTTGTTTTGAAAGGCAAATTCCTGGTTAAGCCACTCCTTTTGGATGACGATTGCATAATTAAACGAATACGACGTCTGGAACGAAGGTTTTGGTTATAACAATAATCAGGGTTTTATTCTTATTCAAGGATGAGTCCAATGAAAAAGCAATGCAAGTGCGTCCGATATGAGAAAATTGTTTTTACATTTATGATGCTTTACCTGTTATTTGCTTCAGGATGTAGCAAACCTGTTGTATCGACTACTGAGCAGGTCAGAGCGTTTGAGGGGGCCGGGACAATAACTCCCCAAGCAGATGTCAATAATTTGAATAAGACAGGATATCACAAATATATTTATCGGGTAGTTGCTGGTGATGTACTGGAATTTCAAATGCCCGCTATTTTAAGAGCGATTTCCTCTGATACACCTGATTGGTTACAAGATGTTGAGCCATATTTGTGTCGGGTAACGGAAGCAGGAACAATTACCTTGCCGATAATAGGTAGTATCTGCGTTAATGGTATGACTCTTACCCAGATAGAGTCGGCAACTGTAGATGCCTATTATCCTGAATATGTTATTCACAAGCCGGCAGTAGTCTGTAAAGTAGCAGAGCACCTGAATGAGCGGGTTTTTGCTGTTTTTGGACTTGTAAACAAACCGGATTCCTACATCTATCCTCCCAACGCTCAATATAATCTGATGGAAGCGCTGGCATATGCCGGCGGTGTGGACAGGGTTGCCGACCCCCGCTATGTGAAAGTCTATCGGCCCCAAAAAGACGGTAGTATTGGAGAGGCAACATTCAGAATCGACCAGGAATTTCTGGCTGATTCGTGTGAAGTTTTGATTAAGCCGGGTGATGTTATACATGTAGGTCAAACGTCACGTACACGTCTGAATACTTTCCTGTCCAGTGTCTTTAGAGTGAATGTAGGTGCGTACGTTCGTCCTTACGATTTTTAATCTATCGAGATTTTAGCAAAGGTAAAAATATGGAGATAAATGCTAAGCACACAAACGAGAGCGGAAATATTAATATAATTCCTGCAACCGATAAGACCGGACGCAAGGACAGCTTTCTGGAAATAGCTTTGCGCCACCGCTGGATAATTCTGTCGACAACTATATTGTTTTTGGTTGCTGCGTTTATTTATCTTCTAAGGGCCACTCCCATTTACACAAGCGCCTCAAGACTATATGTTGAGCAGAGAGGTCCTAAAATCATCTCTGATTATGAAGGTATAGTGCCTCGGTCGAAGAATTATTTGTATACCCAGTGCGAAATGATGAAATCCACGCCTATTGTTTCTGACGCAATTGAAGATGATGCTCAGATAAGCAGCTTCAAAACTTTTTCCAACATAGATAACGTGGTTGCATATACTAAGAAATCCCTGGATGTTAGTGTTGGTCAACGAGATGATATTATAACAGTATCGTTTGATTCTGCTTATCCGCAAGAAGCTGCCCTTATTGTCAACACTGTGGTAAATTCCTATATTGAATATCATGCCACCCGCAAACGCAGCACCGTTTCCGAAGTGCTGAGAATAGTTCAGAACGAAAAGGTTAATCGTGACAGGGAGCTGACTGAAAAGTTCGAGCAGATGTTGCAATTTACCAAGGAAAATGGCGTAGTTTCTTTCGATAATAAGAATGGTAATGTTGTCTTTCAAAGACTGGCTAAATTGTCTGAGTTTTTAACTGAAGCACAACTGGCAACCATAAACGCAAGGGCGAATTATGAAGCCGTTAAGAGCATGGAGAATGAACCGGCCAGAGTTATGCAATATGCAATAGCGCAGCCCGATGCAGACGTCAGCAGGTTTGTAAACCCAGAGGAAACCCTGCTTCGGAAGGAGCTTAGAGAACTGCAGCTCAAGTTGCAAAATGCCAAGAGTCAATGTACTGAAAAACATCCTTTTGTTATAGAACTGCAGGATAACATCAAAGACATCAAAGAAAAGCTCAATCAGCAAGCGATGGAATTTTCCCGGTCATATAATGAAGTTATGCGATTAAGATGGAAGACGGCAAAGCAAAGAGAAGATGAGCTGCTGGCGTCTTTTGAGGCCGAGCGACAAAAAGCACAACATATCAGTGTTAAGGCCGCTGAGTATTCGGCATTGCAGTCGGAATTAAAACGTAACGAAAGACTTTGTGAAATTCTTGATGACCGCATTAAGGAACTCAATGTCACAGAGGATACCGGAGCGCTAAACATCAGTATACTGGAAGTCGCACGTGCCGGTGACAAACCCGCAAAACCACAAAAAGCATCTGTAATGTCAATAGCTCTCGTTCTGGGTCTGGTATTTGGTTGTGGTTTCGCTTTGCTTCGAGACTTGCTGGATTATCGGCTGCATTCGGTTGAAGAGGTTTCTGCTGTACTCAGCATTCCGGTTATTGGTCTGGTGCCTAAAATGTCAGGAGCCAAAACCGTTGCTGAGCATAGTCATAGGGCGTGGATGGATTTCAGGTTTATCATAACCGATGTGTATCGAAAGATACGTGGTGCGGTAATTTCCGACATTCCAAAGCGTAAAACAGGTACCATCGGTGTCGCCTCAGCCATCACAGATAATAGCGAAATAACATCGGCGGAACAGGACTCATCTATCTCTGAGAACGGGCTGCCGCTCAAATTAAAAAGTATGGTAGGTAAGGTCAGTGGGATGCTTAATACAACGGCGAGTTCAGGTAAGGCAGGGAGCGAAACCAATACTGTTGATGAAACTTCATCGCGAGCGGCTCATAACGAAGCTCGGTTCAAAGAGCGGACTGGTGTAAACCATCGTCATAAAGAACAGCTTGAGTCAGTTTTTGCTGTGGACGAAAACTATAAAACCAGATTTGACGCTGCACTTTTCGGTGCGTCAAAGAAGGGAGCGGAAACAATTGGCACTGCCTTCCCGTCTGACGAGTCGGCTGGCTTGCGAAATACGGTCTTTGTAGACCATGGTCAGGAAGTGCTCCTCAAACCTATGTCTGTTGTTGCTGAGGCCTATCGGACGATACGTACGGCTGTGTTTTTCGGCGTACCCAAAGGTAAGGCGAAAACCATTGTTGTTACCTCGCCTGCACCCGGTGACGGCAAGACAACTCTTGTCAGCAACCTGGCAATTGCGATGGCCCAGGCAGGACAGAAAATTCTTATTCTTGATTGCGATTTCCGAAAACCAAGACAGCATAATATTTTCCAAATTGACGGTGCAAAAGGAATCACCGGAGTATTTGCAGGAAGCATTACTCTTGATGAAGCAATTTGCAATGGGCCTGTCGAGGGACTTGACATTATGCCTCGTGGTCCGGAAGTCCCCAACCCTTCCGAGGTGCTTAATAGCGAGGCATTTGTGGGCATATTGGGAGAGCTTTGCCGGCGTTATGACCGTATTATTGTAGATTCACCTCCGGTGTCAGCTGTAGCAGACAGCCGGATACTTGGAGCGATTTGTGATATAACACTGCTTGTTCTCAGAGCTGAAAAATCCACGAGGAAGCACAGTCAACAGGCCGTGCAGGGATTGCTGAGCATAGGCGCTAAGGTACTTGGTGCGATTGTAAATGATGTTCCACTAAGTAGCAGACGATACGGATATTACTCTGGCTACGGCTATTACGGACGTTATGGTTATCACGAGCATTACAATAATGGTTGTAAAAGCGAGAAAAAGGAATATCAGCCCACAACCGAATCGGTGGTGGAGAATGTTGCTATTGATAATATTTCCAGCAATAAAGTGAGAACATGATACGTTCACTAAACGAGACATTAACGAAAACTGAAAAGGCTATTCCAGTGCGGTCTTGTCGACAACAGTATGTTGACATACACTGCCATTGTCTGCCTGGTGTTGATGATGGACCTGCTGCAATGGATGATGCTCTTGCTCTGTGCCGGGCTCTGGTCAATGATGGTATAGAAACTGTTATAGCAACACCACATCAACTGGGTCGCTTTAACCATTCGAGCAACGCCGAGAATATAAGAGAAGCTGTTAGAGTACTTAATGAAGAGTTAGAGAGCAACGACATAATCCTTTCCGTAATACCTGGAGCAGACATCCGTGTGGACGAAAGAATTTGTCAGATGCTTAAAACTGAGCAGATACTGACTCTCGCTGACGGCGGCAGGTATATTCTTCTTGAGCTTCCCCATGAGATTTTTATCGATATCGAACCACTGCTTGATGACCTTGGGCTGTTAGGGATACAGGCAGTTATATCGCATCCGGAACGGCATTCTGTTCTTTCCCAAAGACCCGATATATTACGCAGATGGCTTACGTGCTCAGCGCACCTGCAGGTAACAGCCGGGAGCCTGCTTGGCGTATTCGGCCAAAAGGCACAAGATGCGGCATGGAATTTTTTGAGTTCCAACCTGGTATCGTTTGTGGCGACGGATTCTCATAATCTTAAGAGTCGCAGACCTCGTATGAGTGATGCTTTTGAACGTATCGACTTTAAGTTGGGAAAAGAGACTGCCTGCCTGGTCTGTATCGAAAATCCATTAAGAGTGATACAAAACCTGGATATAGTACCTGTTTGCTCTATGAACGCAAAGGAGTGTAGCAATGAGAGAGAAGCAAAGAGTTATTGCTAATCCAGGTGGCTGCCTGAACGGCGGGGCTGCATTTTGTAATGAGCTGGATAAGAAGAATCCGTTTGATACAGTAATCCAATATCTTCTCATAGGTCTTTTAGTGTTTATGCCTCTTGCTTTCGGAGTGGTTCAGGCCTGGAGCGAACAAGTCGTCATTGTGGTAACGGGCGTTATTGTCATTTGTTTTCTCCTCAAGCTTGTTTGTTATCCCGGGCAGCGGGTAATCCGCACGTGGTGTTATGTCCCTTTGGCAATATTTTTGCTTATCGTGATATTCCAGCTTATTCCATTGCCGGCTTGTGTAACAGGTATAATATCGTCGAATACAGTTGAGTTGAAAACAGAACTACTGAGGGATTTGCCCGGCTCTGAGAAGCTTCTAAGAACAATGACCCTGAGCTTCTACTCGCTCGCTACAAGACACGACTTTCGGCTGGTACTGGCAGTTGCTGCGGTTTTTATAGTTGTTCTTAATGTTTTTCGACGTCCTGGCCAGATAAAAAATCTTCTAATGGCAATAGCGCTAATCGGCGGTTTCATCGCCTTTATTACTCTGGCTCAGAATGTTTTGGGTAACGGCAAAATCTACTGGCTCTTTGCCACCCCCAACAGCGAGGGCTATTCCGGTCCATTCATTAATCACAATAACTACGGTCAGTTTATAAATTTATCAATAGGAGCAGCTTTTGGTTTGTTTGCGGCGAAGCTGCGAGAAGGTTTTGCGGGCAGGAAAACAACGGCGCCGGTTGTTTTCGAGTTTCTTAGTTCCGCATCAGCAAAATCGCTTTGGCTTCTTGCAGCAGTAATAAGTCTTTGTTCGGCGACAGTTTTTCTGTCTTTAACTCGAGGCGGGATCATCAGTATGCTTATTGCGATATGTTTTACTACTTTGGTTCTTATCCGACGACGCTCGCTTAGAGGTCACGGCTGGATAATGGCGGCTATGGCGCTGGCAGCATTTACGTGTGTTCTGTACGTTGGTTTCGATGCCGTCTACGAACGGCTTGCGACTTTGAGGAATTTTTCCCAGACAGGCGGCGGCCGATTGCAAATACTTAAGGACATAGCGATTGCAGGAACCAGATTTCCAATACTGGGGACCGGGCTTGGAACGCATTCGGTTGTTTATCCTATGTTCGACCACTCAACTATAACCCAATTGGCCGCTCATGCAGAAAATGAATACGCCCAGGCGGTAGAGGAAACGGGTCTGCTTGGTCTGGCGGTCTTAATAATCTTTGGAGTTATCATCTGGTCACATTATACGAGAAATATTCGCTGTGCGAGGTTGCCCATTCAGTCGGCTGCATATGGGCTTGGTTTTGGTATTTTAGCAATACTTATCCATAGTTTGGGCGATTTCGGACAACATCTGCCTGCGAATTCGTTTCTTAGCGCAATATTTTGTGCCCTGCTGGTTGTTTTAGCGAAGATGAAGCATGAGAAAAAAAGTCCTCTGCAAATGTCCATTTCCTGTGGCAAGCCCAGAGTATTGCGGCTGATGAGTCTTCTGATTGTATTCGGGGTTTGGTGCTGGGCTCTTGTCGGCTCTAATAACTGCCGTCTTGCCGAAGGTTACTGGGAGAAGACGCTTGAAGTGGAAAAAACGCTTGCAGAGAAGAACTGGGATGGAGATGAGGATGAATATACCCGGTTAATTTCTAACGCTGAGAAGGCATCGGCGTATGAGCCGGAGAACATAAGATACCACTACTGGCTTAATGTCTATCGCTGGCGTTCAATAAGCGAAACAATAAGTGCCGATATCTGGCAGACCGTAATCCCAGAGAGTTCGCTGCCGGATGTCGGTAAGATTGTTGGGCAGTTTAACAAAGGAATTTTGTTGTGCCCAACATATGGCCCCAGTTACAGTATGGCCGGTCAAATCGAAAAGTTTATTCTCAACAACAACAGCGGCAGTGAAAAAATACGCAAAGGTTATCGTCTTGCTCCGTGTGATGCTATAGCGTGTTTTGTGGCCGGTGAGCTGGATGTTTCAGAAGGAAAGGCGAATGAGAGTTTTGAGAAATTCGAAAGAGCTGTAAAGCTCAACGGCAGCTTGTTCAGGGATGTTGTAGATATATATATTAATTATCTCAGCCGTCCCGATTTGGCCATATCAATAGCCGGAGAAAACACTAACCGACTTAACTATGTAGCTCATATACTTGAGGATATGCAATATCAAGACCTATCAAAGAAGGTCTGGGGGCAGTTACAAAATTTACTTGTGGAGAAATCCTCACAATCCGATGCATCCGCCCGGATATTTGCATCTTTGGCAAATGTATGTCGAAGACAAGATAATGATGAAGCAGCTATAGAAAATTATCGCAGGGCACTGGCAATTGACTATGGTCAGGTTAACTGGCGATTTGCCCTGGCAGGCCTTCTTAGCAGGGTGGGAGAAAAATCGCAGGCAATTGATGAAGCAAGGATATGTCTTAGACTTCGCCCACAGTTCAAGGCGGCGGAAAGACTGATTGCGGAACTTTCCGTCCAGCCCGAAGCTTTTGAGGAAGTGGTTAGGGCACAATGATATTTTACCAAAACGGTTAGACTCAGCTTTAAAGAGAACGATTAATATCGAACGCTGAGTACATAGATGGTGAGTTTGTGGTATGCCGACGGGGACGGAGTCTGCCGAGAGTTAAGAAACCTGGTTGTATCTGCTTATTTTCTGAAGAATGAAAACTTACTTAATTGTATATTTTGGTTCTGCGATTCTGGCGATAATCTTAACGCCAATGGTTATTCGTCTTGCGCGCCGATTTAACATTGTTGATGTACCGAATATACGAAAGGTTCACCCTCAGCCTGTTCCGCGAATTGGTGGAGTTTCGATTTTTTTATCTGTGGTTTTTCTTATCATCCCGGTATTATTTTTGCCGAATGTTATCGGTGAGAGCTTCAGGTCTGTGCAGTTGAAAATGATTGTGCTGCTTTCTGGCGCCGGTTTTATGTTCCTTACAGGTCTTGTGGATGACATTAAGAAGCTGTCGGCGGGAGTAAAGTTGTTTGCTCAGTTAATTGCTGCTGTAATGATTTGTTCTGTAGGTATTCGAATACACTCAGTTGCTCTTGGCCAATCATTGGTGGTTAATTTTGGTTGGTTTTCATGGCCTGTTACCATTTTTTGGATAGTGGGTATAACCAACGCGGTAAATCTCATCGATGGTCTTGACGGACTTGCAGCGGGTATATGTGCCGCCGCCTGTGGTGTCATTGCGATACTTACTCTGCTCTTCGGTCCGCCGGTGATGACCGTTTTGATGCTTTGCCTTCTTGGCTCTTTAAGCGGCTTTTTGTTCTTTAATTTTAATCCGGCTAAGATATTTATGGGTGATTCGGGCAGCCTTTTTTTGGGCTTTACGATTGCTTCAGCAAGTATATTATGTGCCGCTAAAACCGAGACCGTGGTGGGATTAGCCCTGCCGGTTTTAGCTCTGGGGATACCTATTTTTGATACGCTCGTTAGTATGCTTCGAAGGTTTCTGGAGCGAAGGTCCATATTTGCCCCAGACCGCGGGCATTTCCACCACCGGCTGTTGGCACTCGGCCTTCGCCATCGCCATGCAGTAATTGTTGCTTACTCTGTGACTTTGGCTGCTGCCGGTCTTGGAATGTTTATGATTTTTACTCGTAACACTCAGACAATAATACTTTTTGTTTGCATACTGTTTTTGCTTATTTTGGCATTCAGGGTGGTGGGATCGGTGAGGTTGAATGAAACTATAGCTGGTTTGAAACGTAACCGTATAATTTCAAACCAGAAAAAGCAGGAGATGAAGAATTTCGAGGAAGTCGAGCTTTATTTCCGCCAAGCAAAAACATTCGACGAGTGGTGGCATGCAATCTGCTTTGCTGCGGATAAGATGGATTTTATAAGGAGCTCATTACCTTTGATTAACCGTGACGGAACTAAGCGAGTGTTAGCTTGGGGGAAAAAGGGTGTAGATATTGAGAAACAGGACATCGTCGAAGTGACTCTGCCTGTTCCTGACCGTCGTGCTGGTTCCCTGTTGAAGTTAGGAGTTGATGTACGAACAAATGGTTCTGTTGAATCCGTTGGTCGGCGAATAGCTCTATTCGGCAGGCTTATTGAAGAATATCGTATTGGAGCAGCAGAGGAATCCAGCTGCCTGGGGTGGACAAATTATTTGTCTGAGTAAATAATATATAACAAATTATGCAGGGATTATTTTAGATTGAAGAGAAAAATCTATACGTATATCAAAGATTCCTTAAGGGATAAGTTATTCAGAAGGATTGTCAAAAATGCCGGCTGGCTTTTTACCGGCAATATTGCATATGCCCTGCTAACGGCGTGTCAAAGCGTTATATTGGCAAGAATGCTGGGCCTTCATGATTTTGGCGTACTTGGAATCATGATGTCTATTGTTTTAGTTACAGGAAGTTTACTGTCATGCAGAGAGACTGAGTTCCTGATATCATATTTTCCTCGATTTTATAAGCAATCAAGCAATGAAAAAGCGGCTAACGTTTTACAAATAACATATCTGGTATCTTTTTTCTCCGCTGTCGTAGCAATTTTATTATGTATTATTGGCAGAAATCTTTTAATAAATTTGTTTATAAAAAATGATTCTAATGTATGCAAGGCACTAATTTTTTGGTCATTTAGCTTAATTTTTGGGAAGTTATCCCTTGTTGCAGAAAACTTTTTAAAGGTAAAAAATTCTTTTGTTAAGGTGGCAATTTTTCGCAGTTCTGAGCGTTTTGTTGCTGTTGTTGTATTTGCGACTATATTTTTAACAAGGGGTAAAATAGAGTTACCTTCAGTCGCATGTATTTTGCTGGTTGCTTCTGTATTCCGTTTCTTGTTGGCTCACTATTATTCTCTGGGCGAATTTGCATCTGTACATAGAAGTTGGTATAGAGTCAATCTTTCTGCCTCTAAGGAACATTATCGCGAATATGCTTCTTTCTTAATGCATAATAATATTAACGGAACGCTTAGTGTTGTCACCAGGAAGTCGGACGAACTCTGGATAGGCTTGCTGGTAAATCCAACTGCTGCCGGTCTTTATAAAATCGCCTTATCTTTGTCCAGCCTTATTCTTATGCCGATTAATCAATTTTCCCAGAGCGTTTTTCCTGAAATACCAAAGTTGATTGCAGAAAAATCCATAAAGCTTTTGAAGCGGAACTTAAAACGTGTATCTTGCCTGGCGACTCTTTATTGTGTTCCGGCAATCATGTGTTTTGCTTTATTTGGCCACTGGCTTATAGAGGGTCTCTATGGCAGCGAGTTTGCTGCTTCGATTAATCCTCTGTTGTGGCTGTTGATTGGTGTAAGCTTTGCTTCCGTTTTTTCCTGGGCACGTTTGCTTTTACTGAGTATGGGTTTTGCAAATATTAGTATGTATATAAATCTTGCGATGGCTGTTTTAAAGTTGATATTGATGCCGATTTTAGTCAGCAGATACGCGGATGTCGGTGCCGCTATTGTTCTGACTACTCTTTATATGTTTGGTACCGGCTGGTCATTGGTTATAAGTCGAAAGAAGTTACTTGATTACACCCAGGAGAGAAAATTGAATTATTCAGGGCCTTTTGGAAACCTCTCTTTGGCCGAGCAAGTATAAGAATCTCTACCTGTGTGATTGTCCTCATCTTTACATCAAAGAATGACTACACTAACTAAAGAAAAGCGTTTTAGTATCCAGGATAATGCCTACAGTTTTCCGTACCATTATCTGCCGGAGATAACAGCCGACAAGAAGATAGTGATTCATAAATCTCTTAGGTGGGGCTTGGAATATGTAACTTACCTAACTTATATTTCCGAATTAATTTACAATCATAGACCAAAAAGTGTTTGTGACGTCGGATGTGGGGATGGGCGCTTACTGAGCATGCTAAGTGATGTGGACCAAAAAGTTGGAGTAGACTTGTCATCTCGTGCGCTCTCCTTTGCCAGAGCATTTGTTCCTGATGCTAAATGGTTTTGCTGTCCTATTGAAAAAGTACCTGGAACATATGACCTCGTCACATGCATTGAAACTCTGGAACACATTCCAGATGAAGAAATTGAAGACTTTGTCGCCTCTTTGCATGCAAAAGTTTCAGATAAGGGAGTATTAGTTGTAAGTGTACCGACTGTAAACCGACCATTGATATCAAAGCATTACCGACACTATACCGAAGAATTTCTTAGACAGCAACTAAAACCGTATTTCAAAATTGAGCAAACAACCTGGGTTTACAGGATTTGTCTATTGACAAAAATATTGAATCTTTTACTGGAAAATAAAGTCTTTATGTTGCGTTATGCAGCAGCATTGAGGCTGATTTTTAAGATACATAAGAGGCTCGGATTTTTTGGAATACGATCTAACGGTGCACATTTGGTTGCGGTAGCTTCAGCAAATTAAGACAGGAAAGTATAAATTGCTTATATTTTAATCCAACCACTTCCTTGTCTCGACCAATGGATTAGAAGAAAGTATTTATGAAGACATTATTGTATTTACTATTTATTTTCGGCCTGTACTTCAAGTACATAGAGTTTGCAAGAATAAGACTGAATATTTATATTATTATCTTGTTTTTGGCTCTTATGGTATTGCCGCTTCGGGCCTTAATAAAAACATACACGAGCCCAGAAAAGCTGAAACTACGGCTGCCGCATATATTTTTGCTTCTTATTTCTGTCCTCGCATTGTTTCAGTGTTTCTTTTTGCAGCGTACACCTAACTTTAGTGTTACATTGATTTTCCTGTCTGCGTCTGTAATATTTCTCGTAACGGTAGAATCGCTGCATGCCGGCAGAATCGACGTTAATTCCATATTCAAACTACTGCTTACAATGTCTCTTTGCAGCACGGTTTTTGTTATTTTACAGACGCAGATTTCACCCGTATTCGATGTAGCCCCGCATCTGAATAGACTGGGTTTGGCAACTATATATCGTGCTGAGAGAGTCCAAGCTCTTGTAGGTGTTCGTGGGCGCGGATTGGGAATTACAATAACGGATTACGCCATGCACAATTTCATAGCCTTCTTCTTTGCTCTTTTTATGTTATTAAAATGCCAATCATATAGAAAGATGAAATATTTTGTAGTTTTTGCAGTACTCTGTGCAGGCATAATTATATCGAATACAGCGAGTGTATTTTGTGCTATTGCAGCGGCATTTGTGGTTTGGTTTCTTGAGAAGGTCTCAAGGTGGAAATTGGTCAGTTTTTCAAATTTGCTGTTTATCTTTATGGTGGCTTGTATTGTTATTTGCATTTTTTTCCCATTTTTTTCTCAAGCAACACGATATGGAGAAGACATAACCAGCAGTTCTGTTGCATCTCGTTTGTATATGTGGTCCGTTGCGGTATCAATGTTTCTGGAAAATCCCTTGGCTGGTATCGGCCTGGGTGCTTTTCCACAGAATGCTCATATATACCTTCCTCATTTTTTTGTAAAGGGAAATTACTCCGGCATAAGCGCTCACTCTATGTATTTTGATATGCTGGCCGGTGGTGGAATTGTCGGATTAACACTGTTCCTGGGATTCTTGATAACAGTCGGAATTCGAGCAAGAAATAACGCAAAATATACAGATTCTCTCGAAGACAAAATATTGTATCTGGCATTCATCGCACACATTGTAATGGGTTTGTTTGTGGATATTCACATTTTTGCTTTTGACCTTTATTTTATCGGTGCTTTAATCCAATACAGGTATGAGTTATTGAAAAATGAAATACCTGTCAAATCTATTGCAAAAGCCCCATGTTTTCTAATACAACAACCAGCTTAGTATCCATTTTTGGTGCTACGTACTCTAACAAAGGCTCTGAGGCTATGCTCAGAACCTTGACAAAACTGATTGATCAAGGGATTCGTGTCAATATTTTTACTGACTTTGAATCTGACCTGCAGAATGAACATCAGATTAAAAATACTGAGTTGATTCCTGCTCCACGCGGCATTAAAAGTTACTTATTGTTTTGTCTTTATTCGGTTGTTTACAAATTATTCGGATTTGTCCCAAAAAGATTCAGAAAGCTTATCCGAGCTATTTCCGATTCTAATTTAATTATCGACCTCAGCGGCTTTGCTCTGACGGATGATTTTGGGAAAAACAGCGGAACTTATAGGGGCATTATATTTTTACTTCAGGCATTTTGTGCTAAAGTGATTTTCAGGAAAAAATATTTCATTTTCCCACAGTCTTTCGGACCTTTTCGAAGAAAACTAAATAAAATGATTGCTAGGATAATAATTTTGATGGCAGACTTGGTTTTTGTTCGAGGCCGAAGAAGTTATAAGTATATCGGCTGTGAAACTCGAGACAATATTAGAACCATCGATTTAGTCTTTCACAAAAGCTTTATAGACTCTTATAAATCGCAATTAAACTGTCAAAAGCATAATAAAAAATATGTGTTGCTCAATCCGAATTCAAGGATTTA
Organism: Planctomycetota bacterium; assembly: GCA_042576845.1. GTDB lineage: Bacteria > Planctomycetota > Phycisphaerae > Sedimentisphaerales > Anaerobacaceae > JBHPEQ01. The sequence goes on from JBHPEQ010000023.1 coordinate 26,914, forward strand.
CCATAAAGAAAAAAAACAAAATAAAACAGATTACATCAGCTTTCTTGAAGAAATCATACGATACTATCTGGACAGAAACATGCTGGTGGTGTTGACTCCTAATGAAATAAGAGATTTTGAAGAAGACGATGTGTATTTGTGTAACAGGCTTGCAGACAAATTTAAAGGAAGAAAAGTCAGGGTCAACACTAATCTGGAAATCAGTCATTTATTGAAGTTAATTCAAAACGCACATTATGTCATTGTTTCGAGATTTCATTTGATGATTTTTTCCCTGATTACTAATACGCCGTTAATTGTTTTGTCCTGGTCGGATAAGTATCTGGATATTATGGAAACCTTTGGAATGGAAAAATACTGCCTTAAAAACTTCTCTAAGTTTTTCGATGTAGTATCCGGGCTTGAAGAAAGCCTGTCCGAGATAAAACGGAGTATCAGAGTAAATTTAGCATGCATACAGGAAAAGATACATAAGGATATACTTGAAAATCCTACACTCAGAAACAGCAGGATGTTTATTAATGTATAAGAATATAGCTAACGTGGTTAAAAGCGGTAAATGTGTTGGTTGTGGGATTTGTGTTGGAACTTGTCCCTCTGGAGTTATCCACAATGAGTTTTCAAGCGGATTTTTAAGACCTAAAGTCGATAATGAAAAATGTAATGAATGTGGTGTGTGTTTGGACGTATGTCCCGTTATGAACAACGTTGGATATTCAAGAAAAAAAACTGGCTGTAAGTGTTACGTTGGATACAGCCTTGATTCCCAGATACGCCGAAAAGGTCAATCTGGCGGTATAGTGACACAGTTATTAATAGATCTTTTTAAACATCGAAGTATTGATTGTGCTGTAGTCTCTATAAGCGATAATCGAAACAAAGCGTATCATACAATTGTAGATGTTGATATGGATTACAAAAAAGCACTTATAAGCTCAGCGGGCTCTAAATACACTTCCTCTGAAATTAGCGAAGGTTTATTTTCTCAAATCTCGAAGTATGAGAATGTAGCGTTTGTGGGATTGCCCTGTCAGGTGAGGGGCATCGTCAATGCTGAAAAAAGCAAAGGGGTAAAAAACATAAAGTACAAGATTGGATTGGTTTGTGACAGAGTCATAAATAATAAATTTAAGGACCTGTTCATTAAAAAAGGCACAATAGGATTTGAATACCGAAGTAAAGAAAAAAATGGTTATCCCGGGGACATAAAGACAACCGCAGATAATGGAAGCAAAACTTTTGTAGATAAATCGATAAGACATTATTTAAAACTTATTTATACTCAGCCATCCTGTTTCAACTGTTATGATAAGATAGCTTTTTGTGCGGATATTGTAATCGGTGATAATTGGCTGCCCCGTTTCAAAGATGATAGACTTGGGTCCTCGCTTGTGTTAGACAGGTCCGGATTATTGAATGAATTATCCGTCTTTAACATGGATCTAACTCCAATAGGAAAAGACGATTTTTTGTCTTCTGCTCGATTAGATTCTAAAAAATTAATTGTCTCGGTATATAGAAAAAGTTCATTGTTTAAATGGCTTTTTAGCGTCTTTCCCATATTACGTTCTAGACTTTTTCCCATACCTATTCAGATTTTTTTCTCAAGGATGGCAAGAAAAGCGTTAACCTCGATGTATAAAGTTCAGCTATGATCTTGGCCCAGTGAAATTCAAAGGTAGCAAGGTGAAGGTATTCCATATACTCAATTCGGATTTTGGTTTGAGCAGCACCGCCGGATACAGGTCGTACCAGATTGCCAAGCATACAAACCACGATGTTACAGTATCTGCTCGTAAGAGTTTTTCCGATATTGAAGTAAGTTTTCATAAAATATTTCCTTTCTATCGTGAATTCGCTAGATTTACGCAAATGATAGGCCAGAAGAAGTACTATTCGTTTTTCTTTCTTTTAAAACGAATAGGAAAGTATATGTTTGATAAGTCTATTCGGAACTTCATAGATGAGCAGAACATCATCCATTTTTTTCATTTTTCTCCAAAGTTAGTTCGATATGCAAAATCTTTAGGTAAAGTTACTATTGCGGAAGGATATACACATCCATCATATTTAGAACGCATGCATAAACATGGAGTTGGTCTCGAAAGTGGTTTCAAGACTGACGAAGATGTTATAAAAACTTATGAAATGGTTGATTGCATCGTATCTCCATCTCGATGGGTTACAACAACATTAAAATCAGAGGGGGTTCCTGAAGACAAAATCGTCGAAATACCTTACGGCGTTCATGAACAGCCCGATAAAATTTATGACCTTCGAAGCAGAAAGATAAAATTTATGTTCGCAGGTGGACTCAAGAGAACCAAGGGAGTGATTGATTTACTGCAGAGCTGGGATGATGTCTCAAAAAATAACGGACACAAAATAGAGCTTCACCTGTATGGAAGATCGTATAAAAGCACTCAAAAGATAATACAGGATTTCAAGGTAAAGAATAGCAATATTTATTGTCATGGTTTTGTGCGGAGGATATTCGATGAATATAAGAAAAATGATGTTTATATCTATCCAACTTATTTCGAAGGCTCTTCTAAAACTGTCTTTGAGGCCATGTCATTTGGGCTTCCTGTCATTACTTCAGAGAATGCAGGCAGTATCGTAATAAACGAAGAAGATGGGTATATCATTCCTATAAATGATAAAGATTCTTTGTCAGAGAAGATAATGAAACTTAGTGATAAAAATCTGATCGCAAAAATGGGACAAAACGCGCAGAAGCACGCACGGAAATATTCATGGCAGTGGTACGCAAAGAATGTTAACTCATTGTATGATAGACTAAGTAATGGTGAAATTAAAATACATATTAAATATTAATTTAAGCGACAAAACCGCTCGTGCACGTCAAATATATTCGACCGGTAGAGCTTTCCATAATCTTCTTGGTAATAATTTTCAACTCGTTGTTGCCGGCGGCAATAGTGATAAGTTTATAAAAAAAAGGACTGTTGCCGGGATTAAAAGGGAAAGTTCGAAGCTCAGAAAGGCGCTGTTTCTTTGCCAGGCCTTCTTCGATATAG
>JBHPEQ010000024.1:0-29577 GCA_042576845.1 Planctomycetota bacterium
GGTTATGGGCATTTTGAAGATACAGCTTTTCTGTCGCTAAACAGGCAAATCTTGCAGGTGGCGGGCGGAAGCTGGAAGAACCCACCAAAGAAAGAAAGTATATACAAGGTTAGGGAGCAGTTCGAGGGTACAATTCGAGATTTGATAAACAGGAAGAATTCCTCACTCTGGGGGTGGAAGGATCCTCGGACAGTTTTGACAATAGATTTATATATGCCTTACCTGAATAACCCTCATTTAATCATCTGCTCCAGAAATGCAGAGTCTATCGCAAACTCTATAGTCAAAAGAGACAAGATTGATTTTTGTGAAGCCGAAAAGATAGTATCCATATATCTAAAAAGAATCGAAGAATTCATTGCCGAGAATCCTAGCCTTCCTATGATTAATGTATTCTACGAAGATGCCCTGCAGAGTCCAGAAATGATGCTGGAAAATTTAATTAGTTTTCTGAATATTAAAGTAAGTGAAGAAACGCGGCAAAAGGCCCTCTCAGTGGTCATGACTAAAGAAAAAATCAGAAGGTTATCGTCAATACTCAAGATGAAAGAGCGAATCCAATATTTCGCCAGATACAGCTATCATAAAATTGTTGGGAACCTGGAAAAAATAAAAGCGATTTTTAGATAATCATAAACACAATCCCTTTATTACTATTGCTTAAATATTTAATACATAATTTTTATCTGAAGTAGAATGAACTTTTTGACTATATTAATAGCTGTTCTTGGAGTTATTCTTGTAATGTCTCTCAAGCCAATTCACGGCCTGATTGTTTTCATTGTCTGTGCCATATGGTATCCCTACAGTGTGGGTACCGTAACACTTGCTACTATAGATTTCTCGGTGGGCAGAATCCTGATAATCGTATTGTTTATTAAAATACTCTTTGACAAAAATATAACCCAAAACTTCAAATGGATATGGCTGGACAGGCTTATCCTGATTCTTTTCGGCGCTGAAATTGTGGCCGGTTTGTTCAATGCCGAGCCGATGAAGCTGCTCGAATATCGCGGCGGGGATTTCTTCGATATGGCCCTGCCTTATTTTGCCGTTAGGCTGATTATAACGACTAAAGAGCGGTATATTACATTGTTAAAAGCTATCGCTTGGTCAGCTGGAATTTTGGCTCTTTTCGCCTTTTATGAATCTCTAACAGGCCATAACCTGCTTGCTTTTGGAAGTAGGGAAACTTCTGAAATAAGAATGAGATTTTTCTACAGAGCAAGAGCAACATTTAGGGTTTGTATATATTATGGTATATTCTCAGCAATGGCTGCAGCTATGTGTATGGGCTTATTTAAGAATATAAAAAAGAACAAGTTAGTTTATAAGATATTAGTTGGCTTGATGTTCTTGGGCTGCTTTTCCTCGATGTCCAGTGGGGGACTGCTTGCTATGGTTGTCGGATTAGCATTTATTGCTTTCTATAAATACAGGCGCCAGTGGAAGACAGCCATAATAGGAATAATTATTATGTGCGGAGTGGTGGAGATAGTAAGCAACCGCCATTTTTACAATGTGGTAGATAGATTTACTTTTAACAGCGCTACCGCCTGGTACCGCACAAAGCTCTTTGAGATTGCTTTTTTCGAAGGCGGTATGTCAGGCCACTGGTTTACCGGATTTGGCTGCTTCACCGATCCGGGGTGGGGTGAGAGAATAGATATGAGAGACCATACCGATATGGTTAATCACTATCTTATGAAATTATCCCGCTATGGGCTGGTTGGCTTCATTCCGTTCTGTATGGTAATTTTAACGGCAATTAGAAGACTGTTTAAGGACTTTTGGTTGGTGAGCACTGACTCAGATAGGTGGCTCATATGGTGTTTAGCCGGTGGGTTGTTTAGCGTGCTTTCTGCTTTTAACTCCGTCTCCCTGTTCGGTCAGCCCATGATAATGCTATTTATGATGTTTGGATTTTGCATTGCTGTGCCGGAAATAGCCAGCAAGACAAGTTTACTGGCTCCGATTGAAAGGTGATAAATATCACCAGAATGGAAATTCATAACACACCTGAACTTCGACAATGAGCAATTACTATGCAGGGATAACACAATGCATCAGAAAGATAAACTGAAGAATTTTTATGATAAACAGTATTCTAAGGGCAAGTATTCAAACTACGAATCGGCCAAGAAAGCTGACGGTTATCCTGAGCTTAGAGCATTTATTGATAAGTATCATTTACAAGATAAACGCTGTCTTGAGATTGGGTGCGGACGTGGGTTGTTCCAAGACTTGGTCGAAGATTATACCGGAGTGGACATATCTAGTTCTGTACGGAAATACTTGCACAAACCTTTTTACCAGGCCTCTGCTACTGAATTACCTTTTGAAGATAAGGAGTTTGACGTTGTTTGGTCTATATCTGCGCTCGAGCACATTTACAATCCGGAGAAGGCTTTGTTGGAAATGCGCCGTGTTTTAACGCCAAAAGGATTACTTTTTTTGAAACCAGCTTGGCAATCCCGATCGTGGGCTGCAAACGGGTATTCTGTTCGACCGTATAGCGATTTCAACATCAAAGACAAGATTGTTAAAGCGTCTATACCCATTCGAAATTCTATTCTATTTCGATCTTTGTATATTTTCCCCAGAAGGTTGATGAGGTGTCTCGAATATGCCTGGCGCGGAAACCGAGAAAAATTTTGTTCCAAGAAGTTGAACCCTAACTATGATCATTTTTGGCAGTCTGACTCTGATAGTGTGAATTCAATTGATCCTTATGAAGCAATCCTATGGTTCGTATCTCACGGCGATGTTTGTATTTCTTATCCTAACTCCTTGTCGAGCTTTTTTGTCAGAACAGGTGCCATAATATTTCAAATAAGAAAATGATATAACAATGGACTATGATGTTGTCATAGCTACACGGAACCGTACAGAGGCGTTAAAATTGTCAATTCCATTAATTTTGACTCAGGAACGTCCTCCTAAAAAACTAATCATTGTCGATGCAAGCGATGACCATCAATTGATTTGTAAAACTGTTAAGGAAGCTGTTGGTGCCTGTCCGGTCGAATTAGCAATTTTGAATTCCCAGCCAAACTCAGCCGGTCAACGTAATATTGGTCTCAAATACGTTGAGTCACCAATTGTAATGTTCCCCGATGATGATTCGCTCTGGTTTCCCGGCCACGCGGAGGCCATAATGCGAGTTTACGAAAGGGATACAGAAAAACACATCGGTGGAGTATGTGCTGCCGACACGAAACAACTGCCTCCAGAAATTGGCTTGGTAGGGTGTAATATATATAAGATGAGAATATCACATCTTCTTGACGCACAAATCAAGCGCACTAGAGCAAAACTTCGTGAGGCTCGTTTTCGGCCTAATCCCTTCAAAATACACGGACGGTCAAGGTGGAATGTCCGTCCTGTACCCAAATGGTTGCCTCATGAAAACAGTGTTCTTGTTGAGTATATGGGTGGTTATAAAATGACGTTCCGGACTGAGGTTATTCGGAAGGTAGGTTTTGACGAAGACCTTGGAGTCTATGTACCCTGGGCAGCGAATGAAGATATTGATGCTTGTTTTGGTGTTATGCAGCATCGTTTACTTGTTGGGGCACGCAACGCAAAAGTATGCCATTACAAATTTCCAAGCCGTCGGACAACAAAGTTTGAATCCACATTCATAGTTCAGTTTAATGCAGCTTATACTTTGTGCAAATATTGCACCGAAGGCTCCAAGGCACGTCGTGTCTTTAACAGAAGAAGTATTGGCAAGGTGCTAAAGTATATACCAAGGTGCTGTATTGCATCAGGGCGCGAGCAATTGAGAGGTCATTTGTTGGCGGTCAAATTCATGAGAGAATTATGGAACGCTCCTCCAGATTGTTTGCGTCAGCGCTACCTGGAACTATGCCAAACAGCATTTCGCAGCTAATGTGCCACGCAGACCTTGCGCTTTACAAGATGAAGATTGTCTCTGGAATATGAGATAGAAAATGGACTATGACGTAGTTATACCAACGAAAAACCGGGCAGAGGCGTTGAAGCTATCAATACCCTTGATATTGGAGCAAGTTCCGCCTCCAAAAATTCTTATCGTTGTTGATGCAAGTAGGGAACAAATTCATGACCAAATAATTGAAGTGGCTAAAAAGGCAGCAGAGAACACCAGCGTTGTGATAAAGGTGCTCTCATCCAAAGCAAATTCAGCTCTTCAGCGCAACGTCGGTCTTGGTTATGTGGAGTCCCCAGTTGTGATATTTGGGGAAGATGATTGCTTGTGGTGGGCGGGATACGCTAAAGCAATAATGCATATATATGAGGAAGATAAAAATGGTGATATAGGCGGCGTTTGTGGAAGGGAAACCCCCAATACCCCGCCAGGGACCAATATAACTACAAAAGGCCCATACAAAATGACAATATCCGACCGTATCCGCCAGAAGATTGGTGAGTTTAGGCACAAATTCGACTATAAGTTCTGTCCGGATCCCCTTTGGATTCACGGTAGGTCACGATGGAATGTGCGGCCGTTTCCTGAATGGCTATGGAATATAGACTCGGCGCTGGTAGAGTTTATGGGCGGAGGCCGTAGTTCATTCCGTACCGAAGTCATTAGAAAATACGGTTTTGACAAAGAACTCGGAGTTTATACAGGATACGCGGCTTACGAGGATGCCGATGCGTCCTTCAAGGTTCTGCAAGAACAACTGCTTGTTGGTGCACATGATGCTCATATTTGCCATTACAGGGCACCGAGCAGGCGGGCCAAAGGATTTCAACTTGGATTTATACTTCTATTTAACCGGGCATATATTATTTGTAAGTATTCACCACCCGGTTCTAAAGCCCGCAGGATGCTCAAACGGTTCGGAAGATATAAGCTTGCTCTGTATTCAACGGCCATATTCGACTCATTCGGACGCGATCGAGTCCGTGGGACACTGGTAGCACTTAAATCAATGGATGAGTTATTGAATTGTCCAGCCGAGGGGCTGAGGGGAAAATACCTGGGAATATGTGACAGAGAAATGAATCGAAATTCTCCCGACAACAATGAATGATGATAAACCTCAAGACCAGAAGTATCTGCTCGTAAAAGCCAAAGGTGGTATGGGCAATCGTATGCTATGTGCCCTCACCGGCATCCTATACGGCGAGCTGACCGGCCGCAAAATAATTGTGGACTGGCGGGATGCGTCTTATTCCAATGATCGCGGTAATACATTTTCGCGTTTTTTCAAATGCACTTGTATCTATCCAGAAACCGTTCTTCCCAAAGACGGCACGATTCGACCAAGCATCTGGACTAATAAATTGAACAAACCAATTAGCAAAATGATTAGCGAATACGATCCGGACAAGCACAGCAGTATAAGAATTCATCGCAAGTATTCTGTCGATGTTCGCAGGCTGGATTATGATGAAGACATTATCGTATTCTGGTACTACACAGGACGCATAAAAGCTTTAAAGAGTAATTTGCATAAGGGCTTAGATGGCTATGCTGGACTTGACACTAACGGTATTATTCGCAGAGTACTTACCGAGCAAATGCTTCTGCATAAAGATATTCGTCAAAAAATCGATGATTTTAAGGCCAGGCACTGGCCTGAGAAGAAAGTTATCGGCATTCATATCCGCCATACAGACAGAAAGACCAATCTTGCCAAGTATGAAAGGCATTTGCGACGATTTTTGAAGCGATACCCGGATGCACACATCTTTCTGGCAACCGACAACCAACAGGTGAATCAAGATTACCATAAGCGTTTCAGAAGAGTGTTTTCGACGCCGAAATGGTTTCCTGACGAAACATCCTCCATGCACCAGAATCCAACTTGTCCGGACAAAGTGGGCAATGGGATTGAGGCATTGGTTGATATGTATCTTTTGGCCGATTGCGACTACCTTATTTATTCAAGCAGTTCAACTTTTTCTTGGATTTCGCGATTGTTGTCAAACATACCTTCGGAAAATGTTGCAGATATAGATCGCTTCAATCCTAAGATACAGCTTAAGCGATTGATTCGGGAATTGGTTGCGTAATTTCTTGAACAGCAAAGTACAGTAGGAATTAGGGAATAGGAATATGGTAAGTGAAGTTGTTCTTTTAAGTGTATTAAGTATATATTCTGTTATTTTTCTTTATTTCGGAGTGCCGTGGATTTACAGGAGGTGGGGTATGATATGGCTTAGGCATAAGACGGTGAAGTCCAAGGCACTTGTTTTGACATTTGATGATGGCCCAGGGAGCCATCTGACCCCAGACCTTTTGGAAATACTAAATGAGCATAATGCAAAAGCAACATTTTTCCTACTGGGTAGGAATGTAGTGGAACACGGGGCTATGGTTAGACAAATCGCTGCGGCTGGACATGAGATATGTTCTCATGGTTATGATCATTTGAATTACCGGACAATATCGCCATTTCACGGTATTTCTGACATAAAACGCGGCTGGAAGTCTATCGACAAAGCATTGGGAAAGAGCGCTTCGGTATATCCGTTTAGACCACCGTATGGAAAGTTGAATTTGATTTGCCTGCTGTACCTTCGGATACGGAGAATACCAATTTTCTATTGGACATTAGCTTGCGGGGATACATGGCCAAAGGACATACGAGATAGTCAAACGGCAGCGAGAGGAGCCAGCAAGATGGGTGGAGCGGTGGTGCTAGCTCATGATTATCGTGCTAATGACGACGGAGACAAAATGGTGCTCGACTCCATCAGCTTATCTCTATTGACAGCCAAAGAGAAGGGGATGAAAGTAATGACCTTATCAGAACTAGTGGGGCGTAATCGGGAGATTTGATTGGACGTATCGATAATCATAGTTAACTGGAATACGAGAAACATACTACATAATTGTCTGAGATCTGTCTATCAACAGAGCAAGAATGTCAACTTCGAAGTTATCGTTATTGATAATGGATCAACAGATAGCTCAGTTGCAATGGTACAATCCGAATTTCCCGATGTTATTGTCATTGGTAATCCTGAAAATCGAGGCTTCGCCGCAGCCAACAACCAGGGTATCGCAGCAGCCAAAGGAAGATATATACTTCTGCTAAACAGCGACACAATTGTCCTGGAAAACTCAATATCCAACACCATACGCTTTGCAGATGCCAATCCCGATGCCGCAGTGGTGGGCTGTCGTATTCTAAATCCGGACCGGACATTACAGCTGACGTGTTTTATGTTTCCATTGGTTCTCAATATGCTTCTATCAAGCACGTATCTTTACAAACTATTTCCTAACAACAGGTTTTTCGGCAGGGAAAGAATGACCTGGTGGCAAAGAGACAACGTAAAAGAGGTCGATGTGGTGACCGGCTGCTTTATGTTGGTCAGGCGCCAGGCCATAGAACAGGTCGGCGTAATGGACGAACAATTCTTTATGTATGGGGAGGAGACCGACTGGTGTTACAGGTTTAAACAGGCGGGCTGGAAAATCCTGTTTACTCCTGGTGCACAGATTATTCACATCCACGGAGCCAGCACAGAGCAGATAAAACCACAAATGATATTACAGCTTCGAGGCAGCATCCTGCTTTTTCTCAAAAAACACAAAAACCGATTTGTTTACGCCCTAGCGTGTCTTCTGGTTGCAGTTTTTTTTCTCCTGAGAATTCCATATTGGCTGACAAGAGCAGCGATTTCAAGCTCTGGCAGAGACAGGTATATCTGCACTGCCCGTACATATATTAAGGGTATGTTTGGCGCCCTGTTTGGCGGGCGTGGTTTGTGTATGGAGCGATAATCTGACAGAAAAACGTGAAAAATTCGATGTGATTTGCTTCGGTGGAGAAGATTGGTGGTATCATAATCGTGGACATATTGACTTCCAATTGATGCGACGTTTCGCACAAATGGGGACGGTTCTTTATATTAATTCAATAGTGATGCAAAAGCCCAATCTAAGAGAAGCCACAAAGTTTGTCCAAAAGCTAATTCGAAAGACAAGAAGCATTTTTACAGGATTAAAAAAGAGCGGTGCAGGGTTTTGGGTATATAGCCCATTTTGCCTGCCTATACACCACATTTCATGGATCACGCCGTTAAACGAGATTCTACTGTCGTATCAAATCAGTTATATCGACCGCAAGTTAGGGATGTCCACACCGATTATTTGGGTTGCATGCCCTACAGGGTGTGATACTGCGATAAAATTGAAGAAAACCAAATTAGTCTATCAGAGGACAGACCGGTATGAAGCTTTCCCCAATGTTGATGTAAAGACGATAACAGCCTATGATCAAAAACTCAAAGCTGAAGCGGATCTTACAGTATTTGTTAGCGCGGCTCTGTATAGCGAAGAGGCTGGCCAATGCAAGAAAGCTATCTATCTTGACCATGGTGTTGATTTAGAGATGTTCGCCTCGGCAGAACATGACACGAGTAAACCTACGGACATTGCAGGCATACAAAAGCCCATGGTGGGTTATTTTGGCGCGATTGACGGCCATAAGTTTGATATTTGTTTTATCGAGACCGTAGTAGATCTATTGCCGCATATGTCCTTTGTGTTTATCGGCAATACCTTATCAGACTGCTCTGGCTTATTGGCTAAAAATAATGTTAGAATGCTTGGACAAAAGCCCTATGAGCAAATACCTCATTATGGTAAATGTTTTGATGTGGCGATTATGCCATTGCAGAAAAACCGCTGGACAGAGCAATCTAATCCGATAAAGCTTAAAGAATATTTGGCTCTTGGAAAACCCATAGTTAGTACCCCATTTCCGGAATTGCAAAAGTATCGCGATGTAGTTTATCAAGCAGAGATGCCAGAAAAGTTTGCCAGATGCATAGAAAAGGCTTTGGAAGACAATAATGCTGAGCAAATAGCAGCAAGAAAGAAAACGGTTGAGGAAGCTTCTTGGGATAGCAAGGCACAGTTGGTACTAAAGGAGCTCTTTGACAAAGATGGATCTCCTCAGGGATAAAAGTGAAAAATAAACGTAGAGAAAAGTTGCGGATTTGTCTTGTCGCTTCAGCAGGAGGGCACATAAGTCAACTACTTAAGCTGATGGATAGTTGGCATGGGTATGATACGTTCTACGTTACCACAGCGGAGGTTGTCCGAGAAAAACTCAAAAAATACGGAATGGTATATGTTGTCAGCGAGTGCAACCGCCAGCATCCATTGCAGGTAGGTAAAGTGTTCTTACAATGCCTTACAGCGGCCATCCGCGAAAAGCCAGATGTTGTCATAAGTACAGGCGCAGCAGCGGGCTGCGTTATGTGTTTTCTGGCTAAACTTTTTGGCGCGAAGGTGATTTGGATCGATAGCATCACGAATGTGAAAAGAATATCACTTTCAGGACAATTGGTGAAAAATATAGCAGATCTTTTCCTTGTGCAATGGCCGGAACTCGCAGCACAATATAAGAATGTTGAGTACGTTGGAACATTGATATGATATTCTTGACAGTAGGTACACAATTTCCCTTTGATCGCTTGGTAAAGGCTGTAGATATGGCTGTAGACCAAAATCTGATCGATGAGGAAGTATTTGCTCAGATAGGCAGAAGTTCGTACGTACCCAAGAACTTTGATGCAGTTGTGTCTCTGGAGAAAAACAAATTTAATCGGCAAATACGAGAAGCTTCCAGCATAATTGGTCACGCCGGCATAGGTTCAATTATGATGGCTCTCGAGAATCATAAGCCTATGTTGGTTGTGCCCCGGCTCAAACAATATGGTGAAGTAGTTAACAACCACCAGTTGAATATAGCTATACAATTTGAGCGACGTGGGTACTTGGTGGTAGCCTATGATACTGAACAGTTACAAGAGAAGTTGAAGGTCCTGAAAGGATTTGTACCGCAAAGACGGCAAGCACGGGCTGAAGCGGTAGCTGAGCGAATTTCCAGATTTCTAAGTGAACTGTGTGGATCAGGAGATCTTCCTGAAAACTAGAAATTTGAGTTTATTTCAGAAGTAATTCGGCCGATAAATGAACTATATAATATATCGTGTACTGACAGGTTAGAGTTTACTGATGGGAAAAGAGAAAAAAGATCGTTTATGCAAAGCCATAGAATCGATAACGCCGAGTATCGTCAAGGCTATCACGAAAAAACTCTTTTGGAAGCTTGTTCGTTTCTATTACAGATGTAAGTATATTAACAAAGAAAGATTTGTTGAATTCGGATACAGGTTTAGATTTGATCGTTCACATCCTTATAGTGCTTATATTGGTAAAAAGACCATACTTGAGGACTTCAATGTCTGGAATGCCCAGGGAGGTAACATAGTTGTGGGAAAAAGGTGCTGGTTCGGGCTTAATAATGTTGTCATGGGGCCCGTTGAAATCGGTGACCAGTTTTCAACTGGGCCATACGTTATGATTCTGGGTCCAAGACATCCAGTGTTAAACAGAGAGGAAGTAAAAGGACAGAAAACCAGCATTGGAAACAATGTCTGGATTAGTTCAGGTTCGATAATTCTTTTTGGTGTTACAATCGGCGATAACGCAATTATAAGTGCCGGCTCTGTGGTCACAAAGAACGTCCCTGAAGGAGCATTTGTCGGTGGAAATCCGGCAAGAAATCTGACAGGATTAGCTCAAAAAATGTGGACCCCAGCCGACATTGATTCCAGGAGAAAACCTGTTGATGAAAAGTGAGCATATACTGAAGCAAACCAGTAGCTATGTTCAAAATTGTTCCCAAATACAATGCAGTTCCATAACTATTTCGGAGGTGACAACAACAAAAGATGAATTATTCTGATAAAGTGAGAGAATTCATAGTTGAGAATTTCCTATTCGGGGATGGAGAGCAGTTGCAGGATGACACCTCGTTTCTGGAAGAAGGCATTATCGACTCCACAGGAATTTTAGAGCTCATAATGTTTCTTGAGGAAACCTATGGTTTAAAAATCGAAGATGATGAACTTATTCCTGAAAATCTCGATAACATTAGCAACATAACTCACTTTCTCGAGAGAAAGCAAAGTGCATAGAACATTTACAGAACCTCGCAGGATTTTAGCCAAGTAGGATAGAACAGTGTGCGGAATAGCTGGTATTTATAATTTGAACGAGCCAATCGGCATATAGAGGGCATGCTGTTGTAAAATTCGTAATCTATGAGTTGCAATCATATTCTTTATTTCAGGTGTTATTATGGAGTTTCACAAAGACATTCTCAAAGTAGACTACAAAAGTGAGGTTGAACGTATTTGCTCATTTATTCAACGACAAGTCCGTGCAATGAAGCGTGATGGTATCGTAATCGGACTAAGTGGTGGTGTTGACTCTGCGGTAATGTCTACCATCGCTGTCCAGGCTGTAGGTCAGGACAATGTGGTCGGCTTAGTTCTTCCTGAGAATGAATCGAACCCTATAAGCCGTCAGTATGCAGTCAGACATGCAGAAGCCCTCGGCATAGAGTTTCGTGAAATCGATATTACACCTACTGTAGATAGTGTAGTCTCCTATAGTTGGCGTGATGAATATATCAAGAAGTTGGTGCCAGGTTATAATCCCGGATGCAAATACAATATTATATTACCCACGGATCTTCTTGACCGTGATTCCTTCAATTTCTATGTTCTCCAGGTAAAGCTGAATGACGGCACTGTGGAGAAGAAACGCTTGAATCCACAGGAATTTCGGACAATAACGTCTTTTGCCAGTATCAAGATAAGAGCCCGAATGATTCATCTGTACGCCGAGGCTGAACGGCGTAGCTTGGTGGTGGCTGGAACAACCAATCGAACGGAGTTTATTCTCGGTGATTTTTGTAAGTATGGTGATGGCGGAACCGACATAGAAGCACTCGCACACCTTTATAAGAACCAGGTTTATCAACTTGCTGGCTATCTCAACGTGATTCCGGAAATCTGCGAGCGAGAACCAAGCCCGGATACGTTTAGCCTTCCTGTGAATGACCAGGAGTTCTTTTTCCGGATACCTTTCGATAAGCTCGATTTTCTTCTCTATGCATGGGAACATCAAGTCCCGTTGGATCAAACTTCGAAAGTGTTGGGGCTTTCAAATGAGGCTGTTGGAAGGGCCTTTAAGGATTTTGTGTCAAAGAATCTTGCCACACAACACTTGCGAGAAATGGCATACTCTCTTGATTGAGAGCCGTGTCAGTTGTGATATGATCAAAAGGTTTTGACTTCCGTCAAATCAGGGCCAGGGTGGCGAGACAGGTAACATACTACTGATGAATGTTTTGTTGAACCGATTGGCAGTGGAGCGATGTGTTAATGGCTTTTTGGTTTAGATAAGTGTTGCTGTTGACGGATTTACTGATGCCGTAGTCTGTATTCGGCGCCAGATAGTTGAACAGAATGGTGATAACATATGCTAATTAATAATTTTCTGGAAAAATCAGCACAGAAATACCCCGACAAGCAGGCGGTTTGGTATAAAAACCAATGGATGACCTATTGCCAAATAGATGAACTAGCGAACAAGCTGGCCAATTACCTAAAGGAAGCTGCTATCTGTAGAGGCGACAGGGTAGCCATACTGCATGAAAATTCTTTTGATTACGTGATATCATATTTTGCCGCGCTCAAAGTGGGAGCAATCACTGTTTCACTCAATACGGAAACCACATCCAGGGCACTAGTCTATGCGCTAAGACACTCCGGTGCGAAGGCAATAATGACCAATAGAAAGTACTCCAAGCATCTGCTTCCTGCATTGCGAGAAGCACCAAATCTGAAAGAAGTCATTACCGACCAGGAAGATCTGTCT
Source organism: Planctomycetota bacterium (assembly GCA_042576845.1). Taxonomy (GTDB): domain Bacteria; phylum Planctomycetota; class Phycisphaerae; order Sedimentisphaerales; family Anaerobacaceae; genus JBHPEQ01. Next base: position 12,689 of record JBHPEQ010000024.1, read on the forward strand.
GAGTATCGCCAAATCGGGCATTGTAATCCAATTCAACTAAAAGATATCTACGACAACGGCCGGAACAGCCATCCCGGCATCAGATGCATAGATCTGGATTTGGCCTCTATTGTCTATACTTCCGGCAGTACCGGCGAACCCAAAGGCGTCACACTCTCCCATGCTAATGTGGTAAGCAATGTTAATTCCATAGTCAAGTATCTTGATCTTACTTCCAGGGATCGAATAATGGCGGTTTTGCCGTTCTTTTATATTTACGGCAAATCGCTGCTGACTACTCATTTCTGTGTTGGCGGTTCGGTGGTTATCGATAACAGATTTGCCTTTCCGCAGGTGATCCTGGAAACAATGGGCAAAACAGAAGTAACTGGTTTGTCGGGTGTTCCTTCAACGTTTTTAATCCTCTTGAACAAATCAAAGGTCAGAGATTTTAAATTCAAGTCGCTTCGTTATGTAACTCAGGCTGGCGGTTCAATGTCGCCGTCGGTTCAAAAAGAGGTTGCTAAAGTGTTTGCGCCTGCGAAATTGTTTATTATGTACGGTGCGACTGAAGCTGCGCCGCGATTATCCTATGTGGAGCCGGATATGCTGCCACAAAGGTGGGGATCAATTGGAAAGCCGATTGACAATGTGGATTTATTTGTAGTTGATGAGCAGGACCGGAAACTGCCCCCGAATGAAGAAGGACAAATTGTCGCACGCGGAACTAATATAATGGTAGGTTATTGGCGTGATCCTGAGGGAACTGCCGAGGTATTGAAAAATGGACTGTATTATACAGGCGATTTGGGGCGTACGGATGAAGATGGCTATCTCTACATTGTCGGCAGAAAGAAGGATATAATTAAAGTTGCCGGTTTCGGGATTAGCGCCAAAGAGATAGAAGAGGCGTTAATGGAAATTGATGAGATTCAAGAGGTTGCGGTAATCGGAGTCGAAGATCCTGTGTTGAGTGAGGCAATCAAGGCCTTCATAGTCCCCAGGGAGAACGCAAAGCTTGAAGATGCAAAAGTAAGAAAAGATCTGAGTACGGTATTACCTCCTCACAAACAGCCAAAGTATTTTGAATACAGGGATTCACTTCCCAAAAATAAGGCCGGTAAAATCCTTAAAACGCTCTTGAAAGAGCAGCAGGCCGAATAGGTATTTGTTTTATACAGGAGAAAAAAAGGCAATGAGCAATAACATTTTTTCTATTAACACGCTAAAGATTGATTATGGCCATGAGACAGAAAAAATAATCAAGGTAGTCCGCCGGGCACTTCAACAATTCAAAAGACAAGGTCTTGTAGTCGCTCTTTCCGGGGGCATAGACAGCAGCGTGGTAGGTGCCCTTTGCGTTCGTGCCTTGGGAAAAGAACGAGTACTGGGCCTTTCGATGCCGGAAAAAGACTCTGCTCAGCAGACGCCTGAACTAAGCCAGCTTATAGCTGACCATCTGGAAATACCCATGGTTCATGAAGACATTACTGCCATTCTGGAAGCCCTCGGATGTTACCGAAGGCGGGACGAGGCAATAAAGACCGTAGTCCCCCAATATGGCCCAGATTATAAATGTAAAATCGTACTTCCCAGTATTCTGGAGGACAACAGATATAGGATCTTTTCGGTGGTGGTTCAATCTCCCGAGGGTGAGCAAACAAAAGTGAGGCTGACACCTTCAGCCTATCTTGGCATTGTGGCTGCTACTAACTTCAAACAGCGAACACGTAAAATGCTGGAGTATTACCATGCTGACCGCCTAAATTACGCCGTTGCTGGAACACCAAACCGGCAAGAATATGACCAGGGTTTCTTCGTCAAGCTTGGTGACGGTGCTGCTGACATAAAACCCATTGCGCACCTCTATAAGACTCAGGTCTATCAGATGGCAGAATTCCTTGGTGTCCCCGACCAAATCCGTAAGCAGCCTCCCACAACAGATACTTATCCAATGCAGCAAAGCCAGGAAGAGTTCTACTTCTCTGTTGCTTACGACAAAATGGATCTTTGTCTATATGGTAAGAACCATGGAGTTTCACCGAAGGATGTGGCCGCCGCAGCCGATATGACAGCAGAACAGGTTGAACGCGTTTATCATGACATCGAAGCAAAACGCAAAGCCAGCAGTTATCTTCATAAAGCACCGGTGCTGCTCGATAGAATCGACGAAATTTCACATTAGTCAGCTTTTAGAAATTGACTACAAAAATGGTCAGCATATTCAGTTTATGATATGAAAGTACAGAAACGTTACGTCTTTGCAGTCGTTACTGCAATCCTGGTTATCGGGATCTTTACTATGTTCTCTGTGAGAATAAAAACAAAGACAGATACAAACAAGGCAGCCTTGCCATCAATTGATGACGTGCCTATGGAATATTGGGTGAAACTCGCCGAGAAGAAAATCTTCTTTGGCCATCAATCGGTGGGATACAATATCATTGAGGGAGTAAGAGATATCATAAATGAACGTGACTATATAAAACTTAATATTGTTGAGACAAATGATCCCCCGGAATTTGATAGGCCGATATTTGCTCACGGCCGGGTGGGTCGGAATACATACCCTGGATCAAAAATCGACGCGTTTGAAAATATTATGGATGCCGGCGTGGGAAACGAGGTTGATATCGCATTCCTTAAGTTTTGCTATATTGATATAATGCGGGGTTCTGATCCGCAGGATGTCTTTAACACTTACCAAAATACGATCGAAGAGTTAAAAGCCCGGTATCCTGAAACAAAATTTCTTCACGTAACCGTTCCCGTGTGTTCAACGCCAAAGGGAACAAAGAAGAAATTAAAAGAATCCGTCAAACTATTAATCGGCAAACAAGGTGTATTGGATTTTAACATGAAACGTCAGCATTACAATACATTATTAAATGATACTTACTCGAAAACAGATCCTGTCTTTGATCTTGCGCTGGTAGAATCGATCAATCCAGGCGGCTTTAGATGCTACGCTAACAAAGGGGCAGAAAAAGTTTTCTTGATGGCTGAACAATACACCACGGACGGTGGTCATCTTAATGAAAAAGGTAGGAAAAAAGTAGCTGAGCAACTGCTAATAAACCTCGCCGAATTGGCCAGCCAGCAGTAGTGATTCAATACAGAGCTTCCACACTATGGATTTCAAAATAAATACACAGTTTCGCTCTGATGGTCAGAATTTTCACAAGACATGACAAGGGGAGCATAACTGTTGGATAGAATCTGAGGGCCAAGTAGCTGTAGCAATTCACACTTAATATTAACCACCAATTTGAAAAGGGCTGGTGGGGATAATGCCGCATAGACAATCTGTCAAAAAACAAAATATCGAGGCCATCTTACTTGCAGGAAGTCGAGATTTTGGAAGGTGTCCCTTGGCATCACGTTTGCCAAAAGCATTGTGGCCGGTAGCAGTTAAGCCTGCAATTGAACATCTGCTGCGCCATTTATCCCATCAAGGTATAAAGAAAGCTACAATTTGTTCCAATGGTGATGCTTTACTGCTGGAACAAACCATCAGCAGCATAAATTCAATGCGGTTAAAGTTTCTGGATGAACTATTGCCTGTCGGTACTGCCGGATGTATCCGTGATACCTCTAATGGTGACAAAGATGAATTGTTCTTGCTATTCCCAGCCACAATTTTGATGCCGCCAAATGTTGATGCACTCGTACGAGCTCACCAGGCTGGTAAATCTGATCTGACGGTCATGCTCGAACCAGACGTTGGAAATGGTGATTCGGGAAATAACGCATCAGGTATTTATATTTGCGAACATACAATCCTTGAGTATATCCCAAGGGAAGGTTACTGCGATATTAAAAAAAGCCTGATCCCTGCTATGCTGCGGGCTGGTAAAACTATTCATACTGCGACGCTGAAGCAGCCGCTTGTAACTTTTCGAAATCGAACAGAATATCTCTCCGCGATCGCCAACTACCTTCAGAACAGCTGCGATTCAGACATAGGTTTACCTCGTAAAAAATTAAACGGCTCAAAAAACATCTGGTTGGCCAATAGTGCAAAGGTTGACCCCAACGCTCGTATTTATGGGCCGGTTGTAATTATGGATGAAGCTACTATTTCGAAAGAAGCCGTCATTTTTGGCCCTACGATAATCGGCCGAAGCGTAAGTCTCGGTAATAATAGTCTTATAGAAAATAGCGTTCTTTGGGATAGTGCTAAGGTCGGGGGAAACTGTGAAATCCGACGATGTGTAATTGATTGCCAGGCTGTTGTGCGAAGTCATACTGTTGTGGAAGAAAAGTCCATACCATTTAGACCAGAGGAGATGTTGAAAAATTCGATTAGCAGCATATTGGATGTTGTGAAAAATAATACGAGCAGATTGTGGCGAATATTGCAATTACAGCTTGATAAGGTAAGTGAAAAATTATCAACTTGGGCAAAATCGCCTAAAATAAATATTTTGCCGTGGTTAGCTACCGGCTTAGTTTTAATTGCTTTCCTTTGGTCTTATTGGCTTGGTATTGTCGATGTCTGGAATATATGGCAAAGAAGCGATGAGTATTCCTCTGGTCTTTTAGTTCCATTTCTAGCTGTCTATATCTTGTGGGTGAGGCGCAAGGAAATTACTCAGTGCGATCTAAGGCCTTGTATTTGGGGTGTGTTTGGGCTTATTGCTGCCCAGGCAGTTAGACTCTTCGGATTGTTTTTTATGTACAGCTCTGCGGAAAGATTGTCAATCATTCTAAGTATTGCGGCATTGGTGTTGCTTCTATTTGGCTGGCAATTTTTCAAAAAGGTGTCTACTATACTGCTGTTTCTATTCCTAATGCTGCCCTGGCCAAACCGGGTTCAAGCCACTGTAGCATTGCTTCTGCAGCGATGGGCCACTTCATCAGCGGTATTTTGCCTCGAGATAATAGGCTATGAAGTCATTCAAGAAGGCAACATCATCCATATCGGCCAAACATCAGTTGCAGTAGCCGAGGCCTGCAATGGCTTAAGGATGATTATGGCCTTTTTTATCATTAGCGGTTTGGTTGTTTTATTGGTCAAACGGGCTTGGTGGGAAAAGCTAGCTGTCTTGGTATCAAGCCTGCCCATCGCTTTATTTTGCAATAGCGTACGATTAACGATTACTGCAATTGCCTTCACAAGGCTCAGTGGCGAACACTGGGAGAAAATATTCCATGATTTTGGCGGTTATGCAATGATGCCTTTGGCGCTCGGAGTAATTGTTCTTGAGCTTTGGCTCTTAACAAAAATTACAACAGTTCCCACAGAAACACAAGTTGTATCAGCAATTAAATAATTCTGTTCACTAATCTTTTTATTTGGAGGTAAACAAAAAATGGATATGATGGAAAAACACAGCAACCAACAATTAGTACAGCGGGTAGTTCCTCTTGAGGTACCTGCTGATCCCGGAGTAGATTCGTCGTCTAACTTAATTGTGACCATTTTGCGCCGGTGGTATATAGTATTAATAGTGTTTTTAGTGATATGCACTATCGGCATTCCAGCTGTATGGTTTTTAATCAAGCCTACCCATGCCGCAACCGCCGCAATTCGGGTTGCACCGATTATTCCAAGCATTTTATTCAGTGACAGGGAATCTGAAGGTGTAATACCGATGTATCAGAACTTTATGAACACCCAGGCTGATTTAATGAAAAGTAACCAGGTTCTCCAAAGAGTAGCAGATGACCTCGTGGATAAGAAACTGAGGTTTTTCGAAAACGCTGCTAATCCTGTTGCTAAGTTAAGAAAGGCATTGACAGATAAAGATATTACTGTAATTCCCGGCCAGAGTAGTGAACTGATAATAGTGACAATGGCAAGTCAAGATACAACGGAAGCTGAACAAATAGTAGACGCTGTTGTCAAAGCATACATGGCCATAGAGGTTTCCAAAGATACAGAGGGTGGAGACCGCAAACTTACTATCCTTGAAAGCGAACGCAAGGTATTGGCTGATAAACTACAGCGGCAGCGCCAGACTATCCGCCAGATGGCAGAAGAATATGGAAGCGTGGTTTTAACAGGACGTCAGGAAATGATGCTGCAGCGAGTTGCTGATCTACAAGCTGAACTTACCACAATTCAGACGCGCAGGATAACACTCGAGACACAACAACAATTGCTTAATGAAACAAGTCAACAAGAGGCTTCACCTGGTGCACTGTTCAAAATGCGCTACGAGTTTATTCATGCCAATCCTACCTTCCAGGCACTTTCGAGCAACATCACACAATTGGACCAGGAACTTATTATATCGTCACCTGCAAACCCTGAATTAAAAGACACTATCCAGGATAAACTACTTGAAATGCGCAAATTTATCAATGCTGACCCTACCTTCCAGATACTTTCTAACAACGTCACACAGCTGGAACAGCAACTTATTGTTTTAAAGCAGACATTGACACCTACAAACCCTGAATTAAGACGTAAAGAAGAGCTTTTGGAAGAATTAAGGGCTCGCCTCGAGGAAAAACGTGATGAGCTTGGAAAAACGTTTGGCGATTTAACGACAAAAGAAATTGCCGGGAATTATGAACGTAAAACCGAGCTTTTGGAAGCGTTGAAGGTTAACCTTGAGGAAAAACGTAATGAATTGGGAAAAGCTTTTGACAATTTAATGACAACAGAACTTTCCAGGAATCGTGAAGGACAGCTTGCTAATGTAACAATAGAGTTGACACAAATTGCTGACTACGAAAAACGCCTGCAGGATATGCTGGCCAAGGAAAATAGTGAAACCATTGGACTTGGTCGTAAACATTTGGCTATCCAGGATCAACAGGAACAGTTAGGGCTCACTAAGGAATTATATGACACAGTCAGACGACGTATTCAGCAACTAGAAATGGAACGGAAACGTCCTGCGAGAATTTCCATTGCTTATAACGCCAGTGTGGCTCCCGTTCCGAATAAGCGCATCAAATACATAGCAGCCCTTATGTTCGGTTCTTTGGCGGCCGGATGTTTTCTCGCTCTTTTAATGGGTAAGGCAGACCATAGTCTCTATACGCCTAACGATATTACCAAGCGTGTTGGAATTCGAATAATCGGTACTACTACAAATGCAGATCACCTTAGCAGACTCAAACTGCCCGAACAAATATCTTGTGACTATCAAGCTATTTGTGCCAACCTAGGATTAGTGAATGGGGACAGCATCCCAAATAAACTGGTTGTTACCAGTCCAGGAATGAGTGATGGAAAGACAACGTTTGCTATTAACCTGGCAACAAGCTTGACCAAGGTCGGCAAAAAAATATTATTGATAGACGGCGACTTGAGAAAACCTGATATCCAACGTATGTTAAATCTTCCGAAAGGTTCAAGAGGCCTGCAAGAAATGTTGCGGGGCAAAAAGTTTGAAAAGGTTGTTCAGTTTTCCTCAGCAGGATTTGATGTATTGACAGCTAATTCGCGAAATATGGCAGACGCTTTTACATTACTCTCACAATGCCATATTAGTAACCACCTGAATACTATCAGCACAGGATACGACCATGTGATTATCGACACGCCACCTGTGTTGGCTTTTCCGGATGCGCTTTTGTGGGCAAAAATAGCTGATGGGGTTATTCTGACAAGCTTTTCCGGTCATACTACAGGACATGATTTAAGAGAAACACTTGAACGGCTGGAACAAATAAAAGTGAAAGTATTGGGTACAGTATTTCATAATGTCAGCAGCAGTTATAGCTATAATCGCTATGCCTATGGTTACTATACAAATCAAGCTGCAGCGAAGAGTAATCACAGGAAAAACAAAAATGAAATGCTTCTGATGCCGACAAAAGAATTCCGTAAAGATCACAAGGATTCAAAATCATCACAGGAAAATATTCATCCAACGGATACAATATGAGATTAATTGTTATACATAGAAATGGACATCTGCCGCTTAATAGTGGCAAACAAACCAATTTACAGAGCTCGAAAAAATCCTGCTCACGTAATTTGCTCCAGTTTGCTACTTGTACCGAACCTCTTTCTGCTATTACCCTTAGCTGCTTAAACGGCAACTCTCACAATCAAGGTAATAATGAGGTTATCGCAATTCCCAAGGAATGGCGTAGCCAGGCAACAAAAGCTGATTCAAGTATAATATATTATAAAGAAAACTTACTCGTTCCTTCGAAAGTTATAAACAGGCTTAAAGCGAATCAGTGGTTCATTGTCTCGAATGGAAGATATGTCACTCACATTGACAGTCAGCTATTAAGCAAAATCCTGGATCAATCCCAGGATGATATCATAGCAGTTAATGTGGTGCCTCAGTTGCAGGCCTTCCACGAAAAAGTATTGGTTACCTCTCAAAATAAACTTGTCGGGTTTCGGCGGTTCTATAATGACTCGGCTGAACCAACGTCAATTCCTAACGATTGGCCGCATTACCTTTTTATAAGAACTAATGTTCTCAACAAACTTTTAGTTGATGATGCTTTGTCCTTAGCTTTCTCCAGGTTTATTGATGCTTGTTTTGCACGCTCATTAACGGTTCGCAGTCTAAATATTGGTGGCACCGTATTGGATCTTGAGACCGAGGAAGATTTACTTGGTCTTCTAACAATCAGGCTTAACTCATCAGCAAAGGATCTTCATAATTCAGGCAATGGATATCAGAACCAATCCCTGACCCAGGATAGTATCACAATATCTCGCAGTGCAAGATTATTTGGTAAAGTATTATTTGGGCAAAACGTTAGTGTTGGTCAAAATGTAACTATAATAGGTCCAACTATTATTGGCAACGGCGTCAAGATTGCAAAGGGAGTTATTATCCGAACATCAATCATTGCCCCTGGTATTTCAGTACCCCGGAATAATATTATTCAAAATCGCATTTTAGCTGGTCCGCAGTTCAACTTAAAATATCATCGCCGACAAAATATACATTCTAGAACACTCTACAACAATTCCTGTACAAGCAATTTCAGAACCTGGCCGAGATTTTCCTATGCCAGGTGCTTTAAGAGAATTGCCGATGTTGTTGCAGCTATACTTGTACTCGTTCTTTTTGCGCCTGTTGTTCTGATAATTGCCTTGGTTATAAAACTAACCTCTACCGGGCCGGTATTTTTCAAAGACAACCGGCAGGGACTGTATGGCAAAACGTTCGAGTGTATTAAATTCAGAACGATGCTCGTAGGGGCTGACAAGATACAAGACAAACTAAGAGTTTTGAATCAGGCCGATGGTCCACAATTTATGATTACAGATGACCCGCGGATTAGTGTCGTCGGCAGGTTTTTGCGAGACACATATATCGATGAAATACCTCAGTTCTTTAATGTGTTGCTTGGCCAAATGAGCGTTGTTGGTCCGAGGCCTTCTCCAGAGTCTGAAAATACGTCGTGCCCACCTTGGCGGGATGCTCGACTCTCGGCTAGACCGGGTATTACGGGGCTTTGGCAGATTTGTAGAACACGTCAACCAATGAAAGACTTCCAGGAATGGATACATTACGATATTAAATATGTCAAAAATTTATCGTTGAAGACAGACTTATGGATATGTTGGCAAACAGCGAAGAGAATGGCAAAGAATTTTATCAATCAGTTTTAACAACCAGCAAGAAACGAATATGAAAGGGCAAATAAATGTCAAGAAGATATTTTAACTTGGAATTGACAATTATTTTGCTGATTGGTCTTGTTGTGTTGGGCGTAACTGCTTTCGGGCTGCGCCGATGGAACAGAAGCCGAAGAGCCGATCAGGGGCTTGTGCTCGGCAATCAGGCATATGATGAATATAACTGGAAAGAGGCGGCAATAAATCTTGGCCGTTATATTGCTGTTGTGCAGGACGACGTGCCGGCATTGCTTAAATATGCCGATGCGCAGCTTAACATCAGGCCTCTCAAACGTAACAATGTTCAACAAGCAATAGCGACTTATCGAACCATTTTGAGGATAGATAAAAGAAACTCCGAGGCATCTTTAAGGCTTGTTGAAATGTATTTACAAATGGGAATGTCTGGTGAGGCTGAGTTAATTGCCACCAGAGCACTTGAAGGGGACTCTATTTTGCAAAAGAAAAGCAAAATGGTTACCCAAACAAAACAATTTCTGGAACTGCGAAGAATGTTAGCCGTTGCTCTTGCCAACCAGCGAAAATTCAAAGAGGCAGAAGAAAAATTAAAGGAAATTATTAAAAAACATCCCGAGGAAATATTGGCTTATGAATTGTTGGGTCAGCTAATTGAGCAACATCCTGAAGATTACTCACAAGACCCTCTATTCTGGTTCAACGAGGCGGTAAAAAACAATTCGTCTGCCGCAGAAGCTTACATTATTCGAGGGTCTTACCAATTGAGACATGGAGATATAGCAAAAGCCCTGGTGGACTTCAAACAGGCTGAACAGCAGGATTTGTCCGAGCCTGCCATAAGGTTGCATCTTGCCAGGGAATTTATTAATGCCAATGTTTTCGACAAGGCGGAAAAACACCTCGTCACTGTACAAAAGGTTGAACCTGCAAGCCAGACCCTATGGCAAACCTGGGCCCAGCTTGCATTGAAGTCTGATTCGAAAACAACAATGTTAAAAGTTGCCGAAACCGGATTAAAAGAGCTTTCCTTTCAACCCTGGGATTTTATGCCTACTGCTGCTGAATTATATACCAGGTGTGACGAGCTTGACCGAGCTATCGACTGCATTAACAAGTTGCGCCAAAATGATATTACCCCTGCAACTACAGCTTTCCTGGAAGGCTTTGTAGCTGACAAGAAAGGCCACAGTTATGAAGCGGTTAAATGCTGGTATAACGCAATGCAATTGGGCGATAAATCCCCACGAATTCGATTAGCATTAGTATCAACTCTGACCCGTTTGGGTGACACATTATCGGCGTTGCACCAGGCACGAACATTGCTTTCTGAGAATCCTGATTTCCTGAGTGGACGTTTACTCCTCGCTAGACTCTTGGCTCAAACTGGAAACTGGGCCGAGGCAACAGAGTACGCTCGCCAAGCAATGCAACTTTCACCAGGAAACCTTGAAGCCACTTTACTATATTTACAAGCCCGAATACAGTTGCTTGTAGTAAGCGAGGCTGACAAAGATTTCCCGGTATGGCAGGATGTGGAACGACAACTGGTGACATTGGAAAACGCTACGGATGGTTCCCTTGAAGTCAAGCTTTTGCGGTTTCAGCTTGCAATGCTACAGGAGAATTTCGCTGGTGTTGAGACGCTGGTAAGTGAATTAAAAAAGGATCATCCCTCGCAAATAAGAGTCGCTATGGCTGAGATTGAGTTGCTCCGCGCCACTAATAAGATAGAACAGGCCGTCTTAAGATTGCAGGATGTCGTAAGAGAATTTCCAGAGTCTATCCAGCCCGTGAAATATCTTGCAATATTGCTATCTCAGCAAGGCAACTACAAAGAATCTGAAAAGATTATCAAAGACGCCTTGGCACACATTGAACAACCTATTGCTCACCGTGAGCTTGGTTTGTTGCTTGCCGAATTATACACCCAGTGGGGTCAAAGAGATAAGGTTTACCCACTGCTTAACTCACTCACACAGAGCATGTCGGATGATGTTCCCCTTAAAAGAAGGCTTTTAAGATGCGAACAGATTATCAAAAACTTCGAAAAAGCCCAGCAGCTCGTCAATGATATTAAATCCCTCGAACGTGAGGATGGCTGGCAATGGCGGTATGAGCAGGCAAAAATCTGGTTTGTACAAGACAACTTTAAGGATCATTATCCGCAGATTACTTCACTTCTTGAAGAAAATCTGCTTGCCAACCCGGATGACCAATCCAGCAGAACACTTCTGGCCGCAACCTATGAAAAAGCAGACCGGCTATCTCTTGCAATCTCAACCTATCGCGAGGCTTTGAATCGTTCGCCCCAGGATCTTCGCATAATCATTCCTTCTGTAGCTGCTTTATACAAGGCAAATGAATACGACCAGGCAGATGAAATTCTTCGCCAGGCAGCTAACGAGAAACTATCTCACCCCGAATTAAAGAAATTGGAATTAGAAAATCACCTCAAACGTGGCCAACTAAGCTCTGCCAGCGATATCCTGGAGGATTTATTGACTAACGACCCTAACAATCGCTCTATTTACTTGACCCTCGCATTACTTAAGATGCGGCAAGACAGGTTCACCGAAGCAGACGAGCTGCTAAGCAAATTAAAAATCAAGGAACCGAATTCATTCCCAATAACAGTAGCGCAAATTGAATTAAACGTTCGTCAAGACAAATTTACTGAGGCAATATCTCTATGCGACGAAATAGTAGACAAGTTTAACAACGCTTCAGCCTATATTCTTCGCGCTAGAACATTTGCTTCTTTTAACCAAGTTGATAAAGCAAAAAAAGATTTTGAACAGGCCACAGTTATAGAACCAAATAATGCCGAATCCTGGACAGCTAAAAGTGATTTTTGCCGTTCCATAAACCAATTCGATATAGCTGTCGATGACATCGAAAAAGCGATGTCTTTAGCTCCGAATGACCCCACCATTCAAAAACGTGCAATCCAACTTTTCTTCGCCTCTGGCGACCAAGATAGGATAAACAAGGGTAATAATATTCTCGATAATGCTCTAACCGTACATCCCGAAGATATTGAACTGTGTCTATATAGAAGCCATTCCCTGCTTATGGAAGGAACAAGACCAGCCATAGGACAGGCAATGACCATCCTCCAAAAAATAACAGAAGATCAACCTAACCTCAGCAAAGCATGGACACTGTTAGCTCAAATAGCTCTCCAGCAGGAACAACCGGTTAAAGCCTTGGATATCGCTTTACGAGGCCTTGTTCATCAGCCTAATAACAAATCTCTGCTTCTGTTGAAGGCACGATCGGAGGCAGTAAGATCGCCTGCTTTAGCGATTCCAACTCTAAAGGCATTGCAAGAGCACTATCCGAATGATACCGATGTTGTGTTGCATTTAGCCAATACTTATATAGCTGCAGACCAATCCACAGAAGCAGTAAATCTTCTCAAAGCACAATTAGCTTCTTCTAACGGTACTCATGACGAGCAAAGAATACATACCAGCCTTGCCGTAGCATTGTACAAAAACGGCAACAAAGTAGAAGCTCAAGAGAAATTTCACTCTCTGCAACAGTCAGCTCCTGATGACCCAGGTCCGTTATTAGCACAAGCCAGGCTACTCAAGGACGAGGAGCTCTGGACTCAGCTAAGCCAGATGGTTTTGCATTGGTGTCAGAACCATCCAGAAGACACTTATACACCGCACATTATTGCCAGTGATTTAGCAGCCAATAAAAACAGTCAGGCAAGAAAAATAGCCGAAGATTTACTCCGCAGAATCTTGGATCACGACCCTGATTCTCTCCCCGCAATGAACACACTTGCTATGCTGCTGCAAATAACCGGGCGCTCAACAGAAGCAGCAACACTTTACCAGCGGATTCTCACGTTTCGATCTGATAATGTTATCGCTATTAATAATCTGGCCTGGATCCTGTGTGATGAACAAGGAAAATATCAACAAGCCCTTGAGCTTGTACAACGCGGTTTGCAATTTGCTCCCGACTATGTTGACCTCATTGACACACGTGGTGTCTTATATGATAAATTGGGGCAATATGATAAAGCAATTCAGGACTTCACCAGATGTTTAGAGCTATATCCTTATAGAACACCTGCCAAGGTGGCTTCATATTTACACTTGGGAAAGGCTTTGGCCAAGCTTGAGCAAAAAGATAAGGCTGTTGAAAGCTTAAAAAAAGCGTTAGAGTTAAATACTGAAATCGGGGGTTTATCTGTCACAGAGCATGCTGATGCACAAGAGCTCGTAAAAAAAATATTGAAGGATATTTAAAAATGGACCAACACCAATATTCCAATCCAAGTAAAGATAAGGAACTTGATTCTATTTTCGGTGTACCATCGATAAGCTTGCTCGATGATAAACAATGGTTGTACATCCAAAGGCGGTTCCACCTAACTGACAGAGAGCTTCAGATAGCTAAACTTGTTTGCCGGGGTATCAATAATGAAGACATAGCAGTTAAATTGAAAATACAGCACGGCACTGTCAAAACACATATACGAAATATTTACCGAAGAGTCCGTATCAAAAACAAAATTCAAATGGTCCTGAAGTTTTTGGACACCGTAATTAATTTCGCTGCTAAATCAGGAACTACTTCTGCCATTCCCATTCTTGGGATAAAAAAATCTGACAAGAAAAAAAATGCTCCTTCCAGCATACCTAAAAAAGAGTAATCTTTTCCCTCTATACCTCTTTTGGTATACTCTAAAAGTAGTGGATAAGCCTGCATAAATGGGCTCTAAAGGCTTATCTCAACAAAAGACTAAGTTTTTTTGCATAAATCACCGTTTTTTTGGACTTTAAGCTTGACCAGAGAGAAGCTATTTTGCTATAATCAATTTTTGTTCCTGATTCCCAATTTATGGGGTGTGAGGAGGGATTCTCCCCCCGCAGTTTCTGGTTCTTACGAAATAATTCATATGGATAACGGGAGTGTTATTATGAAAAAGATGATTCTGTTAATAGTAATTGTGTTATCGTTTGTTTCGCAAGTAAAAGCCAATACAACCATCACATTTGCTGACAGCTATGGCAGCAGGCATGGAGGTGAGTTCTTAATTACACCCTCGGGTTTGGATTTTGACCCGGTTAGCGTGGATCCGTCAATCGCTGGTTTTGAATCGTTTTGTATTGAAAAGAACGAACATATCGCGTTCAATAGAACTTACTACGTGCAGATTTCCAACGCTGCTGTACTCGGTGGCGTAAGCGGCCAAGACAATCTCCTAGGTAATCCGGTTCCTTCTGACTCGCTTGATGTGAAGACCGCCTATCTGTATGAACAGTTTATCACTGGCAATCTAACTGGTTACGACTACACTCCAGGCCCAGGACGGATTGATTCTGCTAACGCCCTGCAAAGCGTAATCTGGTATATTGAAGATGAGGAATCTCGCACGTGGACTCCTGGCGATAGCTCGCTTATGGATGATTTCTACCAGGCGGCCTTGAACAACGCCTCAGGGATTGGCAGTGTGCGCATATTGAACGTTTATCGTAATGCAGAGATGAGTGAGAATGCTCAGGACCAACTGATTATGATCCCCACCACCCCAGTTCCTGGTGCTGTTGTACTAGCTGGCTTAGGAATTGGCCTTGTCGGCTGGTTGCGAAGACGAAGAATGCTGTAATTATAAAAAAGAAGAAACTAAGGTAAGCAGGGGCTTTTTTCTCCCGCCCTTGGAAGGCTTTAAGGAGGTTTACGTATGAAGAAACTAATTTTGTTGACTACTTTGACAATGCTAATGGCATTCTCGGCACCTACAAAGGCAGGTCCTACGTACCATGATCCTGTGGATGTGTATACGGTACTTGATAATTTCTGGGAACCTGACCCGATTTGGACCACATGGGATCACGAAAACCCTTACCCAGGCGACTCCGCCGATTACGATGCGGCTTTGGCCAACAGTCTAATTGAGCAAGTAACTTTGACCATCGTTGTAGACGACCTTGATTTCGGCCACTCTGCTCGTATCTGGTTCAAAGACTCGCATGGTAACTGGCACGATGTAGACAGATACGGTAACGAAATGTGGCTCAACACAATGAGCTATTCTGACAGTACAGGCGGCGACGGTCACGGGATGGAAGCCGGCTTTGGCAATTCTGATATGTCCCATATAACCTCAACAATTTTTGACCTTGACCCGACCTGGCTGAATGGAACTACTGTCTTCGGAAAGCTCAATTGGTGGTTCCTTGGCGGCTTGAATGAAATCGAGATTGAAACCTCAACCCTGACTGTAAATGCCATTACCACGCCAGCGCCAGGTGCCATTACATTGTGTGGTACAGGAATCGTCTTAGTCGGCTGGCTCAGAAGAAGGAAAACACTGTAACGGAGTCTTGAGAAGATACTAAAAAAGGCCGAGGTTTTTGCCTCGGCCTTTTGTTTATGGTACCAAATATTGGTTATTGCTTTTGCCAAAGCCAGTTGTCAGCAAATAGGGCAAAGTCAGCAAAATCTATCCGACCATCTGATTTTAAATCCATTATACAGTCCTGTTCGGTTAACCAACGTGTCGTAATCTCAGCTAAGTCGTTACAATCCACCTTACTGCTAACATCAAAATCGGCTATGTTGCCGTACATACTCGCTCCGGTTGTGCCACCAAAAGCCCCCATATTTATTCGTTTACCGTTAGGCCAGAGCTCACCATTCCAATCCGAATTTGGGTCCCCTGCATCAATACAGGCACTTGTGTTTGAATCAACTACCCAAAGTTGATCATTAGGTTCCCACCGACCGTACGCGCTTTGCAGATGAAAATCCCACAGAGTGGGAGCCCAGTGGTGGTCAAACGATGCAAAGCAAGGGTCAGCATCGATATTACCCTCTTCCCAATTAAGGGCACACCCAGATTCTACGTATACCTCCGTGTGGCCGCCTTTAACATCGCTGTAGCTGACAGTTATTCCCGAAGGATACGTTTCACTTCGTAAGGCTATTTCATCCCCATCTGTAGCACTATTCCCCCACAGAATACAATTGTTTATTGTCGGACTGCTATTCCTATAGCAATCTATCCCACCGCCACTGTTGCTGGCCTCATTGCCGCTGATCGTGCAGTTAATGATTGTCGGACTACTTTCGGAGCAGGCAATCGCCCCACCTCGCTCGTAGGTTGAATTTCCGCTGATTATGCAGTTGGTGAGTCTCGGGTTGCTGAGCACGCAGGCAATCCCGCCGCCGTAATCAGCTGAGTTGCCAGTAATGGTACAGTTGGTGACCATTGGGTTGCTGTCATAGCAGTAAATTCCGCCGCCATAGTTTTTATAACTGTTGGTGATGGTGAGGCCATCAAGAATGGAGTTGGCATCTTCACCACTATGAAAGGAAAAACCTCGACCGGCTTCATTTGGGTCAATTATGGTAC
>JBHPEQ010000025.1:0-29338 GCA_042576845.1 Planctomycetota bacterium
TACCGTCATGGACGCTAACGTCGTTAACGGCAACACCGTGATAAGCATTTCCGGACGAGTCAGTAAGGTCCGCATCGAACGTGTACTTAAGAATCAGGTTTGCATCAGAGACCTCTACAGGCTGGATGTCAAGGTCCAGGTCCTGTTCAAGCCAGTTGTCTATTACAACGCCCAGCTCATAGTCACTGATGATGCAGTCGCCGTTCTGATCGAACTGTGTGAACTCAGGACGACAGTATGGTGCACAACGTATCATCAGGTCCCAGTATGTACCGCACATCCCTCTCTTATTGAGGGCTGAGTGTGTGCGGTAAATTCCGGAGAGGACAATCGGCACATAAGGCCTTTGGTTTGCAGAATTCCTTGCCGACTTTTACCAGCAGAGCGTGGTATTCGTTAAAAAGCTTTGCATCAGAGGGCAGGTTCGACTGGAACAGATTGCGAAGCTGTTCATAATCTGCCTCCGGCTCGATAAGCTGATGTCGCAAAGCGATTCTTGCAGTGTATGCATCGACCACGAAAATCTGCCTCTCGAAAGCATACAGCAGGATTGAGTCGGCGGTTTCTCGACCGATGCCATTGATTGCCAAAAGCTCGGCTCGCAGCCTTTCGGTCTCGATACACTCCAGGTTTTCGAGGAGTCCTTCGTAATTTTCAAAAAGCCGGTTTACAAAGTTCTTCAGTCGTTTCGCCTTTATGTTATAGTAGCCGGTCGGCCGAATAAGCTCTGCCAGTTCCGTCGGGGACAGGGCTTTTATTTTCTGTGCTGTTAAGCAGTCGGCTGACTTGAGGTTCTTTATCGCCTTTTCGACGTTTTTCCAGTTGGTGTTCTGGGTCAGTATGGCGCCGGTTATGATTTCAAATCTTGTCTGGCCAGGCCACCAGTGCTGTGGACCGAAGGCATCGAAAAGAAGCTGATAAATTTCTGTTAGTCTTTCAGCTATCATTGTGTTGGTAATTGTTCAAACTTACAGGTTATTGGCTATTGTAATTCTGCCTTAAATGAAGTAAATTTTAATGGTGCAGTCAATAAAATTTTAAGATGTCTGTTAGCAAAAACTCTCGTCGCCGTAAGTTAAAGCCGAAACAATGGTGGACAAAAACAAATACAGCACAAGCCAGTTGCTCAATTTTACGAAGGACTCGTATCTGGAGAGGACGAGTCGACCCGTATATGCCATTGTGTTTCTGCTGCCCTTTATCGTCTTTTACGAGCTGGGTACGCTTTTGCTCAACACCGACCTGCTCAATGAGACCCAGACCAGAGTTGTGGCATTTATCTGGCTGCAAAAATCTCTTGAATCTATCGGTTTCGGCGGCAAGTTCACCTGGGTGGCGCCGCCCCTTGCGGTTGTAGTTATTTTAATAACGCTTCAGTTGTCATCACGCAAGAGGTGGCGGTTCCGGATTGGCGACACCGGACCTATGGCGATCGAGTGTATTTTACTTGCTGTGCCGTTAATAGTCTTCAGTTTGCTTTTGAACACTTCTTCGGTTTCACAGAATGACAGCAACCGATTTGAGAAAGAATCTCTGTCTGCTTCGGTTGAATTTGCAGTAAGCTGTGCAGTTACAAATGATAGTGTGCCGGCCGGGCAAAAACCTATCTACCCATCGAGAGGGAAACTGCTGCTAGCTGATATCATTACAGGACTCGGGGCGGGAATTTATGAAGAGCTTATATTCAGGCTGATTTTAATTTGTGCTTTGATGATGTTGTTTCAGGACGTTTTCGGGTTTAGCCACAAAAATTCCATTATTTTGGCAGTACTTGTTTCGGCGGCGATGTTTAGCGCGCACCATCATATCGATTTCCTGACAGGCCGGCAGGGTGCAGAATTCACTATGGCAAAATTTGTTTTTAGAACAATTGCAGGCGTTTATTTTGCAGTTGTCTTTGCGATTCGAGGATTCGGGATAACAGCGGGAACACATGCTTTTTATGATATTATTGCAACCTGTGTCAACGCAGCCTTTTTTCAACAGTAAAAAAATTTCACAAAATTACCGGATTTGAAATTTTTTTTCAAAAAAGCCGGGAGTTGTTAGTCTTTTAGATTTGGGGGTTTGCAAAATAATCGTCCGATAAAGGCGATAATCCGCACTATCAATACTGTTAAAGGTCTTGAATCACAGTGGGCAGTTTTGGTATAATAGCTTTTGTATCGAAGTATTTGTTTTAAGGTGTCAATATTATGGAATCACCACAAATCAATGTAGCAGTCGAAGAATTATCTTTCAGCCTTTTTCAAAGGCCGCTTCATCCGGAACTTTTTAATATCTACGCCAAGCGCCGGATAAAAACAAAAAAATATGAAGCGTTTATCTGGGTAACAGGATGCACTCACGTTGTCAGTGTTTTCACTGATGATGTTTGTATGAGCGAGGTGGTAAGCGCACCGGGTCAGATGCTTCCGCAGCGGGGTTTGATAGAGCGCTTTCAGTTCCGCGGGCCCCGGTCACATAAATGCACGCTTAGCCGAGACGTAAGCTATATGACGGACTTTCAGGTTGAGAAGATGAGTGCCAATCTATATCGTCAAAGTCATATGGACCTCGAAAAGTTTGCCAGGAATCGCGGCATTTTTGTGAAATTTCCGGACCAGCAGTCTGACGACCTTCAGCCCTTCTGCTATATCGATTTTGAAGCCAGAGCGGGCGAATTGCATATTCACACGTTTACAGCTTACCCCGACCAGATTACAATGATAAAGACACAGTCTTTGTTTGATTTTAAATAAAACAAACCGCCATGGGAGAAGTTGCTGGGTTTGTATTAACCGGTTTGTTACGAGGCTTTTTGCCTTAAGACATCGATTTTTTCACGAATTTCCTGTGCCATTCTGCTGTTGGGGAAACTCTTCATAATCTGCTGTCCTATCGAGACCGCATCCTTCCATTGTTTTCCAGAAATTGCAAGTGAGAATCTGACGCCGAGGTTGTGGAGCTTGTTTCTGAAGACATCCCTTGCAGCTTCCTGGAGTGCTAATCCTTCGTTGGGCGTTAGATATTGGTCAAGCTCTCTGAGGATTTCGAGACTTCTGTCGGTGGCCTCTCGCTTTACGGCATCGTCCCAAAGGGTTAAAAGCTTTTTCTTTTGTTCTTCTTTCTTTTTGAGGAGCGTTGCCCGCAGAGCTTTTGCTTCCTCTGCATCAGGATAAGCTTTTATCAATCTTTCAATGTGTACGCTCGCCTTTGCCCATTCGCAGCTTTCTAACAGCTTTTCGATGTGCGCAATAATCTGTTTCATTTTCTCCTGGTCGGAGGCGGTTCGGTATATTTCGGCCTGCTGGCGCAGTTGTTGGGCAAGGTCTTTGAATTCCGCCATATGAGAAACTTCATCTATTATTTCATACATCGTATCAAAGTCGTTCTGCTGGAGCTTATCGAAGACCGCCTCACTTAGCGCCTGTCTGTTTATGTCACGAGAGGCGATGGTTTTTGCCGCTTCACTAAGACGGGTATTGTTGCTGATGTTGGATAGGACAGCACGGTTCTTTTCCAGGGCTTCGGCGATTTTCTCGAGTCTTACGGAGTTGCCCTGGATGGTCTCAATTGTCTTTAATATCTTCGAGAGTATCAGGATACCAAGGAGCAAAAACATTAAGATGACCAGAAGCCATATCCAGAGCGGCGTTTGGCCCTGCTCGCCGGACGGAATGATGTCGGTCATAAGTGCAACCATGCATACTGCGAAAACCACAAGTGCGATAATGGCAATGTGCCATTTTATACGCTCGAAAAACCCTTCTTGACTATAGTCCATAACAACACCTTTTAAAAAGCTTTTTTTGCCAGCCATAAATATATTACAATATATAGGCCGGCTGTGTCAATATTTGAAAAAAAGAATTCAAAAATATCGGCCTTATTCGAAAATTGTGCCGCTGTGGCCTTGTTGATGATTAAGGGGTAATTGCTATGAAAGCTATTCAGTGCATTTCCATAGTATCAGTCGTAATGGCGGCTGTCGTATCTTGTCGAGCTGAAAATGAACCCGCTGCAACCAGCAAAAGACCGGCACAGCAGATTGTTGTTGAGGGCAATAATAAGTTCGCTCTGGAGCTTTATGCAAAACTACAGTCAGAAGAGGGAAATTTGTTTTTCTCCCCTTACAGCATTTCCACGGCTCTTGCGATGACCTATGCAGGGGCTCGTGGTGAGACCCAAAAGCAGATGGCCCGGGTTCTGCATTTTCCCACTGTGCCGAACGATGTAAATTACCAGGTGGAAAAGTCAGGCTCTGAAAAACAGCTTTTGGAGCAATCGGAGTTTCATCGCGAGTTCGGCGGGATTATAAAAAACTTGAATAGCAGAGGCAGGCAGGAAAAGTATGAGCTTGCTGTGGCAAATGCTTTATGGGGACAGGACGGTTACGAATTTTTGAAAGAGTTTCTGGAACTCCTCGAGGTCAATTACGGCGGCGGGCTGAACGAAGTTGGTTTTGTAAATGATGCAGAGGCCGCTCGTCAGAAAATAAATTCCTGGGTCCAACAACAAACCAATGAGAAGATTAAGGACCTTATCGGCAAAGGTGTGCTTGATGCAATGACCCGGCTGGTTCTGACCAATGCGATATATTTTAAGGGCAGCTGGGCAAGGCAGTTTGAGCAAGAACAGACCAGCAAGGCGCCGTTCTATCCGGCAGCAGGCAAACAGATTGATGTGCCTTTGATGCATCAACAAGCCAAGTTTAACTATGCCCAGACCGAGGATTTGCAGGTGCTCGAACTGCCTTACGTTGACGATGAGCTGTCGATGATTATCCTGCTGCCGAAGGAAAGGGGCGGCATCGAAAAAATTGAGAATAAGCTTACAGAGGAAAATCTTTGCAGTTGGCTGGGTGAGCTGCGCAACAGAGAAGTTACGGTTTTTATACCGAAGTTCAAAATGACAAGAAAATTTATGTTAGCCGATGTGCTCAAGTCGATGGGGATGGCCGATGCATTTTCCGGCTCGGCGGATTTCTCGGGTATGACCGGCGAAAGGGATTTATTTATTTCAGCGGTAATCCATAAGGCATATGTCGACGTCAATGAGGAGGGGACCGAAGCTGCGGCTGCGACCGCAGTGGTTATGAGGCTGACCTCCGTCGGCCCGAAGATACCCGTTTTCCGAGCAGACCATCCATTCATATTCTTGATTCGTGATAACCTTACCGGCGGTATTTTGTTCATTGGCCGTCTGATAAATCCGAAAGCATAACGCCGGCCGGGGCTTAAACTTTTCCAGCTTTGACCAGGACAATCAGCTTCCTCTCGATAGATTGCCCACTTTCGTTCGGCTGAGCCGATCCAAACCGGCCGTTCGGATAAGGATTAATTTACCAGTCGATTCAATTAACGCATTATTTAGATTTCTTGGCTTCAGTAACAAACCAAATCTCAACTGGACGTCTCTCAATTCTAAACTGCAATTCAGTTTGTTTAGTGAGGTTCACTAAGAGTATATCTAGTTTTCTTTTCTTTTCAGTTTCATCTTTTACTTTTCTAAGGTAGGAAGAAGAATGGTGTCGATATGGAATTTTGATTTCCTCTGAAGGTGTAGTTTGATCAATCACTGTCATATCAATTAAATTGCCTAATTTACCAAGAAAGCCATTAACTGAGTCTGCCGTTCCTCCTCCTGACCCTTCATCAGGATCAAGCTCGTCTGTAAAAAGATGTACAGAATCATGTTCATAGGTTTCAGAAGGAGGATGAAACTTAAAATCGCCGGTGGCAACTATTACCTCTTGTTCTATTTTGCGTTTCTCAAAACGTATGTTTCTGCCAATTTCTTCTGATAATATCTTCTCCAGTGCTTTCAATCGTTCCTCAATGGTAGAAGGCTTGCGGACTATCCAATCACCTGGCACCTGAACCTGCAGTAATTCTTCAGGTCCATCGTATTTGTTGGTTTCGATACTAAGATTGCTTCTTAATACAGAATCTAGCGGTCTTTTGCCTCCAGTGAAACCCATTCCCCAATTCTTAAGCTTACCGTCCTCCCAGTGAAATGTGAAATAGTCTGGCGGGTCACCGATCAGTGATGCTTGGTAGGGATCTTCATATTTGTAGTAGTCCTCTCGTTCTGGAATAAATGGTGGTGCTATCCTTTTTAGAACCTGCCCTTCATCTAAACGGTAAACCTCATTAAATTTCTGGCGCCAATCTGTCTTCAATTGAGAAGATTTTCCTTCGCTGATCTCAATTCCTTGTTTCTTGAACCAGCCAACCTCTTTGAATTCTACGTGAGCATCATTGAATAAAACATTGGTCCCGTAGCTATTATTCTTCTCCAAAAGCGATTTATCATAGGCCAGTATCTCGTCGGGCCTATCTGTAACGGTTTTTCCTTTACCGAGATACACGACATTCTGATTAAGCCATTGCCATTCTTTCTGGTCAGGTATATATCTTCTTAGTTGCTCTATGCTCTCTGGGTAATTCTCCTGGATGTAGTTGGCGTACATAAGCACTGCTCTTCCCAGACTATGTAATATTTTCAGTGATTCTGAGCGTGATATAACTGTTTTACTTTCAACACCCAGTATCTTTTCTAGTTCATTCTTGCTATCGGAACTTGATGGGTGAAATCTTTTCACGACATTGCCGCTTCTGTCAATCAATACGCAGGTTGGCCATGCTTGGATTCCATAAGCCGCAGTCGTGGCTCCTCTCGCCGATTTGTCAGTCCCCTCTATTTCGCTCATACCGCCACCATCGAGCACAATGGGGAAGGGAATACCCTTGCCTCCCCAGCGATCCTCACTTATCCCTTTAAGCTTTTCCTGCAATTCCTCGACAGAACCGACTGAATCATCATGGATACCTATGATAACCAGGCCATCGTAGGAGAATTCTTCGTGGAGTTCAATCAAATCAGGCATTGCAGCTATACAGGGTCCACACCAATAACCCCAGAAGTCAAGCAACACCACCTTTCCTTGTAAATCAGCTAATTCCAATGGCTCAGTGTTGAGCCAGCCTTTGATATTACGAAGTTCGGGGGCAGGTTTACCCATAAGGGTAGCCAGTTTGTCTGCTGGCAAATCGAAATTTACCTCAAGTTCTTTTTGGCCGGCTTTTATTTCAATATCTCGGTCTGAAGAGTATGTGCTGGTTCCATAAGCATGGAAACTGTACTTGCCTGGCGGCAGGAGAAATTCAAATGCACCTTTATCAGAGGAATAAGAAAGCGGTCTGTAATTATCCTTAGAAACATATACATTTGTCCACTCCAGTTGTTGATTTAGTTTCTTTAAAGCCGAGCTTTCAAGCTTACCGTGGACTTTGCACGTAGGCTTCAGCTGCCACTGGATCGGCCTACCTATATGTTGCGGTGTAATTTCCAGAAATCCCGCCAGCTCATTTTCAGAAACAGCATAAAGCAAGATTCCATTATTTTCATGAGGGTACTCGAATATGTCCTCCTTTTGAAATTTAACGAAGCCTTCTTCATCAGAAATAAAACGTCCATAACTTCTCCAGCCATCTTCTCTAACGCTGAAGTACTTATGAATCCCTGCCCCTTCAACGGGATTGCCGTTATTGTCAATTACCTGAAGAGTTAAAAAAGCTTTGTTTTCCTCTCCAGCTGGGATTATAGCTTCCGGTTGACTATTGGAGACTCCGATAGTAGATAATCCCTCCCCCTCCACCTGCACAGCGGTTTTTTGTTCTGTGGGATGTTGACTTTTAAGATTTGCTCTTTGGATCTGCTCTGTTATTTGAGTTTTTCTTTTTTCTTTGTTTTGCCTGAGCACATTTAATATATCTTGGATTTGACGCACTTTGTGCTGATCTTCATCAGGCTTTGATTTTTCTTTTATAAGCAGCAGTTTCTGCTCAGCAATTTGTCTGTCAAAGTTTATTGTGATAGGATCACGCTCCAATTGTTCCTCAACCTGCTCATCGGTTGTTTGCTCAGGCCTGACGATGCCAAGCTTTTCAAGCTGTTCGGGCTTTTCAAATGCAACATGGCAATCGGTGTAAACTACATTTGTCCCTTCACCATTTTCCAACAGAGCTTTATCGTAAGCTAACACAGAATTAAGAGGACCACTTTGAGTTTTGCCTTTTCCCAGGTACTCAATGTTTTCCAAAATCCATTCATATTCAAACCCGTCCTCCATATAAGGTCTTAAATCCTGCAAAGTATCAGGATACTCTTCTTCGTGGTCGTTAGCATACATGTAAAGTGCTTTGCATAATTGAGAAAGTTTTTTGGCTGATTCAATTCGCTTTTGAATTGCTGTATCTATTTCACCCTTTGCCTGTTTCCCCTCAACCTGCACATCGGGTTTTTGCTCAAGGTCAGGCGGTTCGGTCTGGAAGATTTCCTGATAAAGCTTTTGGGCAGGTTCTGTTTTTTGGGTCTTTTGCGTTAGATGGGGGATTAGGTATTTTTTTATTGTTTCCTTGTCTGCGCCTCTTAGCCCCCAAACGATACGACCATAAAAATTGTTCTCATTATCGTTCAGGGCAAGCTCAACAACTCTTTCGATAATTTCCTTATTTTTCTCCTTAATTACAGAAAGTCCGAAATAAACCGTATTATATCGAACCTGTCTATTTTCATCCTGTGAAAGTTGTAGTAACACATCGATAGCTTTTTCGGGCTGTTTTGGTTTGCCCCATATATAATTGTTACCAAGAATCGAAGCGACTCCAGCCCGAACATTTGCATCATCGTCTTGTGCGCACATATCTAAAGCTTGAATAAAACTTTCGTCATGCGTAAGAGATACAAGATTTCTATTAATAAATTTGATGGCCTCAAGACGTTCTTCGCTTGTGCCGTTTAAGAAAGTTTTTTTGACCCTCGACAAATCGTCACTAAACTCGCGGATTGTTCGTTCAGTCTGTTGTTTCTGGTTCCACTCTCGTTCCCATTTACCCGCATCAATTTCACCCCTTAACGCTTTTGCCACTATCTCAGCACGCTCGCGTTTTTCTACGTCAGAAGCTTGTAAATAGGGCTCTAAAAGATCCATGAATTCATCTTCCTGCTTCGATTGTTTTACTCCCCAGAGAATTCTACCAAGCTGGTGAGGTTCCATAGCAAGGTCGACAAGTCTTTTAAGAACTCTTTTTGATTTGGGATTGGTTACCGATAGGCCACTATATACGGCATAGTATTTGTATTCAGGACTGAAACTTGTGTGATAAACTATATCGATAGCTTGCGTATCATCAGGTTCTTTGTGCCAAATATATTTGCCACCGATATATTGCATGGGAAAATTACCTTTATACTCAATTGTGCATCTCCTGAGGCCTTTGCGGAAAAGATCGAAAAATGAATCGTCATCAAGATATGTGCTGTCTTTATTTTCCCACCAGGTAGTAAGCTTTTTACCTGCTTCCAAATCATCAGGGAAATACGATTCGAATATCGATAACTCCCGGGAACCTTCCCCCTCAACCTGCTCAGCGGATTCTTTTATAATATCCGAGGTGTCATCTAATATTGTAGCCCTTACTGTTAAGAATACTGATTCTATAGACTGCCCCTGTTCTGTCGGCATTATCATCCCACCAAGTGGAAACACAGAGAATTTCTTGTTTAAGACTGTGTACTTGGTTCCAGTTTTGATTTTTTTCTCTGGTGTATTTACATCAAGGTCGATGTACATTTGAATTGTTTCCTTATCTTCCTGCACTTCTGGTATAAAACTAACTGTTACACTCGTAGAAGATTCTTGAGGAATATCTTCTGCTTCACCAGAAAGTTTTTCGTCCCTTGTCGCAATCTTTGTAGATTGCCCATCACAAGTCTCTAATGATGGATTAATAATTATCTTTACATAACCTCTGGAAATCAGCAAATCAACCAAAGTTCCTAACTTGTCCCCGCCATTAGAGGCATATTTTGCCAAAACGGAGCCCACAAAGTCAGGCTTATCTCCGGGTATTCCTCCTTCACCCATAAGATTTTTTATAATACTATAAGTTTCCCAATCAATCTTCGCATCCACGAAATACTCTGCTATCATAAAATCTATCATGATTTGAGTTTTATCTTCGATAGCCGGTGGAGCGGGACTTTTTTCTACTTGTATAATCTCAACCTGCTCATTGGTTTTTTGTGTTTCCGGCAGGAGTTGCCTTATTCGGAGTTCAAAGCTTTTGGCCTTTTTGGGCAACGTTATAGTTTGAAATATTAGTTTCTCATCAGATATCCACGGATAGGCTTCTATAAATCCGCTGTTTTCGAATGTCTGATAG
Organism: Planctomycetota bacterium; assembly: GCA_042576845.1. Classification (GTDB taxonomy): domain Bacteria; phylum Planctomycetota; class Phycisphaerae; order Sedimentisphaerales; family Anaerobacaceae; genus JBHPEQ01. The sequence goes on from JBHPEQ010000025.1 coordinate 10,212, forward strand.
ACTGCTTTTACTTCTTTGGCCTGTACATCTAACAAACGGAGACGGAACTCCCACTTGGTTTTGGGATATGAGGTTACATCCATAGAAACGTCGGCGGTAATGGCATCATCAATTCGTTTGAACTTAATCGACCGGCATTTGATCAGGGGCGGGTTTTCGGCGGATTGCAGCTGTATCGGGATTTCTTTATCGAATTGAAGCTGGCCTTGAAAATATGTCTCTGTTGTGCTGCCTTTTGAAGCAAGTGGATGTTCACCGACGATACTCAAATATTCGAAACCATACTTTTCTTCAAGTCGGTCAAGCGTTTGAACAATACCAAGCCAGACCATAGATCCTTTTTCCGGCATCGTGCCCGGCGCAAACGCTATTTCTAAGACGGTATGAGCACGATCCGGCACATTCTCCAACAATGGCTCAAGATTCTCAGGAAACTCATTGGAATCGAGCTCCTGCCCCTCAAATGTTACTCTGTCATTTTCATCATCAGTAACCACCCTAACAAAATGCCGTACACGAGAATTTCCCCCAGCTTCTATTTTGTGTTTCTGACTCGTCTTAGCCATCAGTGCCAAAGCACCTGGTATCACCAATGCCATTATAAGCAAAAGAGCAATAAAAGATGGAGCCCAGCCGTTTCGTGTCCCTTCTTTGGAATCTTTGGTGACTAACCGGCTGATGCGTTTCAACAAACTGCCGCCGGTTGCAGCTACCGCAAGTTGTGGCTGGCTGCTGCGAATTTCTTCCATCGAAGTTAGCGCTTTTGCATAACGTAGATGGCCGCCGGTTACCCTCACCGCTAAATCATCGCAGCAATTTTCGCGTTCTGCTCGGATTTTGCGAGATATCCACCAGATGGCCGGGTGATAAAAGCCGAGAATCTCGATAACCGTCTGCAGTATGTTAACGAGATAATCGTGCCGGCGTATATGCGCCAGCTCGTGTGCGAGTATTGCTTGTAATTGTTCGCTGCTTAGGCCTGTCAGGGCGCTGGCAGGCAACAGAATCACGGGTTTTAGCCAACCGACGACTGTGGGGACCTGCACAAGTGCGGATTCGACAAGTGTCACGGCCCTTCTGATGCCCAGCAGTTCAGCTAATTCTCTTAACCTGCTGTGCAGCGAAGCATCGACCTGCCTGACCATTCTGCGTTTTAATCTTTGCAATTGCCTCCAGCCGCCTAAGTGCCAGACGCTGAGAGCAAAGACGCCGAGCAGCCAGGCGGTAACTATATAAGGCAGGGCCGGTTCAAGTGAACCGATAGCTCGCTGTTTCAGGGAAATAGTCGGCACAGCAGCAGGACTTTCGACCCGTGCGGGTTCTTCTACAACAGGCATTTCTATATCTATCGTCACGGCCACACTGTTATCAGCCGGCTGCTCAACAACAGAAACGGCTTCCGGGTGTGGTAAAGAAACCGTAATGTACTGTAAGGTAACTATCGCAAGCAGAACAATCAGGACTAAAGCCGCACAGGAGATTATGTAGCGAACGTTGGCCGGTGATTTGCGGAACAGGCGAAGCAGGATTGCCAAAAACAATGCCACTGTCGCACCCTGCCAGACGAAATGAAGCAGCGTCCAGCCCAATTTTTGTACTGCCTCTTGAGCGAATGCGTTTTCGAAAATTGCCATAATTACTTCCTCTCTAATTCATCAAGCATCTTTCTTATCTTGGCCAGTTCCTTAACCGAAACCTTTTTAGATGAAAGCGCCCGCATTACAAGCTTTTCAGCAGAGCCGGAAAAAACCCTCTCAAGCAAATCGCTTACTAATTGTTTTTGGGTGCTCTCTTCTGTAATCACTGGCTTATAGATATGTTTGTATTTTGAATCATTTCTTAGCAGAATTCCTTTTTCTGTCATTATCTGCATCAGTTTCAGAGTGGTGGTATAGCCGGTCGTTTTGGTTTTGTTCATTGCTTCGTTGACCTCTCGAACGGTGGCCGGACCCCGTTCCCACAAAATTTTTAGAATCGCAAGCTCTCCGTCTGTCGGTTGAGGAACATTTGCGTTTGCCATATTGATTTGCCTTTCGAATAAAATGGTTTTCCTGTTTTGAATGTAATATACGAACTCTTTCGTAATTGTCAAACAAAAAAACGAAGGTTTTCGTATTTTCTTAAAATTTTTTTGATTTCCCCCCTTTTCGGCCTGAAATCATATAAAAAGCTACTCTCCTCGGCTAAGTGCAGAAATATTGCTCAGTTTCGTATTGCTTGTAAGATTAGCTCTTGGCTGCCTTTTTATATATAGCAGCCTCCCCAAAATCCGCCAGCCATATGATTTTTTATCCAGCGTATACAGCTACGAGCTTGTCGGCCCCAAACTTGGAATGCTTATTGCAATGGTCCTTCCCTTGCTCGAACTGTTCACCGGCATTTGCCTGGTTGGCGGCATTTTTATCAGCGGCGCATTGTTGGTATCCATCGCAATGGCCACTATGTTTACATTTGTCATTACCTCCGTCCTTTATCGGGGCCTGGAAATAAGCTGCGGCTGCTTTGGACCTTCTGCCAAGGGAATGATAAGTTACGCTACATTGATTCGGGCGTGCATTATATTGTTATTTAGCTTTATTGCATTGATCTGCCTTAAAAATCCAACCCCTCAAACCAATACTTATCCTCACTAAAACGGGAATCCATAAACCCAAAAACCACGCCTGCTAATGTCCTGAGCTTATTGTATCAGCCCGAATGACTTAGTTTTGAGCATTTGAAATTTGTATTTCGTTATTGTTTTTTTTGGATGGAGATGCCGATGATGATGAGTGCAAGGCCGATGATAGTTGAGGGCAGGATTTGTTCGCCTACCGTGAAGTGGATTATCACGAGAGAAAGAAACGGTGCGATGTATATGAGATTAGCAACATAAGCGGTTTTTTCGGAAACTTTCAGGGCTTTTAGCCAGAAGATAAAAGTGATACCCATCTCGAACAGGCCTACATAAATTGAGCCGATGATAGCTGGTGCGGAGGGTGTCGTAAATTTTGAAAGCAGAAGCATCAGGATGAAAATAAAAACGGTGCCGAAGCTGAAGTTCAGGAACAGGCATAAAACTTCATCGTGCTTTTGCCTGATGTTGTAAATCCAGAACAGCGCCCAGATAATGGAGCTGCCCATCGCCAGCGATACGCCGAGCGGGTTGGTCGGCTTAAGATTATAGAGACTGCCCTGGGTGGCGATTACAAGAGCGCCGCCGAAGCTTATGAGGATAGCGAGGAAGCTCTTAATTGTTATTTTTTGTTTTAGCAGAGGGATTGAGAGCAGGACGAGCATAATCGGCCAAAGGTAATTGAGCGGCTGGGCCTGCTGGGCAGGCAGGATTTTGTATGCTTCGAAGAGAACGATGTAATAGGCAAAGGGATTTAGCAGGCCGAGCAGGGCGCCGAGAAGATAATCTTTTTTGGATAGTGTTTTTAGCAGGTGGAGTTTTTTGAGGGCGGAAAGGCAGACCAGGAAGACAATCGTTGAGGTAAGCGAGGCGTAAAAGAGCATAGTCAGCGGGTCGGTGCTGCGTAAGGTTTTTTTGAAGGCGGAGGCAACGGTCGACCAGAACAAAATGGCGACGGCGGCGTAGATGTATGCTTTTTTCTGTTTTTCCATAAGTCAAATTCAAAGCCAATTGCATCCAATGAGTTAAGGATTTTTGGGCAACCCAGACCTCAGACAGTATAGCAAAAGCAAGATGCTGCGGAAAGGTTTCATAATGAGTAATAATTTGAGAGCTATTTTTTTTGGTTGTTCGGTATGAGCTCTTGCGAAGATGCTGCGGAAAGGTTTCTTAGAGCCTCTAACAAAATGCCTTTGCATTCAAGCGGCTTATTTTTTGGCTGGCTGCGTTGTCGGGGTAAAATTGTCCTCGACGTAGCCTTGGCTACGCCTGTGGCAATTTTCCCCTTGCCGCCTTGTCATCCAAAAAAACGCTCGCTTTCGGTGCGACAATTCATTTTGTTAGAGGCTCTTAATGAGTAATAATTTGAGAGCTGTTTTTTTTGGGTTGTTTGGTATGAGCTCTTGCGAATGCGGTTGGGAAGGGGTATATTCAGAAGAGGTTTTGGCTTTAGAGTGTTTTTTGATTTGGAGTTCAGCAATTTAAGGAAGCCGACACGTGAAAGTATTTCGTTCACCTGATAATGCAATAATAGAGCCGGGGGATGTCAGTCCTTCAAAGGAAGGGTTTGAAGTTATCGGGGTATTTAATGCAGGAGCAGCGCGTCTGGGGCAGGAGGTAGTTCTTTTGCTGCGTGTGGCGGAGCGACCTGTAAGCGAACATCCCGAAATTGTCCTGGCGGCTGTTTATGACGTTACTTTGGGCGGTATTGTTCTTAAGGAATTTTTGAAGAGTGATACGAAGAATGATTTTTCCGACCCGCGGTTGATAGTAAGGGCTGATGAGACGTATTTGACCTCGATTTCGCATTTGAGAGTGGCGAGGAGCAAAGACGGTATCAACTTTGAGGTTGAAGACGGGATTTCGTTCGGGCCTGCCAGTGAGGTGGAGGCGTTCGGAGTTGAGGACCCGCGGATTAGTTTTATCGACGGGGTTTATTATATCAGTTATGTTGCGGTTTCAGCTTTGGGTGTGACGACGGCCCTGGCGTCGACGAAGGATTTTAAGACTTTTGAGCGAGGCGGCGTGATTTACTGCCCTGATAATAAGGATGTGGCGATTTTTCCGGAGCGGATTAATGGTCGATTTTATGCGCTGCACAGGCCGGCATCATCTTTGTTCGGAAAGAACCAGATGTGGATTGCAGAATCGCCCGATTTAACTTCCTGGGGTAAGCATCGGTATCTGATGGATATTCGCTATGGTTTGTGGGACGAGTTGAAAATCGGAGCCGGCGCTGTGCCGGTTAAGACCGAGAGGGGCTGGGTGGAGGTATACCACGGTGCAGACCGCAACAATCGGTATTGTCTTGGAGCAGTGCTGTTGGATTTGAAGGAGCCGTGGAAAGTGACTGCAAGAGGTAAGGAGCCGATTCTGGAGCCGGAGGCCGATTATGAAAGGCGGGGCTTTTTTGGTGAGGTCGTTTTTAGCTGCGGTCTGCTGTCTGAAGAGGGCAAGCTGAAGATTTATTATGGTGCGTGCGATACGAGTATATGTTATGCAGAACTGGATTTGGACGAAGTGCTTGATAGTTTGAAGTGATAGTCGGCGGGACGGAGAGGGGGTGGGTTTGATTGGCTTTGCTTTGGGTTTGCTTTTGAAGTCTCTGCGAAGGTGCATTTGACATAATCCCCTGTTAAAACAGAGCTTGCGTTCATTTGGGTGTTCTGAAAATTGGGTTTGTTTTGCATAAAAAGGTGAATTTGTAGAGCGCTCTCTACAAGTGTAGAGGGCTGATAGTAGAGAGTAGACAGTAGAAAGTAGAAAGTAGAGGGTAGAAAGTAGAAAGTATAAGCGAGGTAGACAGATAATGTTGTGAGGACGGTTGGAGTTGTTTTTGGTGTTATAGTTTTATTAGCAGGTGCTGGTTTTGCGGGTGATTACAGCGGGGGTGGTAATGGCTCGGCGGAACATCCTTTACCTCGCAAAGATAATAATTTGTTTCAAAAGCTATCATAAAGACATCATCATCAAAAGCAAGACAGGGGGTTTTGCAGAAGCAAAATTTTTGGAATCTCAACCCTGCCTTCTTAGAGTGGACTCAAATTTCAAATGAACAAAACACGCGATTCTAAAGCGATATGTGGACTTTAGAAAAGATTTGGTATTTAATGTTTGAAATCCTGGTTAGTCATTGTAGAATTTGAGAAAACAAATCTCTGTATTTAATATTACTTATTGGAGGATTTCGGCTATGGTACATATCAAGAAAATATTTGTTCTGGCTGTTGTTATTGGTTCTGTGCTTTTTATCCGGCAAGGTTATGCTGTTTCGGAAGCGGAAGGGGTTCAGGCTGAATCTGAACTGCAGCAGGTAGCGCTTTTTAAGAACGGGTTGGGATTTTTTGTATCGGCGGTGCGATGTCCCGATGAGAAGGAGTTCAGCTTTGTGCCATATGCAGCGGCTTCGCACGGGACATTCTGGGTGTCGTATCCTGCGGAAGTCAAGCTGGAAAGTCTCACCGCTAAAGAAGTTGAGGTGGAAAAGTCAATTGAAGCGATATCTATGGAGGAATTTCTAAGAGCTAATGTAGGTAAAAGAGTAGAACTTAGTTTTGACGATAAAGGAGAATCAACTATCCGCGGGATATTAAAGTCTTTTGCAGAAGACCGTCCAGAACCACAGCCTGACCCATATGCGCCCGGGATGAATGATTATAGTAACGTACCTCGTTATATTCGGCCACCGGTTCGAGCCAGCTTGATAATAATGGAGACGGATGTGGGAGAGGTCGCCATTGATTCACAAAAGGTCAGAAGAATCAAGTTTATCGAATGTGAACCGGAGGAAACTATTACAACTAAGAGCAAATCTATGCAGATAGATGTGAGGCTTGAAAAGCCGGCGGGCGGGAAGAAGCTTTTAGTAAGTTATTTAGCCAAGGGTATCACCTGGGCGCCAAGCTACATTCTGGATATAAGCAAGGCAGACAAAATGCGGATATCGGCAAAAGCGGTGGTAATAAACGAGACCTGTGAGCTGGATGGTGTTACGGTACAGTTGGTAACGGGGTTTCCGAATCTTCAATTTGCTGATGTCGTCAGTCCTTTGGCAAAAAAAGAGAATCTTGCGCAGTTTCTTAGGGCACTTTCGAGAGGGCAAAGCGAGATTGACGAAGCCAGTGGAATACTATCTAATGCAATGTTTCAACAAATCGGGGGATACGGTGGAGGAATGATGGGAGGTATGGGAGGAGGAATGATGGGAGGAGATTTCATTCCTGCATATGGAGCAGCGGAAGTCGGGATGGCGGCGGAGGATCTGTTTCTGTATCCTGTTGAGGGTGTGTCACTGGAGAAGGGGGAAGTTGGTTATCTGCCATTGTTTACCGAATCGGTGCCGTATAAGCACATTTATAAATGGGAGATACTGGATTATGTCAGCGAGGAAGAGCGCTATTCTTATCAAAGGCGCGGACAGGAAGAAGGAGAACCGAATGAAGAGGTATGGCACTGTTTGAGGGTGGAGAACATAACGAAAGTTCCATGGACAACCGCTCCTGCGGAGATAGTTAAGGAGGGTATTGTCCTGGGGCAGGACACGTTAAATTATACTCCGGCAGAAGGCGAAACGACGGTAAAGATTACCCAGGCGGTGAGCGTTAAGGCTGAGCAGGTGGAAATTGAAATTGATAGGAAGCGTGATGCGGCTCAGTTGTATGGCTATCATTACGATTTGGTGACAGTGGAAGGCAAACTTTCAGTAACAAACTTTCAACAGAAGGGCATAACGCTTGAGATTAGTAAAACGCTTTCAGGTGAGTTGAAATCATCACAACCTGAGGCGAAGGTTGACAGTTTAGCAAGGGGGCTGCGTCGGATGAATGGAGTCAAAAGGCTTACCTGGACAATCGAATTGAAGGCGGGCGAGAGCCAGCAACTTGATTATACTTATGAGGTGTACGTGAGGCGCTGAGTGATAGTTGATGATTGCTTAAATTTCTGATGGGAGTAGTGTGGGTGGTGTTAAAAGTCAGAAGACAGAAGGCAGAGGGGAGAGCGTACAGGGTGAAGCATGAAGCGAAATACGAGATACGCTTCGGAGGGCCACGGTCGAAATGACAACGTAATAGATTCCTGCTTTCGCAGGAATGACAGTTCACAACGTACTTTACAAAGCAAATCTTTTAACTTCAAACGACAAAATATCCAACATCTTCCAATCAGTCGAATCAAAAGCTCTGCAGGTTCTTTATTCCAAACGGATAACTTTTTTATAGTCGAAAGTTTTTCGTTTGTTAAATGCCCCAATCAAGCTTGTCTTTGTTCCACCAATAGAACCAGCCTAATAGGTGTGTCAGGACGAAAAGAAGATAAAATTTGATACCAGTTAAAAGGAAACCCCAAATAGGTATGCGCGGTACGACAAATAGAGCAAATGCCGTGATTGCCAAGAAGAACAGAACCAGGCCACAATATGAGAAAAATGCGTTGGATATAGAGCCAATTATTAATATCGGGTTCAGTGCATCGAATGAATCGAAAATTATTCCACTCAGAAGCGACATAGGCAGAAAGAATGCGCCGGCTGCCGACAATAGCCAGAAAGTCAGGTCGGTTCGCCGGGTCAAAATATAATATACTGCCGGTGCGCACAAGCTAATACCGAAACAGCCGAGTACGAGAATTAACTTTGAGATTAAGTCGCCTATACCGATGGTTTCCTGTATGGTTGCGTCTGGCGCCCGCTTGTTGCCTTTTGAGCTGCTGATGACGCAGTCCGTAATGTAGTAAAAAATATAGCTGTAAAAGACTATATAAAAAGGCACTAATAAAAAAGCGAGAATATAGCCGGTACCCCGGCCTAAAACCGGCGCTAAGAATGCGCTAAGCAATCGAGCGAAGAACGAGACCAATTGCGGCAGCAATATAAAAACAGCGAGGTGTATCAGGCCCGCTGAGCTTATGGGATACAAGAAAGCATCAAGCAGCCAAAGATGTTCGCGTCCGTCAGCAAGCTGAGGATTTTCGATTATTTTCATTTTCTTTTGCAGCTACAATCTTTAAGGGAATTAAACTTCCCAGTTCAGTTTTTCCTGGTATCGGAAGTAGAACCTGCCGAGCAGATGAGCAGCGACCATCATAACATAAAAGTCCATTATTCCTGTACTATACAGCAGTATAGTAGCGATAATCATAAATATATTTCCGAGTTCTGAAAGCATCATCAGTAAAGGCACCAGGAATTTCGTCAATATAAAGAAAGAGGCGAGGAATAATAACAGGCCTACGTATGCGAAAAAGGTGCTTAAAACCGAGCCGATGACCAAAACAGGGTTGAGCCCATAAAAAGAGTCGAACATTATTACGGAAAGCAATGCCATAGGGTAAAGTAATAAACCAGCCGAAAGCAGGGACCAAAAGATGGTATTGTACTGATGAGTCCACAGATAATAAACAATGGCCGGGGAGGTGAAAAATACCAATGTGCCGATGACTTTTATGAACTGCGAAAACAGCTCACCAAGGCCCGGCGTGATGGAGATAGTCTCAGGAGCGCGAATCGCCCCCGAGGCACTGTCACGAATGCACTGGCAGAGATACCAGAAAACATACATACCAAAGATAGTGCCGATGATAAAACCTACTATTCGTAATAGGATAAAGAGGATAAGGAAAAGCTGGTTAAATAAACCAAGAAAACCCATCAAAGCGGCAAACAGACCATATAGCAAAGGAATGCCTATGATAATGCCCAACATTGACAGGCCGGATTTGTTAGTCGGGTACAGAAAAATATCGATAATCCAGGGCAGTTTTCTTTCCGGAGGCGGTTTGGTTTCTTTATGCAGTACAGTTTGCCTTAACATTTGGTAAGGGTCGATATCCTCCTGTTGAGCTTGCGATTGTTGAGACGGCTGGATTGTCGGCTGCTGCTTCGGCGGGACATCAAAGGCAAGGGAGTCCAGGCCGGAAGTTGTTGGAGAGGGCGGTTTTTCAACAGGCGCCGGAGACGGAACTTCAGGAACAGTAACGAGCTGTCCACACTTTGGACATTTTCCTTTTTTGCCGGAGTGGGCTGCAGATACGTGAATTCTTCGGCCACAGTGCCCGCACTGGAAGCGGATTAGGTTTTTGCGCTGTTCCTTTCCTGCCTCGTCCATTTTTGAATCTGCCTTTGAGTTTTAGCTTTTCAGCAGAAGATGTCTGTCAGGTGTTGGTTAATTTTTCTTTTATCAGGTCTTTGGCTTTGTCCAGTGCATCGTTGATTTTATCCGGGTTTTTTCCGCCGGCCTGCGCCATCTGCGGTCGCCCGCCTCCGGCACCGTCGACGATTGGAGCAATTTCTTTTACAATGTCCCCTGCCTTAATGGATTTCTTTATTAAATCATCGGTGACACCCGCCAGCAAAGTTACTTTGCCGTCATCAACAAATGCCAGGACAATTGCTGCGGATTTTGCTTTTTTCTTTAACATATCAATGGCCGAGCGTCCCTGTTCCGCAGAAGTTGTGGACAGTTTGCCGACGATTATGCTTGCTTGTTCGATTTTCTCGCACTTATCCAGGAGTTGTTTTGCCTCGGCCATAGCGTCGGAGCCTTTATGGCGAGCTGCTGATTTAAGCTCTTTGGAAAGCTTTTTGTTTTCCTCAAGGAGTCGCTGGACGCGCTCAAGCAGTCCATCAGTAGGGGTCTTTAAGAGTTCGGACAGCTTATCGACTATTTCGCTTCGCTCCTGCAGAAATTCGTTAAGTTTTTCACCTGTCAATGCCGTTATCCTCCTTACACCTGCTGAAATACTTTCTTCTTTTGTTATTTTAAAGTTACCGATTTGGCCGGTGTTGTCACAATGCGTGCCGCCGCAGAACTCCCGGCTTAATGCATCCTGCAGCTGGTTTTTTTCCGCTGCACCGATAGCTACTACTCGAACCTCGCTGCCGTATTTCTCGCCGAACAGCGCCATCGCTCCGAGTTTTTCCGCTTTGTCTCTGGGCATAACGGCGCAGGTTACAGGTAAATCCTGAGCGATTTTTTTCCTGACTAATTTCTCAACTTCTTTAATCTGCTCGGCGCTCAATGCCTTTGGATATGTAAAGTCGAACCTAAAACGGTCCGGCTCAACAAAGCTGCCCTGCTGGGAAATGGATTTATCCACCACTGTCTGCAGCGCCCACTGAAGCAGGTGTGTAGCGGTGTGGTTCTTTCTGATTGCCTCTCTATTCTTGTCAACAGTAGCTCTTACCTCGTCACCAACCGATATCTTTCCAGAGATAAGGTAGCCCTTTTGAAGGACGCAGTCTCCCAATTTCTCTGTTTCTTCAACTACAACTTTGCAATTAGCAGATTCTATTTTGCCAGAATCACCCACTTGCCCACCGGCTTCCGCATAAAAACAAGTCTCCTCAAGAACAACCCCAATACGATCGTCCTTGCTTATATGGATATGACCTTTATTCTCAGGACGAACTACATCATTAGCCGTAAAGGTTCCCTCTGTATAAAACTCCAGAAAATTTGTCAAACCGACAACTTTTGTGGTGAAGGTGTCGGTCTCGTATTTTTTTGAGTCGTCAGTTGTTGGTAGTTCCTTACCAGCAAAAATAAACGCAGATGAACCCGATTTTTGTGCTGCTCTTGCACGCTGTCTTTGCTGTTCCATCAGTTGGTCGAATTTTTTTGTATCGACATTCAGCGACAGTTCTTCTGCCATAAGCTGGGTCAAATCGAGCGGGAAGCCGTATGTGTCATAAAGCTGAAAGGCATCCTCGCCGTTGATGGTTTTGCTTTTTGTTTTTTCAGCCCTTTCGGTGGCGGTGTTAAAGATTTCGATTCCCCTGTCTAATGTCCTGCTGAAAGCTTCCTCTTCGGATTCGATTACCGTTGAGACGAAGTCGGCCCTTTGTTTTATTTCGCCGAATGCATCGCCCATCGCATCAACCATGACCGGCACAAGTTTATATATAAACGGCTGGTGTATACCGAGCTCTCTGCCGAACCTCGACGCCCTGCGAAGGATGCGTCGAATGACATAACCGCGTCCTTCGTTTGAGGGTGTCGCACCGTCGGTTATCGCAAAAGTAAGTGAGCGAATATGGTCTGAAATAACCCTGAATGCGTTATCGATTTTGTCGTTCAATCGGGATTGGTATTTGCGGCCTGTAATCTCGCCGATTGCATCGGTTATTGGTGAGAACAAATCGGTGTCGTAATTGCTTTTTTTATTCTGCAGGACGGCAACAATTCTTTCCAGGCCGGCACCGGTGTCAATATAGTTGGCGGAAAGCGGGACAAGTTCGCCGTCTTCTTTGCGGTTATACTGGATAAAGACGAGGTTCCATAACTCTATGAATCGTGCGCAACCACCATTTACGCTACACTTGTGACTTTTGTCTTCTTTCATATCACACATCTCGGGGCCGAGGTCGATATGTATTTCGCTGCAGGGCCCGCAGGGGCCGGTCTCGCCCATCTCCCAAAAATTGTCTTTTTTCCCACAAAAAAGAACATGCTCAGCAGAGATACCTGTTACCTTCGGCCAAAGCTGTTTGGCATCTTGGTCGGATGGAGAGGAATCTGCTGTGTCGCCCGCAAAAACCGTTGCCCATAGCTTGTCGGCGTCGATGCCCCATACTTTTGTCAATAGCTCCCAAGCCCATTCGATTGCCTCGGCTTTGAAATAGTCATCGAAGGACCAGTTGCCTAACATTTCAAAGAAGGTATGGTGATAGGTGTCTTTGCCGACTTCTTCAAGGTCGTTGTGTTTTCCGCTGACGCGAAGGCACTTTTGGCTGTTGGCCACCCGGGAGTGTTCAGGAGCGGTCAAACCGAGGAAAATATCCTTAAACTGGTTCATTCCCGCATTTATAAAAAGCAGACTCTGGTCATCGGTGGGCACCAAAGGAGAGCTGGGGACAAATTCGTGTCCCTTGTCTTTGAAAAAATCTATAAATCCGCTTCTTATTTGTTTTGAAGTGAGCACTTTATATTTTCCCGGCGAATTGCGACTTCAAAGAATATTTTCTATTCGCTATTTTTTGGTTTGGTTTCAGAATTAAGGCCTTTTTCCTGGAGGATTTTTTCTTTTAGTTCTTCGCAAAGCTCTTTGTTCTCAGCGAGATATTTTTTTGCGTTTTCTCTTCCCTGTCCGAGCCGAATGTCACCATAGTTCAGCCAGGCGCCGCTTTTCTGTACGACATCGCACTGGACGCCTAAATCGAGCAGGTCGCCTTCATAGCTGATTCCGCTATCGAACATAATATCGAACTCGGTATCGCGGAAGGGGGGTGCGATTTTGTTTTTTACCACCCTTGCTCTTACTCTGTTTCCGATGGCGCCGGTGTCGTCCTTTATGGTCGCTATGCGTCTTACATCGATTCTTATGGAGCTGTAGAATTTCAGCGCTCTTCCTCCGGTTGTGGTTTCCGGATTTCCAAACATCACCCCGATTTTCATACGGATTTGATTGATGAAGATAAGCGACGTTTTGCTCTTATGGATAACGGAGGTAAGCTTTCTCATCGCCTGGCTCATTAATCTTGCATGCAGTCCCATGTGGCTGTCACCCATTTCGCCTTCGATTTCCGCTTTCGGTGTAAGTGCAGCGACAGAGTCAATTACGATAATATCGACTGAATTGGACCTGATTAGCATCTCGGTGATTTCGAGCGCTTCTTCACCGTTATTAGGCTGGCTGATGAGCAGCCCGCTGACATCAACGCCTAATTTCTTGGCCCACGTCGTATCGAGCGCGTTTTCCGCGTCAATAAAGGCGGCGACGCCGCCGGCAAGCTGGGCATTTGAAATAACATGAAGCGACAGGGTGGTTTTGCCGGAGGCCTCCGGCCCGAACAGTTCCGTCACTCTGCCACGTGGTATGCCGACGCCGCCCAGAGCAATGTCCAGCGATAATGAGCCGGTAGGTATTCCCTTAATCCTGGCGTATTTGTTCTCGTCCATCTTCATAATCGCACCCTGGCCGTACTGTTTTTCTATCTGAGCAATCACGTTTTCCAGTGCGATTTGTTTACTGTTTTTTTTCGTGGAGTTTCGAATTTCCTTTGTTTTTGCCATTTTTGTCAATCTCCGATTCCGTCTGGTTCTTATTGTAATTTGTAATTTCCCAACATATTATAAATAGGTCCCTTCGGCGTTAACCGGCTCTGGTAAACTTTGACCGAATCAACCGAAATAGTCCCGAGGTTATAGTCGCTGTACTTTTCACTAATCTGAGCGAGTTTTGCTCCTGCATTTGTGTTTTTTATTCTACACAGTGTTAAATGACCGGTAAAGCTTCTTTTCTCTTTTGGCCAGCCGACCTGACTTAATTGTTCCTCGATTTTTTTCTGCAGCCGGCAAAGCTCATCACTTTCCGGCCTGGTGCCGACCCATAACACTCTTGCGGACCCGCCTCCGAAATAACCGACAGAAGCTATCTCAAGATGGAAGCCATTTTCTCCGGCGACTGCCTGCTCAACCGCATTGCAGACGTCGAGGAGCTGAGTGTCTGTTGTTTCGCCGAGGAATTTCAAAGTCAGGTGTATATTTTCGGGTCTTACCCATTTGACATCGTGCTTTTTTATATCAGCATCGGCCTTTAGCTTCTGCTGCAAATCACTTATGGCAGCTCTTATTTCATTATTAATATCTATGGCTATGAAAACCCGCATATAATCGGTTCCTTATTAAGAGCCTCTAAAGATGAGTTATTTTTATCAGTTGTTCGAGCCGGCTTTCGATATCTTTTTTGCTTATTGCGGTTAAGCCGGCCAGCGAAAAATCAGCGATGGTAAAAGAGGCGACCACCGTTCCGTAAGCGACGGCGGTTTTGAGCGTGTCGAAATCGGTTTTGTCGGTTTGTGCCAGATAGCCCATAAGTCCCCCGGCGAAACTATCGCCCGCACCGGTGGGGTCTTTGATTTGGCCTGCCGGATATGCGGGAAGAATAAACATCCTTTCATCGGCATCGCACAGCATTGAACCCGAGCCGCCTCTTTTTATAACCACGATTCTCGGTCCCATATCCAGGATTTTTTTACCTGCGGTTATCAGATTGCTGTCGGCGGTAAGCATTTTTGCTTCGGTTTCATTAAGGGTGAGGCAGTCAATTTTCTTAAGCAATGCCTTTAGGTTATCGAGACGGCCTTCAATCCAGCAGTTCATTGTATCTGCCGCTACAAAGGCGGGACGGTCGAGCTGCTCAAGAAGCTGCAATTGAAGTGCGGGGGCGGTATTGGCCAGGAAGACGTATCTGCTGTCCTTAAATTCGTCCGGTACTTTTGGCGGCGCTTCCGCCAGGACGTTTAATTGAACAGCGTCTGTAATTACCTCTTCCATCGTGTCGTGATAAGAGCCCTTCCAGCGGAAAGTTTTGCTGGTTCCTCTTATCTCCAGGCCGGCGAGGTCGACGTTCCTGCCGGCGAATACGTCGGATAAATCAAAGGGGCAGTCCGGCCCGATGGCGCCGATAAGTCTTACCAGCGTCAAGAAACTGGCCGACATAGAAAAATAAACGGCTGAGCCGCCGAGACAATTTTCACTAACGCCGAAAGGTGTAGTAACAGTATCAATCCCTATCGAACCGGTTACTAATAATGGCATTTTTTAATCTCCTTACGCTTAAGATTCCACGATAAACTTTTTTAACGTAATATCGATTCTTGCCAGGGTGTTTTCTTTTCCGAGCAGTTTGACCGAGTTGAAAATCGGCGGGCTAATGGTAGTTCCGCAGATAGCGACCCGCAGCGGCTGGGCGACTTTGCCCAATCCTACATTTTTTTCCTCTGCAAGGCCGCGAAGCATATCTTCCAGACCTTCCTCGGTTATATCATCCATCGCAGCTAATCTGTCCTTTACAATCCCCAGCATCTCCAGACCGTTTTGCTTCAGCAGGACTTTTTTGACCGCCTTTTGGTCATACTCTATTTGTTCGTTTTGATAAAAAAGGAATCTGCATTTGGTTTCTATTTGCTCCAGCGTTCTGGCGCCGGTGTTTATGTTTAATAATTCGGCAAGCAGCTCATCGTCTGCGGCGTTGACCGGCGAATCAACGGCTTGTAAGTATTCTCTGAAACGCCGGCTGAGCATATCTCTATCGAGTATTTTTATATGTTCTGTATTGAAGGCAAGTAATTTCTGCCGGTCAAACAAACTATTCGTCTTCGTTAATCGGCTCAGCTCGAAGGATTCAACCAGTTTATCAACCGACATAATTTCCCTCTCGTCGCCGGGGTTCCAGCCCAGAAGCGCAAGAAAGTTTACCATAGTCTCCGGCAGATAACCGTTTTTGAAAAAATCGATGATGTTGATTTCCGGCAGATGAACACCGAGATATTGAGCCATCGCACTGACAGTATTCATATCGGGGGTGCTTTTGCCATTTAGAAAGTCCTGCATCCTGTCAATACTGATTCCGCCTGCCTTAGCGAGTTCTTCGAGGTCGGCATCTTTTTTTGATTTGATTGCCTGCAGGAGAGCTTTCGGCCGCTGGCGTTTCGATAATTTCCCACCGGTTTCGCTGACAGTTACCGACATATGTGCATACTTCGGCAGTTCAGTATCTGCAAACAATGCCCGCCAAAGCTCCTGCTGGCCTGGTGTGTTCATCAGATGCTCCTGGCCACGGATGACGTGCGTTACGCCCATAAGAGCGTCGTCGACAACGCAGGCAAAGTTATAGGTCGGGAATCCATCGCTTTTCTGTATTATGAAGTCGCCGAATTCACCGGCGGCGAATTTGATCCTGCCTCGAACCAAATCGTCGACGAGAATCTCTTTTTGCGGGAGGGCGAAACGGACTGTTATGTCCCTGCCCCTGGTCCGTGCCTTTTGAACATCTTCTTCCTCGGGGAATTTTTCCGGCCGGGGATAAAGAAAGTTTATCTTTGCTGCTTTTGCTTTGTCCCGCATCGCATCCAGCTCTTCGGGGGTATCAAAGCAATAATAGGCCTTTTTATCAGCGATTAACCTGTCTATGTATTTGTCGTGGATGTCCTTTCGCTGTGACTGCAGGTAAGGACCGTTAGGCCCGTCGACTTCAGGTCCCTCGTCCCAGTCGATGCCGAGCCAGCGTAAATCTTTGATAACCTCACCGGTTGCATCAGGGGTGTTTCGCTTGCGATCGGTATCTTCGATACGCAGTATAAACCTCCCTTTTGTGTGCCTGGCAAAAAGCCAGGTAAACAGAGCGGTTCTGGCTGCGCCAACGTGAAGATAACCAGTCGGCGAGGGGGCAAAGCGTGTTACAACCGTCTCAGGCGTCATCTGTCCGTCCCTATACTAACTCAAATCCTTAAAAACACTCAGGTTAAGCTACATAGACGGCTCTGTCAAGGGTCAGATGAAGCTTCGAAACGGATTTATATTGTTCGTTGAACACTCGGTTATCTTTTGTCAGAGTATCAGCATCGCATCGCCGTAGGAATAGAATCTGTATCGTTGGCTGACGGCGTATCGATATGCTTTCAGGATTTGTTCGGTTCCTGCGAAGGCGGCCACGAGAGCGAGGAGTGTGGATTTGGGCAGGTGAAAATTTGTCAGGAGGGCGTCTGTAATTTTGAACTTGTAGCCGGGTGTAATAAACAGCGACGTCTGTCCGGCTGCTTTTTTAACCCGGCTTCCGGAGGCGACCGTTTCCAGCGTCCGCACCGAGGTTGTTCCGACTGTGATTATGCGTCCACCCTTTCGCCTGGCTGTGTTGATTACTGCAGCGTTTTTGCTGTTGAGGCAGAATCGTTCGCTGTGTATTTTGTGGTCTTCGAGGTTCTCTGTGGTTATGGGTTTGAAGGTGCCCATACCCACGTGAAGTGTGATGTGTGAGAAATGAAGGCCCTTCTGCTGCAGTGAGCGGATGAGCTTTTTGGTAAAATGCAGACCAGCAGTTGGGGCGGCGATAGCGCCGGCTCGGCGGGCATAAACTGTCTGATAGCGGTTTTTATCCGCCGCCGCTGCTTTTAAGTCGTTGTTTCGTTTGATATAAGGGGGCAGAGGAGCAAAGCCGATTTTCTCAAGGACGACTTCGAGACCCTTATCGGTTTGCAGCTCCAGCAGGACAGTTCCGTCATCGTTTTTCTCGAGGACCACAGCCCTGCAAAAATCTTCATTGTTTTTGTATTTGAAGAGGATAGCTTCGTTTAGTTTTACCCTGACTGCGCCTTTGAGGTAAACCTGCCAGGTGCCCTTGTTCTGTTCTTTCAGGAAGAGTCCCTCGAGTTTTGCACCGCTGTTCCGCCTGGCAAAGAAGCGTGCCTGCAGAACTTTCGTGTCGTTAAGAACAAGGCAGTCGCCGGGCGATAAAAACTCGGCGATGCGGCTGAATCGGCTGTCGATGAGCTTATCTTTTGCTCGGTCAAGAACCAGCAGTCTGGAATCGGTTCTCCTTTTGGCTGGCTGCTGTGCAATCAGCTCGGCTGGAAGGTCGTATTGCAGCTTATCTGTTTTCACAGATAAAAAGTTATCAGACTATTGTCAAAAAGACAAAAAAATTTACCGCCGATAACAGGTTAAAATTCGACATTTGCGTATTCGGCGAATTTCTTAGAAAAGCAGCAATGCTTCAGAGACGATGAGAACTGAAGCAAATCGTAATTAAAAGAAGTTCATTCAGAGGTAACAACAATGGATTCTAAAAGAAATTTTGAAAGGACGGCCACTTCAATCGCTGTGTTGGGCAGGAATGAGCTTGAGAAGCGCATCAGGAATTTTAAAGGGCGTTTTAAGCTGGATTTCAGTGAGGATTACCTCAACAAGCTGAGCGTTGACCGTTTGCGGCATATACTTTTGGCGGCTTTGATAAATGCCAGGGCCCATAACTGAAAGTTCTGTAATCAAAAACTAATCTTTTGCCCGCCTGTCAAAAGTGGTGCATATCACAAGATGGCCGAGAAATGGCCGGCTTGAATTGGCCGGCCTTTTTTTTTAGCGGTAACCCGCCGGAGCTCATAACTGAAAGTTCGTTTGAAATTGGCTTTGAATTGGCTTTGCTTTGGGTTTGCTTTCATTAGTCTGCGAAGGCGCATATTGACATAATGCCTTGTGTAAACTAAACTTACGTTCATTTGAACATCCAGCAAATTGGGTTCGTTTTGCAAAAAAGGTGAATACTTTCGTACGAAATCTTTCGTAGTTCGTGTTGCGTATATAATAGTTCGTTGCTCGTGATTCATAAGTCGTTATTGGTTAAAGAGTTATATAGTTCATTGTTAATTGGTTCATAGTTCATTGTTCGTGGCTCGTTGTTAAATGGTTCATTGTTCGTTGCTCGTTGTTAGTTTTTGGGCGGTTTGAAAAAACGCGCCCCTCTATAATTAGGGCGAACTTGCGCATTTGGTCGATAATTCGTGAATTTTTTGATGGTCGAAATTTGTAAGTGCTTGTGGGATAAGGAGATAAAATTTTCAAAAAATCTGATTTTTGTTCCCAGACCCCTGCGCATTTGGTCGACCATGAGAGGTCATTTTGTCCAAATTCTGCGTTACACAGGCTCGTTTGATGCTCGACGTATTACAATACTACTGCGCTCAAACGAACCTGCAAGCCTTGTCTTTGAACAAAATTCCTCACTCAAAAGAAGTGGAACA
>JBHPEQ010000026.1:0-29120 GCA_042576845.1 Planctomycetota bacterium
TGTTTTTTTGCGGCGGTAAATATTTACAGGGTACTCAAATGAAAAGAATAATAGCTCCTGGAGGTGACTCACTGATAATAGCAGTTGATTGCGAAACAGGCGAGATTGTTTGGGAAAGTCCTAATCCTAATAACTGGAAAATGACACATTCCTCAATAATTCCTGCAGAATTTATGGGCAAGCGGATGTATATTTATTGTGCAAGCCAGGGAGTAACTGGGATATCCGACGAGGACGGGAGTATTTTGTGGGAAACTACCGACTGGAAGATTCGGATCGCAAATATTCCCTCTCCTGTTATTGTTGGTGATGGGAAGATTTTCTTTTCGGGCGGCTATAATTCCGGCAGTATGATGATACAGTTAACTCAGGAGGGCGAAAGAATAGTACCAAAGCCCGTTTTCAGGTTAAAGGCGGAGGCGTTCGGTTCGCCGCAACATACACCTATATTCTATAATGGTTATATTTACGGAGTTCGGCCTGATGGTCAATTAACATGCCTTGACCTCAGCGGGAACGTGGCTTGGACCAGTACCAGCTCTAATAAATTTGGACTTGGGCCTTATATTATTATTAATGATTTGATGTATATTATGAATGATTCAGGAGTGCTTACCCTGATAAAAGCTGCATCAAGCGGTTTCATACAACTTGCCAAGGCAAAAGTATTGGAGGGGCCGGACTCATGGGGGCCTATGGCAATTGCATCTGATAGATTAATTTTACGTGATTTGAATCGAATGATATGTATTGATATAAGCGGGGATGGTGATAATCGTTGAATAAGATGGCCTGAGAAGTTATAATAATCTCTTGTTTTTTTGCGGCGGTAAATATTTACAGGGTACTCAAATGAAAAGAATAATAGCAGTAGCAAAGAGTGAAATTTTAGTCGGTTTGGTTGTGGCTGCAGCTGTAATTGTCGGTATTATAGTCCTTTTGCGCTTCGATATATCGGGCCAAAAAGGCAGCGGTCTCGAGAAAGACTTTGTCTATAACATAGATGATTTGATAAAGATTGATCCTGCCTTGATTTTGTATGCATTAGCTTCAGAGCCCATAAATACAGGTTTTAATCAATCATATAGCATCGCAACTGATTCCAACGGTAACATTTATACAGCAGGGGATAAAGCTATTCGTTTGTTTGACAGTAGCGGCAATTTCAAAGAAGAAATCAAACTCGATAATCCCCCCCGTTGTCTTACGGTAGCTGAAAATGCTAAGATATATATTGGTATGAACAACTATATACAGGTTTATGACACTCAGAAAAAGCAACTAACAAGTTGGCAACCTTTAGATGATGATTCTTTACTAACAAGTATAGCCGTTTTGAAAAATAACGTATTTGTTGCCGATGCTGGTAATCGAATTGTTTTACGCTTTGACACTGAAGGTAAATTAATCAGCCATATAGGTGCAAAGGATGCAGACAGAAATATCCCCGGCTTTGTGATACCGAGTCCTTATTTTGATCTGGCAATAGCCAAGGATGGATTACTGCGAGTTGTAAATCCCGGACGGCACAGGATAGAAGCTTATACCTTTAATGGTGACCTCGAATTCTGGTGGGGTGTTTACTCGCCGAATGTTGAAGGGTTCTGCGGATGCTGCAATCCCGTAAATTTTGTCATTTTGGGAGATGGCAGCTTTGTTACATCTGAGAAAGGTTTAGTACGAGTTAAGGTCTTTGACGTAGATGGGAATTTTGTCGGTGTTGTGGCTGGTCCGGAGCAGTTACTTGATGCAGGAGAGGCCAAAATATGTCAAATCCCAGCAAGTTGTCAGTCAGGTGGTTTTGACCTTGCTGTTGATGGCCAGCAGCGAATTCTCGTACTGGATACGATTAGAAATGTCATAAAAATATTTACAAAGAAAAGATAAATATAGTGGCTGAGAGTTTGATAAAAAAATATAACCGACGTCATTTGTTGGTAGGTGCTGCACGATATGCGGCATTGGGTTTTGTTGGATTCATAACGGTTACAACTCTTGTGAGAAGGCGAAGATTATTGTTGGAAGGTAAATGTATTAATCGCGGTATATGTGCGGGTTGTGAAATTTACGAAGATTGCAGACTGCCACTGGCTCTATCAAGTAGACACACCTTAATGGAAAACTCGGATGCAGATAAAAAAAATTGACAGACGAACCTTTTTGAAAAACGGTCTTTGGAGCTTTTGCATAACAGGCTTTGCAGCTATAGCTGCCTTTTTTACAACTAGAAAATACAACCCTAATACTGTCTGGCAGCTAGACCCACATATATGTGTAGCATGTGGCAATTGTGCCACATATTGCATACTGGAAGAATCAGCAGTAAAGTGTGTTCATGCACATGCGATATGCGGCTATTGCGAGCTTTGCACAGGATTCTTCATGCCAGAACCGAGAGAGCTTGACACTGGTGCAGAAAACCAGCTCTGTCCCACCGGAGCAATAAAACGCAGCTTTGTTGAGGATCCTTATTATGAATACACCATTGACAAATTGCTTTGTATAGGCTGCGGGAAATGTGTTAAGGGATGTAATGCTTTTGGAAATGGTTCTTTATTTATGCAGGTACAGCATGACCGCTGCTTGAATTGTAACGAATGCTCGATTGCAGCAGCTTGTCCGTCACAGGCATATTCGCGTGTTCCTGTCGACAAACCTTATATAATTAAAACGGTGGAACACGCTTAATGATACGTTACGGTCATATTTTAATTAGCATATCAATTTCTATTATTTTCTGCGGCGTTGTCTTCGGGATGGAGCGATTTCCACCGCCAGACTTTGAAGAAAGCGGCTACAAGCTGCCGTCAACAGACCAGATAACAGATGTCACACCTCGGAAAAACATCTTCGAATACATAGATATTGCGGTATTAGTAATTGGGCTTTCATTGTCTTCATATCTTATCTTAAAAAAGCGCTCCAGACGTGCTGTCTTTATGTTAATGGTATTTTCATTACTTTATTTTGGCTTCTATCGCAAAGGCTGTATTTGCCCGATAGGAGCCATTCAAAACTTCATTTTATCAATCTTCGATAATGATTATGTTATTCCAATTACAGCAGTGGCATTTTTCATATTGCCGTTAGTTTTTACTTTGTTTTTCGGTAGAACTTTTTGCGCTGCTGTATGCCCGCTTGGGGGTATACAGGATTTGGTCTTATTACGTCCTGTTTCAGTCCCACAGTGGCTGGAAAGTGCCCTGCGATTATTCGCTTATACATATCTTGCTGCTTCAGTGCTTTTCGCCGCCACAGGTAGTGCCTTTATAATCTGTCGATACGACCCATTTATTTCTTTTTTTCGTATATCCGGCTATATGAATTTATTGGTACTTGGTGCTTGTTTTTTAATAACAGGTATGTTCATAGGTCGTCCATATTGCCGATTTATCTGCCCCTATGGAGTTATTTTGCGACAGTTTTCCAGGCTTTCAAAATGGAAGGTGACAATTACGCCAGATGAGTGTATTAAGTGCAGACTTTGTGAAGACGCTTGTCCTTTTGGGGCCATTACAAAACCGACAGTCGAGTGGCCGCAGGCAAGTTATAGTAGAAGCAAAAAGTTGTTGGGCTTAATTATTCTTCTCTTTCCGGTACTGGTATTATTAGGCGGATGGGCAGGCTCAGGCCTCAGCTATTCATGGCCAAGAATGCATGCGATTGTTAGATTGGCAGAGCGCGTTTACTTAGAAAATGAAGGGCAGGTCAAGGAAACTACCGATGCGAGTTTGGCATTTCGGGCAACTGGTAAGCCAATTGAAGAACTCTATGATGAAGCTTCTGCAATAAGAAAGCAATTCGAATATGGAGGCTGGCTGTTTGGTGGTTTTATAGGTTTAGTCGTGGGACTGAAGCTTATCGTACCATCAATTAGAAAAAAAAGAACAGATTTCCAGGCAGATAGGGCAGGATGTCTTGCCTGCGGGAGGTGCTTTAAGTTCTGTCCCAAAGAACACGTCAGACTCAAGAACTTAAAAGAAAACGGAGAAATGTAGATGACGACACAATTTGACAACAAAAGTGCTGATGCGAGTGCAAAAACTTCATTGTGCGAGATGGCTAAAGGCGCTGCTATTGTAGGAGGTGCCTTTTCCATAATTGTTTTTGGATTGCTCGTTGTAAATTACCTACAAATAAAATTGCTCGACCCTTTACGTACAGAGAGACTGGAGACCTTGAAGATAAAGCTGCTCGAGCAGCCAAAGGATGAGCAATTATTATCTCAAATTCGTGAATTGGATTTACAAATCAGAAAAGACAAAATTCGACAACGTGATTTTTCACAAAAAGGAAGTATGTTTCTATTCGGAGCAGTTGCGGTTTTTTTAATCGGTATAAAAGCTGTGAAGGCCTGTAAAAGAAGACTGCCTTGTCCAAGTGTACCTGTAGATCTTCAGATACAGCAGGTTCACCAGGCTGTGAGAGCTCGCTGGGTGATGACAGCAGGTTTGGGTTTGTTAGCAGCCGCCGCTTTGTTTTTTATCAGTACAGATAAAGTTGACTTTTTTCAAGCTGGTGTTTCATACCCTTCAAATGAAGAAATTGCCAAGAATTGGCCAACTTTTCGAGGGCCGCAGGGAAGCGGCTTTAGCATGTATAGCAATATCCCAGATAAATGGGATGGTAAGTCAGGAGAGGCGATTAAATGGAAAAGCGAAATCCCATTGACAGGTCACAACTCACCTGTTGTATGGGATGATAGGGTTTTTATTTCCGGCGCAAACAAGCAGAAACGTCAGGTTTACTGTTTTGACGCAGTTTCGGGAAAGTTGTTATGGCAAGCTGATGTTGTCAATCCTGCCTCAACTGCCGAGAAGGTAATAGAACTGGATGAGGGTACAAGTTACGCTGCGCCAACTGTTGCTACTGATGGCACCAGGGTTTGTGCTATTTTCCCAAATGGTGACGTCGGTTGTTTTGATTTTGAAGGTAAAAAACTATGGTCAAGAAATTTGGGTTTGCCGGAGAGTATATACGGCTATGCTTCTTCACTTGCAATATACCAAAACCTGCTTTTGATTCAATATGACCAGGGTATGGCTGATGATGGTAAGTCTCGGATGTATGCTTTGGATACTTTTTCAGGGATGACAGTCTGGGAGGTCAAAAGAGATGTACCCAGTTCGTGGACATCGCCGATAGTAGCGAAAATTGGCGATCAAAGTCAATTAATCACCTGTGGGGACCCATGGGTGATAGCTTATGACCCACTAAACGGGACAGAGTTGTGGCGATTGGACTGCCTTGGAACTGATGTGGCGCCGTCACCGATTTACGCAGGTGGTTTGGTATTTGCTATCAAACCCTACTCAAGGCTGATTGCTATAAAACCAACAGGACAGGGTGATGTCACTGACACACATATTGCCTGGGAAGCTGATGATAGCGGCCCGGATATTTGCTCGCCGGTCAGTAATGGACAATTGATTTTCACCCTTGAATCACAAGGATTTCTTACCTGCTATAATGTTACAGATGGGACCAAGCTTTGGGAAAAAGACCTTGAAGTAAACTTTATGTCTTCTCCCAGTATAGTTGGTGATCGCTTGTATCTGTTAAGCGAAAAAGGTGTCATGTTTATTATAAAAATCGGCGGCGAGTATGAAGAACTGGCTAAATGTGAGTTGAGCGAAGATTGCTTTGCTTCACCAGCATTTAAAGATGGTCGTGTTTACATTCGGGCTGTCAAAAATCTCTATTGCATAGGGAGCAAGAATTGAAGAGCGAGCTGGATTTGACATTTGTTGACGAAGCCATTGATAGGATAGGAACCGGCAAAGAAAAAGTGCTCCAGATCACTCAAAGCATACAGGAGCGTTTCGGATATCTACCGCAAGAGGCGCTGGAACGGGTATGCGAATTAACTGATATCACGCCTGCATCAATTGTAGGAGTCACAACTTTTTATAATCTATTTCGGCATCAACCAGCTGGTAAGCATATAATAAAAATTTGTGTTGGTACGGCCTGTCATGTTAAAGGAGCGGATACAGTTTTTGATGCTTTTCAAAGGTATCTGAATATTGCTGATAATGAAGACACTGATGCCGAAGGTTTATTCACACTTGAGAAGGTGGCTTGTCTGGGCTGCTGTACTTTGGCCCCAGCGGTTCAAATCGGGCGGATAACGTATGGTCATCTTACCGCAGATGCAATTGGTAACGTTCTGAATGATTATCTGAGGTACTTAAAGGAAGATGAAGGAAAAGCGAAAAAAACTAATGAGGTTAAAATCGCCGACGACGGCTATGGTGAAATTAGAATAGGTCTTGGTTCCTGCTGTGTAGCCCGTGGAAGCGGTAAACTTGAGCAAGCCCTCCGTAAAGTGCTTAGACAGACAGATATAAAAGCGGTAATTAAATACGTAGGATGCGTTGGAATGTGCTACCAGACACCACTTCTTGAGCTGGTAACTGCTGATCAGAAATCACACCTTTATACAAGAGTAAAACCAGAAGATGCCAAAGCCATTATCCTGAAGCATTTCAAGCCGCCGGGTCTGAGAAAAAAGATTTCCAACATGGTCTCAGATATGCTGGATAAAATACTTACCGACAAATTTGGCGAGCCTATGATTCAATATCCGGTTAATGTCAGAGATCCGCAGATTGCGGATTTCCTGGGAAAGCAAAAGAACATTACCACTGAGTACTGTGGATTTATGGACCCTCTTAATATTGATGAATACGTGGACAATGGAGGTTTCCAGGCATTGAAAAAATGTCTTCACCAGATGACACGAGAAGATATTATCGATGAAATCTGTCGCAGCGGGCTCCGGGGAAGAGGTGGAGCCGGTTATCCAACCCATTTAAAATGGTCAGCTGTTCGTAACAACAACTCAGAACAAAAATACGTGGTTTGTAACGGTGATGAGGGCGACCCAGGTGCTTTTATGGACCGAATGTTGATGGAGTCTTATCCGTATCGGATTATTGAGGGTGTTGTGATAGCGTCTTATGTGGTTGGGGCAAGCCAGGGAAGGTTTTATATTCGTTCTGAGTATCCTCTAGCAGTAGAGCGAATGAGCCAGGCGTTGGAAAAATGCCGTCAGAGCGGATTTCTTGGTGATAATATCGATAAAAGCGGTTTTAGTCTTGAACTGAAGATAGTGGGTGGTGCGGGGGCCTTTGTATGCGGCGAAGAAACCGCTCTTATAGCCAGTATTGAAGGCGACCGCGGTATGCCTCGGTTAAGACCCCCTTATCCAGCAGAAAGGGGGCTTTGGGGGCAGCCGACGCTTATTAATAATGTTGAAACCTATGCGTCCGTGCCATGGATTTTACGTAATACTGGAGATGCTTTCGCAAATCTGGGCACATATACCAGTAAGGGAACAAAGGTTTTCGCTCTTGCCGGCAAGGTTGCGAGAGGGGGGTTAATTGAAGTTCCGATGGGAATCTCCATAAGACAGATAGTAGAAGATATTGGTGGCGGAATTGCAGAAGATAAAGAATTTAAGGCTGTGCAGATTGGAGGGCCTTCCGGCGGTTGTGTTCCTGCTGAATTATCTGATATTTCCGTTGATTATGAATCCCTTAATCAAGCAGGAGCCATTATGGGCTCCGGTGGACTAGTTGTGCTGGATAATACAGACTGTATGGTCGATATCGCCCGATATTTCCTTGAGTTTACGCAGAACCAGTCGTGTGGAAAATGCACGTTCTGCAGAGTAGGAACTCGACGAATGCTGGATATTATAGAGAGACTTTGTAAAGGTGAGGGCAAGAAGGGAGATATCGAGGATTTAGAAAGCTTAGCTGAGATGGTAAAAAAAGCAAGTCTATGTGGCCTCGGGAAAACTGCTCCAAATCCTGTGCTTTCCACTATCAAGTATTTTCATGATGAGTATGAAGCTCATCTCCAAAAACGCTGCCCAGCCGGTAAATGTAAAGCGCTCATTACGTATTCGATTACAGACGACTGTATCGGGTGTACCTTATGTGCGCAACATTGTCCAGTCGATGCTATTGAGATGACACCTTATGAAAAACATGAAATAAACACCGAAAAATGTGTCCGCTGCAATACTTGTAAAAATATCTGTCCAGTAGATGCTGTTAAGGTCGAGTAATAATGCCTAGATTGATAATTGATAATCTTAATGTTGAAGTTAACAACGGCGCTACTATCTTGGATGCCGCTGAAAAGCTTGGGATTAAAATACCTACGATGTGCTTTTTAAAGGGATATAAGGCTTCAACCAGTTGTATGATATGCGTGGTAAAAGTTAACAAAAATGTATCGCTTGTGCCGGCATGTGGAACCATAGTAAAAGAAGGGATGAAAGTCGAAACTTCTTCTGAAGAAATAAAAGAAGCCCGGAAGGTTGCACTGGAACTACTTTTAAGCGACCATCTCGGCGACTGTATGGGACCGTGTCAGGTTATATGTCCTGCAGGTATGGACATCCCTTTAATGATTAGACAAATCAGGGCTGGTCAATTAAAAGATGCAATTATAACAGTTAAAAAAGATATTGCTTTACCCGCTGTATTAGGAAGGATTTGTCCTGCTCCCTGTGAAAATGGATGCAGACGCACCTATTTCGATAAGCCGGTTTCAATTTGTTTACTGAAACGTTATGCAGCTGATGTTGATTTGTTCTCCGCCCAGCCCTATCTGCCAGCATGTGAAGTGGAAAGAGACAAACGCATAGTTATTGTTGGTGCAGGACCGACAGGTTTATCCGCCGCATATTACCTGCTGCAAAAAGGATATGCTTGTACGTTGTATGATGACCATAATGAACCGGGAGGGATGTTAAGATATAGTGAATGTTATGAAAAAATCACTTCAGTGCTGGAGAAAGAAATTGCTTTAATTGAGCAAATCGGCGCGAAATTTATTTTTCAAACAAAGATAGAGTCTAAATCAGATCTTGAAAATTTGTGTAAAGATTATGACGCGGTGTTTTTAGCTGTAGGAGAAATAAATACGGATAATGGTGAGTTTTTGGGCCTGGAAACAGGGCCTAATGGAATTAAGATAGATAAAGCTTATCAGGCGAACGTTACAAGTATATTTGCCGGAGGTGATGCCGTCCGCAGACGAAAGCTCGCAATTCGCTCTTTAGCTGATGGTAAAGAGGCAGCGATTGCAATAGATCAGTTTGTTATGGGTCAACAGGTTAGCGGCCAGGAAAAAGAGTTTAATATCCGTATAGGCAAACTGCAGGAAGGTGAGATAAACAACTTTATGCTGCAGGTAAGTGACAGTGGCCGCATAGAAGTATCGGGACAGGGTAAGGGATTTACAAATGAGCAGGCTATCCAAGAATCTGCCCGCTGTTTGCATTGTGACTGCCGTAAAGCTGATAACTGTAAACTAAGACAACTTAGTCAGGATTACCAGGCCAAGCCATCCAGATACAAAGGCAAGAGGCGCTTGTTCTGCCAACAGCTGCAGCATCCCAATATAGTTTACGAAGCCGGCAAGTGTATAAAGTGCGGTCTTTGCATCCAGATAGCAGCCGAAGCCAAAGAAGAACTCGGACTTACTTTTATTGGCCGGGGCTTTGATGTGACTGTTGCTGTGCCCTTTGATAAATCAATTGAAAAGGGACTCAAAAGAATTGCTAAAAAGTGTGCCTTAGCATGTCCAACAGCTGCTTTAGCTTTTAAAGATTAGTGTAAAGGTCATTAGTTCAGCAATTCATTTGCTTTTTTAACAGCTTCCGTAATATTTTCCTCTGTTGCGGGAGTTTTGCCTTTTTCCATATCCATATCTGTAATACGGAGATGCTGAAAACCATCAAAACCAGCTTGTTGAAGACACTTTTTTACGCAGTCCAAATTACAACCGTCTATAGCGATTATTTTCGAGGCTGATTTGGTAGCATTAATAATAGGTTCGACTTTACCCCCCACTCCAGATAGGCAGAACATCTTCCCCACACAATCCCGGGTAAGTTGTCTTGCAACCTTATCAGAAATTTCACCGACATCTGCAGCTCCGAAACAGGCAAAGATCAATGTTGATACTGGGCTGCACATAGGAGATTTGTCATCTCTTACCATTTTGCTAACTTCATTCTGCAAATAAGGTTATGTTCAATTTGAAAATTTTTAAGTCAATATTTTTGTATAGTACCCACCTAATTTTATATGTAACTGTTGTAATATGTAAGCTTAAATAAGATTGACATAGCAGGTAATATTTTGTATAAATTCATAGAAATCTAATACTTTGCTGCACATCTACAGGTTTACATCCGTAGATAAAGTTATCCGACAAAGTTGGACGGGCGAAGCCCGAAACGGCAATGCCACGGGTTTTAATCCGTGGTTGTTTACTATTATTTTTTAGGGAGTTATTATGAAGACGCAGAGAATGATTACAAATTGTTTGTTGATTTCTATTTTTTTAGCCATAACTGGTTTTTACAGCATTGCAGGAGCTGCGGACTGGCCTAATTGGCGCGGGCCTAATTATAACGGCATATCTTCAGAAAAAGACTGGGACCCCCTAAAGGTCAAAGATGGTGTACAGCCTTTATGGCAGGCCTCGGTCGGGATTGGTTTTTCTACTTTTTCCGTAAGTGATGGGCTAGTTTACACGATGGGAAATACGGGGAAAAAGGGAGTAGATGAAAGCGAGCACGCCGACGTCGTTTACTGTTTTGATGCTGAGACCGGCAAAGAAATATGGAAGCACTCATATCCACAGCGACTGGATCCAAAGTACTATGAAGGAGGAACCTTAGCGAGTCCAACAGTATCGGGGGGAAAAGTCTATACGATTAGTAAGGATGGCAAGGCCTTCTGTCTCGATGCCAAAACGGGTCAACAGATATGGTATAAGACTCTATTGGAAGATTTAGGAATTAAGCGCACCACATGGGGCCAGGCCGGGTCACCACTCGTCATTGACAATATAGTAATCTACAATGTAGGTGTAAAAGGAGTCGCACTTAATAAGGATGACGGCAGTGTAATTTGGGAAAATGGGAAAACACCGGGCGGGTATGCTACAGCGGTACCTTTCATGATGGACGGTAAAAAATGCATCGTATTGTGCGGCTTCAGCGAGATTATTGGATTAGTTGCTGCGACCGGTGAGGAGTTATGGAGATTTCCATGGAAAACAGAAAATGATGTAAATGCTGCAGATCCTATTATCATGGGTGATATGGTCTTTATATCATCCGGGTATGGCCATGGTTGTGTGCTTTTGAAAATAAAGGGCAACAATGTTACCGAGGTCTGGCAAAATAAGAATATGCGGAACAAAATGAATGGTTCTATGCTGTGGAAAGAATATATTTATGGAGTTGATGAAGGGGGGGAACTGAAGTGTTTGGATTATAAGACGGGCGAGCTTGTCTGGGCACAGAAAGGATTCGGCCAGGGAAGTCTTATGCTTGCAGACGGCAAGCTCATTGTTATGGCTGAGAACGGCAATTTGGTTATTGCCGATGCAACACCTGATGGTTATAAAGTAATTTCACAGGCGATAGTTCTTTCGGGCAAATGCTGGAGTGTCCCTGTTTTGGCTAACGGCAGGATTTATGTTCGCAACTCGGCTGGCGATGTGGTTTGTCTGGATGTAAGTGCGGATGCTGCTGTTTCCGCTGAACCATCATGTGATTGGCCTCAATGGCATGGTCCGAACCGTGACGCCAAGTCAACTGAGACGGGACTTATGAAAAAGTGGCCGGAAGGCGGGCCGGAACTTTTATGGTCAGCAGATGGATTAGGTACAGGTTTTTCAACGGTTTCTATTGCGGGTGGCATGATTTATACAACAGGGATGATAGACAAAGAAGGCGTGCTTTTTGCTTTCGATCTAAAGGGTAAACTTAAATGGCAGAAAATATACGGACCAGAATGGACAAGGTCATCTCCTGGCGTGCGCAGCACACCAACAGTAAATGAAGGCAATGTCTATGTTACAAGTGGTGTGGGTGTAGTTAGCAGTTTTGATGCAAAGACAGGTGATAAAAACTGGGAAGTCGATGTATTGAATTTGTTTGGGGGCGAATATCCCTATTGGGGCATAGTGGACTCGCCTTTAATAATTGACAATAAGCTTATTTGTACACCTGGAAGCGACAAGGCTACGATAGTTGCCCTCGACAAAAGAACCGGCCAGACCATTTGGTCAAGCGAAAGTATAGGCGAGAAAAGTGCGTATTGTTCACCGATACTTGTTGAAAGGGGTGGTAGAAAAGTAATAGTCACTATGCTTGAAAAAACACTGGTCGGGCTCGATGCTGAGACTGGAAAAATCCTTTGGAGCGACATATGTGGCAAAGAAGATATTAATCCCGCAACTCCATTATACTACGATGGTTATATTTATTATACAAGCGGCTATGACGATGAAAGCGTTATGTATGAGCTTTCAGAAGATGGTACTCAGATAACGAGAAAATGGGTTAATGATGTGCTTGATAATCACCATGGCGGAGTTGTGCTGGTGGATGGTTACATCTACGGTTCCAACTGGAAGGGTAATCCCCGTGGCAACTGGGTTTGTCTTGAATGGGAAACCGGAAAAGTAATGTACGAAACAACGTGGATTGGTAAGGGTTCGATCACATTCGCAGATGGTATGTTGTACTGCTATGAGGAAAAACAAGGCACTGTAGCTTTGGTTGAGCCCTCACCTGAAAGTTTTAACATTGTAAGTTCTTTCAAGGTAACCTTGGGTGATGAGGAACACTGGGGGCATCCGGTAATCCTTAACGGCAGACTATATATCCGCCATGGTAATACTTTGATGGCTTATGATATAAAAGCACAGTAAATTGGAAAGGGTGAAATGATTCTTTTTTGTAATTGCGGATATTCAGACATCATCGATAAGGGTACAAAATCGCAGATACTAAATTCACTCGCCTCGGCAGAGGTCCAATTCGAAGTGGTTCAGGATTTATGCGAACTTGCTGCGAAAAAGGATCCTAAGCTTAAATGCTGGGCACAGGCTGATTCGTTGATAATTATTGCCTGTTACCGGCGGACGGCAAAGTGGCTTTTCAGTTTAGCAGATGCTGAGCTGGATACTGAGAAAACCAAATTCCTTAATATGAGGACAAGCACCGCTGAGGAAATCCTTTCATCCTTGTTTGATAAAAAAACTTCTTCCAAAGAAAAGCGGAAAATTCAATTTCAAGAAAAAGGAGACTGGATACCGTGGTTTCCGGTAATCGACTACGACCGATGTAAGAACTGTATGCAATGTCTGAATCTTTGCCTGTTTGGTGTTTACGGACTTTCTGAGAAAGGACAAGTTCAAGTAATCAATCCTGCGGGGTGTAAGACAAACTGTCCGGCTTGTGCAAGAGTTTGTCCTCATAAGGCTATTATTTTCCCGAAGTATACTGAAAGCCCGATTAATGGTGATGAAGTTGTTGACGACAAAGGCGAAGAACAAAAAACTGAGCCTGAAATAAGCAAGCTTAACCAGGGTGACATTTACGAGATAATTCGCCAGCACAGCAAAGGTAAAAAAAGATTTGCAAAGGACAAACCTGACATACAGCAGATAAATATTTTAAGGCTGATAGAAGAGCTGAATATTCCCTCAGAGGTTCTGGCATCCTTGTCGCCGGAAGAAATAGCTCATTTGAAGAATGAATCTAAGGGGGAAAATCGTGAGTGAGCGAAAAGATGGGCCTAAAGTTGTTCTTGTAGCCGACCGAACTCTAAGTGCGGATTATAAGATACTATTTGAGGGTATCTTCGCCACCATGCAAACCACGCAAGTGCCTGAACTGGCAATGCGTCATTTTGTTTCTCCGCCTGTAGCCACGGACAGTTCTGGGCGAGCGAAAACAGCTCCTCTTGGATTGCGGCGTCTCGAATCAGCCCTATTAAAATATACAAATCTGCAACGGCATAATATTGTCTGCACAACTCCCGAAGCTCTGCCGGGATTATTGGGGCCATGGGTAAAAGCCGTCGGCTTTAGCTCAAGCGATCCTCTTGGGAAAGGAATGAGTAATACCACAACAGACAATTTCTGGAAAGGCGAACTTTATACAAGTTACTGGACAAGACAAATGCTACAGGTCATTCTCCGGGCGAAGGGAAAATACAACTTCAAAGTTGTTGCCGGTGGTGCCGGCGCTTGGCAATTGATGCGCTATCCTGACCCTGTTGCAAAGGAATGTATTGACGTGATTTTCGAGGGTTACTTCGAAGGCTCTGGGCCGGAAATTTTTGATAATATTGTCAATGATCGGCCAACTGAAAACTACTTTTGCGAAAGAAAAACCTGTTTTGAAAAAGCCCAGCCAATAACTAACGCATCTATGCTCGGCATTATAGAACTCTCAAGGGGCTGCGGTCGGGGATGTAAGTTTTGTTCTATGGCTGGGAAGAAAATGGAACATCTTCCGCCTGATACAATAATGGCTGATCTGGAAACAAATATTGCTAATGGTATAACATCCGTTGTAAACGGAAGTGAAGATTTCTTCAGGTATGGTTCTAATGGGATAAAACCGGATTTCGATAGACTGCAAAATCTGCTCCGGCAAATGAGGAAAATGAAGAATTTATCCTTTATGCAAATAGATCATGCAAATATTACAAGTGTAATGCAGTTAACCGACGAACAATTAATCGAAATCCGAAAGCTGCTGACATGGAGTAAAAAAACTGATTATCTCTGGGTAAATATGGGTGTTGAAAGTGCAAATGGTCATTTGGTTGCTGCCAACTGTCCAGGCAAGATTTCGCCGTTTCGTCCCGAAGACTGGGAAGAAATTGTACGTCAAACCGCCGAACGAATGACAAGAACCGGTTTCTTTTCTGTCTTCAGTGTCATTCTTGGACTGCCTGGTGAAACTCCTGATGATATTTCGAAAACTCTTGAGCTCGTTAAGTATCTTGGAACGAAAAAGGCTGTAATCTTCCCAATCTTCTATGAGCCTTTAGATATTGGCCAGCCTCGATTTACTCTCGATAATATGAGAATCGATCATCTGCAATTATACAGGACTTGTTACGAAATAAATTTCAAAATGGTACCTCGTTTGTTCTGGGATAACCAGCGGGCAGGAGGCATCTCCTGGACAAAACGAGCATTAATGCAATTGCTTGGAAAAAGAGAAATGGCCGCTTGGCGCCGAACTTTTAATAGAATCAAAAAACAACTCACCGATTCAAGTCTTGAAGTTTATCCTAAAGTTCAAGCTCAGGAGTAGGAAATGACAACAAATTCTATTCAGACAACCGGACATTCCAGACCGCCGCAGGACAATGTTCCAAAAACAAAACAACTTCGTGATAAATTACAGAAAATCGCACAAGAATATGTTTGGCGGCATAGACTTGTTGGACCTTTGTCACTTAATGAATTAAAAAAACATTGCCAAACCATAATTAGCTCTGCTGATATAAAACCTGAGTATATTGACTTTTTAGCGGTAATTTTAAATAATCAGATTTGGCGTAAAACCGTAGTCGGTATACCATATAATAAACGGTTGCTTCTTTTGCCTAAGTGCCTTCGTGACAATGAAAACTGCCCCGCAGGCTTTGACCAGATAGGGCTGCTTTGTGAAGATTGCGGCAGATGTCCACTCGGTGATATAAAATCACAGGCTGAAGAACTCGGATATGCTGTGCTGATCGCTGAGGGCTCGCCAATTGTTATGTCACTTATCGAAACTGGGAAAATCGAGGCTATTGTAGGGGCAAGCTGTCTTAATGTCCTCGAAAAGACATTTCCTTACATGGAAGCCGGCGCCTTCCCTGGTGTCGCGATTCCTCTATTATATGATGGTTGTGTTAATACCAATCTGGATATTGATTGGTTGCTCGACGCGGTTTATGAAAACAGCGAAAATAGTAAAAACAGACTTGACCTCAGGGACTTGCGTGACAAAGTAAATGAGCTGTTCACAGCTAATTCTCTCGAATCTTTTTTGACTCCTCAGGACAGCCAAACGGAAGAACTCGCTTTGAAATGGATGGTTACTTCCGGCAAACGATGGCGGCCCTTTCTTGTCGTTTGTGCCCATCATGCTGTAGCATCACAAACTAATAAGAGACTTTCAAATGACCTTTGCAAAATAGCTGTTGCTGTCGAATGTTTCCATAAGGCCTCTTTAATACATGATGACATAGAAGATGGAGACCTTATAAGATATGACCAAAAGACCCTCCATGCTGAATATGGAATTCCGATTGCACTTAATGTGGGCGATTTTCTGCTCGGAGAAGGGTATCGTCTTTTGACGCAATTAAAAATCTCACAGGACCAAAAATCTAAAATATTGCAGGTCGCTGCTTTAGGACACACAGAACTGTGCCGCGGACAGGGAAAAGAGCTGCAATGGATGAGAAACCCGAAACCTTTATCCGTCAATGATGTCATCGATATCTTTAGAAAAAAAACTTCACCTGCCTTTGAAGTAGCATTAAAGTTGGGAGTATTGTCAGCAAAAAATGATACTAAATTAGAAACTTCTCTCGAGGAATACTCGAAGGCCCTCGGAATTGCGTACCAGATTAAAGACGATATTAATGATTTCGATTACATTACAGGACATGAAGATAATAATCAAAATCGGCCGTCATTATTATTTGCTATTGCCTGGGAACATGCAAATAAAAAAGACCGGAAAGTGCTTGAGTCATCCTGGGAAACCACCGTTCGCTCTGATGATTTAAGAAAGTCACTTTCTGAAATAATGATTGCCTTGAGAGTAAAAACACTTGCTCTGAATTTGCTGGAATTTTATAAACGCAAGGCAATTTCTTCTCTTGAGCCTTTGGATAATGTTGCCTTTAAAGGTCTGCTGCGAAGGATCATCAGCAAAATATTCAATGAAATCGACATTATGGGCTGTTGCAATGACTATAACAGGGCAAATGATTAGAGCAATCAGCCGCTCTAAAAAAATACTAAATGATTCAGTGCCCTTGGTCATCAATTTTCTAACAGCAAGCATTAATCCAGACGGAGGCTTCAGGGGACGTGGTAAAAAAAGCGATTTATACTATACCGCCTTTGGACTCGAAGCTTTGCTGGCTTTAGGCGGCTCTTTCTCGCGTAAAAAAATCTTTAATTATCTTCAGAGATTTGTAAAAAACCAGCCTCTGGACTTAATTCATTTGGCAAGCCTCATACGTTGTTATACTGATCTTGCAGACGATAAAATCAAAAATGATCTGCGCTGTAAGTTTATAAATACTCTCAAAAAATTCCGCTCTGCAGATGGTGGTTATGCCAATAACACATCTGTTGAAAATGGCACCGTATATGGCTGCTTTTTTGCCTTGGCCGCCTGCCAGAACTTACAGATAGATTTGTCCGAGCAAGCCAAAGTAATAGAATCTATTCAGGCCTTATCTAACTCTGACGGTAGTTTTTCTAACGACCAAAAAATACAAACCGGCTCTACAAATGCCACTGCAGCAGCCATGATGATTTTACATCACCTCGATCAACCTGCGAATAAAAAAACTGCCGAATGGTTACTGGCACAATGTTTTTCTTCCGCCGGCTTCCTTGCGATGCCAAAGGCGCCGATACCTGATTTGCTTTCAACAGCTACCGCTATTCATGCGCTGGCGACAACAGGATTTGAAATTGATACTATAAAAGACAAATGTCTCGATTATATTGACAGTCTCTGGTGCAGCAAAGGAGGCTTTTACGGTAATTGGACGGACTCAATTCTTGATTGCGAATATACATATTATGGCCTTTTAGCCCTGGGCAATCTCGCTTGATGAATATGGATTTTGATAAAAATATTTTAGATAAGCGCCTGCAGAAGTTGGTTGAACATTTGCTTTCTTCCAGAACCTCTAAAGGATTCTGGAAGGGACATTTATCAAGCAGCGCTCTTTCTACAGCAACCGCCGTTTTTGTTCTGGGGATGGTTGATAATGACAAGTACCAATTGCATGTTCAACGGGGCTTAAACTGGCTTTGTGAAAACTCGAACAACGATGGTGGTTGGGGCGACACCACATTAAGTCTTAGTAATATTAGCACAACGATGCTGTGCTGGTCAGCATTTGTAGTAGCTAAATGTCCAAATCAATATGAAAAAACAGTAGCCAATGCAGAGATCTGGCTCAAAAAAAATGCTGGTGGCCTGGAACCAGAACAGTTGCTAAAAGCTGTAAACGCCCAGTATGGCAAGGACAGAACTTTCTCCTCACCAATTCTGACAATGTGTGCCCTCGCAGGTAGATTAAATACTTCTGATGACATTTGGTGTTTGATTAAGCCGCTGTCGTTTGAGCTGGCAGCCGTGCCACAAAAGTTTTATAAGTCCATTCGTTTGCCGGTGGTAAGCTATGCATTGCCTGCGTTAATTGCAATCGGACAGCTTCATTTCCAACGCAGAAAACCTCTCAATCCAGTAACAAGAATTCTTAGATATTTAACAAAAGACAGAACATATAACATATTGACAGATATCTACCCTGAA
The DNA here is from genome assembly GCA_042576845.1 of Planctomycetota bacterium. GTDB lineage: Bacteria > Planctomycetota > Phycisphaerae > Sedimentisphaerales > Anaerobacaceae > JBHPEQ01. The sequence continues at coordinate 18,404 of JBHPEQ010000026.1, forward strand.
GATGGCGGCTTTCTTGAAGCAATTCCCTTAACAAGCTTTGTTGTCATGGCTCTCGCTGCCACCGGGAAAAAAGACAGCATTGTTGTAAAAAAGGGAGTTCAGTTTCTTTTGAACAGCGTAAGGGAAGATGGAAGCTGGCCTATCGATACGAATCTTGCTACGTGGGTTACAACTTTATCTATTAATGCGCTTGCGGCAAATCCTGACTTTAAAAACATCCTGTCACTCGACGACCGCAAAAACCTCCAGCAATGGCTGCTCTCTCAACAGCATCGAAAAATTCACCCGTATACAAACGCTGAGCCGGGGGGGTGGGCATGGACAAATGCTCCGGGAGCTGTCCCTGATGCTGACGATACCGCCTCTGCTTTGATTGCGATTCGAAATCTCGATCTGGTCAATGAAAATGTAATCCAGGCTGTTCAGGCCGCAATTAAGTGGCTTCTAAAGTTGCAAAACAAAGATGGTGGAATTCCAACTTTTTGTAAGGGATGGAATACATTGCCCTTTGACCGCAGTACGCCCGATATAACAGCAAATGTAATCATCGCCATGGATACATGGTCGGATGCCCTGCCGAATAACATGCAAAGTTCGGTGAATAATGCAGTTAAAAATGCAATTCGCTATCTTGCACGAACACAAAAAGCCAATGGCTCATGGGTGCCTTTGTGGTTTGGCAATCAATTAGCACCGGAAAAAGAAAACCCGCTCTATGGAACAGCAAAAGTCTTGATTGGCCTGTCGAACTTTTTTCGAAAATACTCGAAAAACTCTATTACAATATTGTCTAAAGCGGTGCATTGGCTTTTATCAGCACAAAATTCCGATGGTGGTTGGGGAGCTGACAAATCGATACAGTCATCTATAGAAGAAACCGCACTGGCAACGGATGCACTTGCCTCTATTTTAAACAGACTAAATGTTTTGTCAGAAAATGACCTGAAAGCTAATCTGCCTGTTAAACAAATACACTTGCATCTCCTGAACGGGACTTCCTGGCTTTTAACAAATACTGAGAATATAAATCAATCGACATCTTCACCGATTGGTTTATATTTTGCAAAACTCTGGTACTTTGAAGAATTATATCCTGTAATTTTTACTTTATCTTCTTTGGTAAAAGTCAAAAAACTAATTACCTAAATAAATGGAAAGGACTATTAGCTATGAAGAGACTAATTCTATGTCAAATTGTTGTTGTATTATTTTTAATAACTGCCGGTGCTTATGGACAATCGGCAGATGACTATTGGCCGACATGGCGCGGTCCGAATAATATGGGTATCGCCCCTAACGCAAATCCACCACTAACCTGGAGCGAGTCGGAGAACATCAAATGGAAAGTTGAGCTGACGGGAGATGGCTCTAACTCATCTCCGATCGTCTGGAAAGATAAAATGTTTTTTCAGAGAGCTGTAAAAACCGACAAAAAAGCAAAGACTGATGCGTCATCTGAAAGTGACGAGAACGGTGGGCATCCCGGAGGTCCCCGCGTTGAGGCTCCATCGAACGTTTATAGCTTTGACCTTGTCTGTATAGACCGAAATTCTGGTAAGCTGTTATGGCAGAAAACTCTTAATGAGGCAATGCCTCACCAGGGACATCACCAAGACCATGGCTATGCTTCATTCTCACCCGTTACCGATGGAAATTATGTATGGGCAAGTTTCGGTTCGAGAGGATTATACTGTTGTGATCTGAACGGTAACCTAATATGGAGCAAAGAACTTACAAAAATGACTACCCGTTGGTACGAAGGCAGTTCACCAGCTTTAGCAGGAAATGCCATAATAGTCATCACAGACCATGAAGGCGATTCTTACATCTTTGCATTTGAAAAAAATACAGGCCAGCTATTGTGGAAAAAACAGCGGGATGAAACAACCTCCTGGGCCACACCGATAGTGGCCGATACCAATGGACAATTACAGGTCATTACCAGTGCCACAAAACTCATCAGATGTTATGATGTAAAAACAGGTGATCTTATTTGGCAATGCGCAGGACAGACGCGAAATGTTATTCCTTCGCCGGTTCTCGGTTTTGGAATGGTCTTTTGTACCAGCGGTTTTCGGGGCAGCTCGCTACAGGCTATCAAACTCGGACAAACCGGTGACTTGACCGATTCCGATGCAATAGCATGGCAGGTCAACCAGGCCACCCCCTATGTTCCCTCGCCGCTCCTTTATAAGGAAAAAATTTACGTTTGTTCCGTTAACGATGCTGTAATATCATGTTACAATGCAAAAACAGGCCAGGCATATTTTGTCAAGAAAAACCTTGAGCAGATAAAAGGAATCTACGCGTCTCCCACTGCCGCTGCTGATAGAGTATACTTTGTAGGTCGTAATGGAGTAACGTATGTAATAAAACCTTCTGAGCAGCTTGAGATTCTGAGCATTAATAAGCTTGATGATGGATTCAATGCTTCACCTGCGTTTGTTGATAACCAGATATTCCTCAAGGGCAGAAAATATCTTTATTGTATTGAAAACTCAAAATAATATGTTTAACAAAAAAGCCGGCATTGATTGTATGGAACTTATAAGAAAACATTGAAAAAACGTGCCGAATTAAAAAGAAAAACAATTCTTGCAAGGAAAGTGTATAACAGTAATAAGATTTGTAATATCAAAGACTGAAAAAATTTGCAAAAAACGATGAACGTTTTGAACATACGTTTGCCTCTTGTGAACACAACAGGATTATATATCCGTGTACCCAATATGGTGATAAAACCTGCCCTGAGCGCCGGATTGTATGTCTGATGGTCAAAATACCCGAACTATTGACAGGAATTGGTCTATATTTGCAAGTTCTAACTACGGTTGGGCTATACTGTAATACCCCATAGCCTCCGGTATTAGTTTTCTGATTTTCCTGATTCTGTTAGCATCAGCCGGATGAGTGCTTAACAACTCTGGAGGCGAAGTTCCTTCCTTAGCAGCAGACATTCTTTGCCAGAAACTTACCGCCTCATGAGGATCATATCCTGCCATCGCCATGAAAATCAGCCCCATATGGTCCGCCTCACTCTCGTGAGTTCTGCTGTAGGGTAATAATACACCGTATTGTGTTCCAACACTATAAGACTTCATAAATAAATTTTGAGTTTGATCAGGATATTTTGTCAGAGCTTTGGATAATCCCATACCTCCAAATTCAACAAGCAATCCCTGGGTCATTCTCTCACTGCCGTGCCTGGCGATGACGTGAGCAATTTCATGCCCCATCACTACTGCCAAGCCAGCTTCACTCTCTGCGATGGGCATTAATCCCGTATGAACCACCACCTTTCCGCCCGGCATAGCCCAAGCATTTATTGATTCATCTTCGACCAAGTTGAACTCCCATTGGTATCCTTCCAGCCGAGCTGATAAGTTATTTTCAGAACAATATTGTTGCACAGCTTTCTGAATTCTACCTCCCACTCGCTTGACCATTTCGGTTTGACTAGTATTTCCGCTAAGTTTGTTCTCGGAAAGGAAATCGTTGTAGGACTGAAGGCTTATTGAATTCATAACCGAATCGGGGACAAGATTAAGCTGTTTTCTGCCTGTAATTGCCACCTGTCCACAAGCCGATACAAACAACAGCAAACAGCATAGCGCAATCATTTGTAATTTCTCTATTCTACTCATTGCTTTATCCTTTTTGAAATTATGTCAAGCTTATTATTTTTTACTATGACTTCTGTATATTTACTTTGGTTTTATAATATCCCAGATATCTTTCACGTCAACATCAGAAACCGTTGGCAAAACTATTTCACCTTCTTTTTTCAGAGGCAATCTCATTAACCCAAGAGCTGGAGCATCTACAGACAGCCCTAAGTCAGCCTTGTATGGAATCTTCGACCCGGGTCTTATACCCTTCAAGGCTTTTAACATATCGAGATAATTGATGTTAGCAGGCAGTGAGACCATTTTGTTACTTTTTGCTGGTACCGTTGTCTGTAATACAGCATTTCCATTAAGGAATGGTTCAGAACCGCTTGAAAGGCCATAGTCCAGATTCATAAGCGGTAAAGCAACTGGATAGGGATTATCCACCTCGACATCGAACAGCAGAGTGGCTGAATTTAGCTTAACATCTTGAAACTTCAGGCCTGTCATCCGTGCAGTAGGCTTTTGCAGATTAAGGACCTGGTTCATTGTTTCGCATCCTATGAAAAAAACAGAAACTAACGCCGCGGTCCAAACGAGATATCTTTTTTTAGTCATAATTTAATCCTCAGACAAACAAGAATTTCAACATATCTGGTTAACATAATTCCGAGCCAATTAATTTGAATACAGCAAACAAAAAGTAAACGCACAAATGTTTAGTTCAAGAAAAGGGCTAAATGTTCAATCATTCCAGTATCAAATCTTAGCCGAGTCTTGCTTGGTTTTATTGTAAAGTTGCCTTAACTCTATCCTCCTGGCTCATAGCAGCTAATTTTTCCACCTCTTTAAAATCCAAACCCAAGCCCTCTACAACACGTCGGCCATATTCGGGATCAGCCTTATAAAAGATCGCACTCTGTCTCAACTGGATTCGCTTTTGTGCGCCACCAAGATGTGATACAATGCTATCAATAAGGTGATCTCGATCAATATCGGTCATAACCTTCCGGTAGAGATCGCCGGCTTGGACAAAGTCATCATTGGGATGGGAATACTCTTGGCGTGCTGCCATACCTGAAACCTCAAAAACCGGTTCGCCAGTTCCAGGCTCCGGTTCAGGTCCACCCATGCTGTTGGGATAGTAATTTGGCCCACCGCCGCCATTTGCGTCAAAACGCATATACCCATCACGTTGATAATTATTCATGGCGGCTGCTTTGGGGGCATTTATCGGCAGAAGCTGGTAGTTAGGTCCTAACCGGTAGAGATGAGCATCATTATAAGAATGTATGCGAGCCTGGAGCATCTTGTCCGGTGAAGCAGCTATGCCCGGCACAAAATTTCCAGGTGAGAAAGCTGCCTGTTCAACCTCTGCAAAATAATTTTCAGGATTGCGGTTCAGTTCCATTTTCCCTATCTCAATGAGCGGAAAGTCACCGTGCGGCCAAACTTTTGTGATATCAAAGATATCAAAACGATAATCCTGGGCCTGTTCAGGTGTCATTATCTGCACGCAGACTTTCCAAGATGGATAATTGCCCTTTTCGATTGCCTCACGCAAATCTCGGGTAGCATAATCAGGATTCTCACCAGCCATACGAGTTGCTTCCTGGCGGGTAAAGTTCTGAATACCCTGCTCCGTCTTAAAATGATACTGAACCCAGAAGTATTCGCCTTTTTCATTATACCACTTGAACGTGTGGCTGCTGTACCCGTTCATATGACGATAACCTTTAGGTGTACCACGATCGGAAAAAAGTATAGTTACCTGATGAATTGATTCAGGCGTCAGAGAAAGAAAATCCCAAAACATGTCAGGATCAGGAGCGTTTGTTGCGGGATTCCGTTTCTGGGTATGAATAAAATCAGGGAACTTCAGCGGATCCCTTATAAAGAACACCGGCGTATTATTGCCAGTCATGTCGTAGTTACCCTCCTCGGTATAAAACTTTACTGCAAATCCTCGGGGATCACGTGCTGAATCAGCTGATCCTTTCTCACCACCCACGGTTGAAAAACGTGCAAAGACCTCTGTACGCTTGCCAACCTCTGACAAGAATTTAGCTTTCGTGTATTTGGTCACATCCTTGCTTACCTCAAAGTAACCATGTGCACCTGCTCCTTTGGCATGTACTACGCGTTCTGGAGTACGTTCGCGATTAAAATGAGCCAGCTTTTCCATTAAGTGCACATCCTGCATCAATGTAGGTCCGCGTTTTCCCGCTGTCATGGTATTCTGGTCATTATCTACAGGTGCGCCGGAAGCCGTGGTCAAAATATTCTTTTTGGCTTTTTTCATTTTATGTACCCTTTGATTATTAGAATAACAACGCAAAATCGGCCTTTATTACATTCATGTAATCCCATGGAAACTATTATATCGCGATATGCTGCAGTGAAAAGAAAATATCATAGCAATTGTTATAGTGTCCATTGCATACAACTTTACTACAACCCAAGAGCTTGTTAACTGCCAATTTTGCAGAATCGCAAGTTCTACACTTTCTTTTATGACAATGCTTTACTTAATCCGTGATTATTGAATGTACGGAGTGACGGTAACAAGTGTCTGTTTCTTTTCGCCATATTTGCTGTAACTCAACAAAGCAGTGGCTACATTTTCCTCAGTAGTATCGCCACCCCCTATAACAAGTGTCTGACCGGGGAGTGTAGTAACTCTTGTTGAAAGCTCGGTTAGTTCCAAGTCACCACCATCATTTAAGAATTTTGAAAACACTGGGGTCAGTTCCATATCAATTAGCCTTGAAGGTAGTTTGCGAGCAGTAACCTTCAAAGACCTACCAGCTTGCCTAAATTCATATCCAACGGAGCTATACCACCGGCCAAAATAGTAAAAGCGCGGTACTAAGATTTCTTTGCCGACGTTAATATAGCTGGTCATGCCATCGGCAAGTAAAACAAAAAGCTCAGTTTTTTCGGAGGACTTAAGTTGCTTTTTTGTGATATCTAGTCTCGCCCTGAAATTTTCACCAGCAACGCCTATCTTCAGACCAGATTGGCTGAAGACTTCAGGCCGTTTGATAATGGCGACATTTTTATCCACATATTGCCAGAGGGAGTCGATAGCGAAGCGATCAGTTATGCTCGAAGTAAGCATATTAACCACTATCTTGATATTCTCCCCCATTGAACCAGCAGCCTGTGATTCAGTTTTTAGCTGCTCGATTTCACGAGAGACACGCTCGTACTCGCTTTCGGAGGATGTCTGTGACGTTTGGCATCCTGCCAGTAGACAAAAGGTAAATATTAGAACTGACATTTTATTCATAAGATAATTATAATCGCTAAGAGTCTGAAAATGCAATGGCAAACTCACGAAAAATCCTGAACATTGTTGTAAAGGCTTTCATTAACTCAGGGCTCACTTCAAGGTATCCAGCTAAATCAGCTTTGGATTCAATTATGTTATGATGAGTGTGGGTAAACGGCTATAATGTGTGAGAAAAATCCCTACAACCACAGTACAACCAAAACCCCAAATATCTCATAAAAACGCAAAAATTGTGAACCTATAAGATTTGTAATATCAAAGACTTAAAAAATTTGCAAAAAACGATGAACGTTTTGAACATACGTTTGCCTCTCTCTTGTGAACACAACAGGATTATATATCCGGTTGGCAAAGTTTTTGATTATGGGGAAATATAGGGTATTTTGGCCTTCTGGATGTTGTCTAATGTTACATAATATCGCATTCTAAGTCCATTTTAACCTCAAAAAGTATGTTAAAGGCTTTAACGGCTCGAAATACGGCTCTTGAAGCAATAAAAGCGGTTTTTGTGCGGAATTGTGGGTATAAAGGTGTTAATAAAAGTTAACATACTGGACAATCGGGTTAAAAAAAGACAGCTTGGCATCGACTGTCTTGGGGAAAAAAGAACAGGCGGCGGCCGGATTCGAACCGGCGAATAACGGTTTTGCAAACCGTCGCCTTAGACCACTTGGCCACGCCGCCATAAAAAGCAATTTACCGGAAACCTGAATTTTCAGATAAATCTTTCAATAATATACATTCAACAATTTAGTTTTGCAAGAAAATTTGCTTGACCTGCAGGTCTGTTTTGTTCAGAAAATAATTGTTATTTTGTTTATTGTATTGGCTTTTGCACAGCCAAAAACAAAGAGGGCGGGATTCGAACCCGCGGTACAGGTCTGAACCCATACGACAGTTTAGCAATCCAAAGCCACGGATTCGTAACCAATTTAAGTAACAAAAACTTATAAAACCTCCTAAAAAACTGGCACAAAAACTGCACAAGAAAAAGTTTATCCTGTTGGTTTGCAAGCTGTTGTTGAATTTTGGCAGAGTTTGCCCGGGCATATAAGAGCTACTATCAAAACCATAGCGGATAATATCAATAAAATACACCTTATCAACCTAAAATCATATCACCTAAAGTTATCAGCATAGGTCAAAAGAAGTGAATGATTTTAAATTCTATCATCCCCATCTTTTCTTTTCAAAATCTTTGAGATCTTTTTCAAAATCAAAAGCAGTAGCAGAACCCCCTGGGTCTGCTTGTTCATCTAAAGTTTTCCTTGCCTGGCTTTCATCAATCCTGAAGTCTTTATCTAAAGTAGGTTCAGCAGGTTTGTCTTCAATTAAAAATCTTACTGTATATGTAGTACCTAATCTTATTTCGTCATTATGATTTAAGGGGAGCCTGTTCCCTGAATTCAGTTTTCTTTTATTAAGATAAGTTCCATTTGTGCTTCCCTTGCCTTCATTTCCAGTATCTTCAATGAAATAATTGTCACCACTCTTATATATTGTACAATGTGTTCTGGAAATTCCTATAGTGAATGGATTATCAGTGATAGGAGGCTCTAAGTCTGTTTGTTTTCCTCTTCCTACGACAGCCTTTCTTTTATCAGTAAGATTATACTCAGCTATTCCATAAGGGTCTTTTGTAATATGTACCAGTTTTGCCTTTGCCATCTTGTATTGCTCCGTTATTTAGTACCCGCGGGGCACAAAAATACATACGCACCATACCTTATATTTATATGATACTATTTAAAACTTGAAAAGTCAATAGCTCAATTTTCGGGGGCCCAATAACATAGTGATGGTTAAATTGCTCTCTAACAAATTAGCACAACCTGTAGTCAACAATGACTACAAAACGGAGAGGGCGGGATTCGAACCCGCGGTACAGGTCTGAACCCATATGACGGTTTAGCAAACCGTTATTATTCTAAACAGGTGTAGCTTAAGTCTTTATACACAAGGAGTTACAATCTCGCAAATTATTTCTTGATATTTTTCTTGTTTTTTTGTGGGGCTGAATTCCGCCGATTGGTTCTTCTTGGCACAATTTGAATGTCAAATCACAGCAATCTCCGTAACCAACCCCCAAAACACACCTTTGCCCTGTTTGGGTACATCCTGAGCACCAAATTCCCTTGCTCATTAGCTGAATTCTATAGGTCTTTTTAAAGTACGAGGTTCCTTTTATAAGTTTCAGGGACGGTAGTGCTTGTCAAGCGTTAATGGGACCACTAATGTCACCTGGAAATTGTGGTGTTTTCCAGTTCAAGAAAATAAGCCATATTTAAGGCTTGTTATTCCTTTGCTCCGTTATTAAGGATCGTTATACCTCCATTTTGCCATCTACTTTCTACTTTGGACATATATACTGGATTCTATTTATTTGTTTCTTGATTTTTAATGGAGTCTTTAGCCAAACCTCTTTTCCTGACTTGGAGTGCGACCGGTGTTAGCTTCACACGCAAGAAGTTGCTGGGGACGGATGTTTTGTTTACCTTTGTCGCCAATATCTCTGTGAACAATGCTTTCTCTTCCTGGGATATCTGGGACAAATCTATCACATCAAACAACTTGGAGGAGTCTGGCATGTCGAAGAATTTCTTGCGTAGACTCTTGCGTCGATATAATAGTAGCAAGCCGTTGGCTTCCAGCCAACCTTTGAAGTCCTCCCATTTGAACATTTCAGCAGACCTGCCGTATCTGATTTCAATTTGACTATCCGACCACTTGATTTCTACATCAATTGTATCCGTCGAGTCAAACAGCTTTTTTATTTCCCTTTTCCAGTGTGCATCGCGGAAGACTTGCTTTTGCAAGTCCCAAATCAATATAAAACAAAAAAAAACATAGAAGCAAGTATCTATGACATCTACTGGTCCTTCTTCGACTATGCTGATGGGAATAAGTATCACCATACCTACAAGGAAAAGGAAATCAACAATGCATATGAAGATTCTGTTCGTAGTAGAACACCTTGCGTAATGGTACTGATAAGCTTTGGTGGCGATTTCTTTGTTAAGATTCAGCTTCATATCTTTCTACTTATTGCACATACCAAAATTCACAAAAGGACTTTAAGAATTGAACAAATCTTATTCTGGTTTTTCATAATACCTGCTCCTTAAATTCAACGATAATATGTCAACCACAAGATAATGAAACAGATGATGCTGGGAAGTATTATAACTTGAGTTAAGAGTTCTTGCAATGGATTCAAATCAGAGTGATTTGGTGATCGTGCATTGAATACTGTATACAAAAACCTCTGTTTTTTCACTAAAAACGAGGGTAAGAAGAAGGCCAATAACCTTTATGCCTGCTTCCACTGATTAAAGCCACCTCCTAACATTTTGATCGAATAAGCAGCTTTTATTCTCTCAAGGTTTTTACCTGTGGTTGGTATCATAATACCATCTACTCCAGAATTTTATTGGTTTATATGAAAAATGCGTACCTGTTTGTACATCGTCAGAACCTTTTGTACACTCTGAGTTAAAAATTACACAAAATCAACGGTTATCCTTAGGAAGTATTTTTCGATACTCATCAACATACAATCCTATCTTGTCAAAAGGAATCTTTTGAAAACCGGGGATTATATCATAGACATAGGAATCGTCCCTGAGTATAAAATTTTCATCACTTGCATTTATAAAACCAGGATCCTCTTCAGTTACAAAATTATCAACAAGTTCCGGCTCTTCACCTTCGACAAAGGCGTATTCCGTAGTCTGGTGACTTAAAAGGTCACATCTGTACACAAGATTCTTTGACACTACGGTTAGCCGCTTGTCGTATTTGAGATTTGCCAGCC
>JBHPEQ010000027.1:0-28729 GCA_042576845.1 Planctomycetota bacterium
TTATTTGTCTGTAACTTTCCATTTTTCTCGCCTTTAATTATGCTTTTTTAGCTTATCATCACCAAAAACGCAATAAAAAAAGCAACCTACCTTCCCAGCAGGTTGCTCTATTACACTCAAACAAATTGTAGATGGCAAATTATCGCATACCCGCTGGGCTATTTCCCTGCAGGCCACCACCAGTTAGCGGTATTGTTGCGATTAACTTGCCTCATAATATTTACATTAGAACAACTTGTGATATTTTTGTCAAGAACAAATTCCTTAAGATAAGCAATTAAACTCTTTGATGAAGCTTTTTGCTACAATAACAGTTTTTTATCAGACGTAATAAGGCAAACCGGCTAATAAAAACTTAGCACTTTTTCATAAATGACGTTGCTTATCACTGTTGACAAAGAATTTGCTTTACAGTAATATACTCCAGCAGTGGTTTTTTGAACAAAATGCTGCTGCCGGGAAGATTTAAGCGTGAAAATTCTGATTGCTATTCCTGCTCGTTACGGTTCTACAAGATTCCCAGGGAAAGTTCTCGCCGAAGATACCGGGAAATTCCTCATCCAGCACACATACGAACAGGCCTGTAAAGCTGAATTGCCGGACAAAGTCATCATTGCCGCCGATGATAAGCGAATCGCCAACGCTGCGGACTCTTTCGGCGCTGAGTGCGTCCTTACCTCGCCGCAGCATAAATCAGGGACTGACCGGATAGCCGAGGCCGTAAAAGACATCGATGTCGATATAGTAATCAATCTCCAGGCCGATGAACCCGAAATAGACCCCGAAAACATCGATTTCCTTGCCCAGATTCTTATCGAGAATACGAACTACCCGATGGCCACGCTTACCGCTGATTTCCAGAACAAAGAACAAATCGCAGACCCTAATATCGTAAAGGTTGTAGTATCCGGATTTGCTGGTGATAAGAACCGCGAAATTGGCAGGGCGATTTACTTCTCTCGCGCACCGATACCTTATGATAGGTCGGCAGGGGGGCTGTCAGAGCCACAGAACTACCTAAGGCACATCGGAACCTATGTCTATCGAAAAGACTTCCTGATGAAAATCACCGCATTACCGCAGGCGAAACTTGAAAAAATAGAAAAGCTTGAACAACTCCGTGCAATCGAAAACGGCTTCACAATACTCGTTGGAAAAGTAAAACACACCTGCGATGGAATCGACACCCCACAGCAATACGCCGAATTCGTTGCTCGGTGTAAAAAGTCAAAGATGTAAAATACATTTGAAGCATTGCGAGGTTTGATTTATGTCTGAGAATAACGATTTGTTAGCTTCGGTAAGTGATACTTCAACCGAAAGCGAATTCTTCTCACCCGTTCCCGAAGGGTATCAAAAGGGAAAAACCAAATACGTTTTTGTCCTCGGAACCGTGATGAGCGGGCTGGGTAAGGGGATACTTTCATCGTGTCTGGCAAAACTTATGCAGGACAAAGGCCTAAAGGTCGCCCCCATCAAGCTCGAAGGTTACCTCAACGTTGACTCCGGTACGTTGAATCCTTTCCGTCACGGCGAGGTATTTGTTCTTGATGACGGTATGGAGTGCGATATGGACCTGGGCACTTACGAAAGAATGCTCGACCAGGACCTGACCCGTGCAAACTTTACAACAAGCGGCCAGATATTCAGCTCCGTCCTGCACAAGGAACGTCACGGTGATTACCTCGGCAGGGACGTACAGATGATTCCACATGTTACCGGCGAGGTCAAATTGAAACTGCGCCAATTAGCGATGAAGTCCGATGCCGATATTGTCTTTGTCGAAATTGGCGGCACCGTTGGTGATTTGGAAAATGCTTATTTTATCGAGGCAATGCGCGAACTTGCTTATGAAGAAGGACCAAACAGCAGCTGCACCGTTGCTTTAACATATATCCTGGAACCCAAAACCCTCGGCGAGCAGAAATCAAAGGCCGCACAATTAGGAATCAAGCAGCTTATGCAGCTCGGAATACAGCCGCACATTATTGCATGCAGAGCCGCAAGTAATGTTACCGACAAAGTCCGTCAGAAAATCAGCGTTTACAGTAATGTCCCTTTCGAGCGGGTTATTTCTCTGCCTGATTCCGCCAGTATTTATACTATACCTGCAATGCTCAGGGACAGGGGGCTTGATTTCGCCGTTCTGAAAATGCTGAAAATTGAAGATAGAACCAACCTCCGGCAGGAACGAAAGGTCTGGGCACGGTGGTGTGATTTTACCGATAAAATCGAAGAGCTAAAGAATAAAGTAACCATCGGCATCACCGGAAAATATACAACTGTCCGCGACAGTTATGCCTCAATAATCAACGCCCTTGAACATGCCGGCATTGCACTCGGCGCCGATGTCAATATCAAATGGATTGAAACCACAAAGGTCAAAGATGATAACGTTGGAGAAAATCTTGATGATGTCGATGGCATCATCGTCCCCGGCGGGTTCGGAACTCGCGGCGCACAGGGCAAAATAGCCTGCATAAAATACGCAAGAGAAAACAACCTGCCTTACCTGGGGCTGTGCTTCGGCTTTCAGATGGCTGTCATCGAATTCGCCAGAAACATCTGTGGCCTGAAAAATGCAAACTCATCTGAAATAGCGCCTGATTGTTCCGAACCGGTTATTGATATCCTGCCCGAGCAGAAAAAAATCGAAGGCCTCGGTGGAAATATGCGGCTGGGCGGCAGGGATATCGAGCTAAAGAAAGATACACTCGCCTGGAAACTTTTTGGTCAAGTCGATTCCGTTAGAATGCGCTTCAGACACCGCTACGAAGTTGACCCTCGATATATCGAAACGCTCGAAAATGCAGGACTGGTCTTCTCGGGCAAGGCCCCCAACCAACCCATTATGCAAATTCTCGAATTGCCTTCACATCCTTACTTTATAGGCACGCAGGCGCATCCCTGCCTGACATCAAGACCGCTAAAACCACAACTTATGTTCGTCGGTCTTGTTGCTGCTGCTTTACAAAAAAGATACCCTGATGAAAAAATGCCCGACCCTGTAATAGCATCAGCAAAAATCTGCAGTTTCGATAAGTAGTTGCTCTAAGACTTTGTCTGTTATTCGAGCGCCTTTTCAAGCTCTTCTAATTGTTCTTTAAGCTGTTTGACCTCTGAACTTAGTCTCTCATTTTCAGCACGAAGTTGTTCGTTTTCTTTGCCGACTGTTTCGAACACGCTTATTACCATATTTTCAAACAACTGCTCGGTATCTTGTTTCAGCTCGGCATTTTCCTGTTTGATTTTTTCAAGCGAAGCCCTTTCTTTTTTTATCTTGGCATTTAGCTGCTGTATCTGGTCTTTCAATTGAACATTTTCAACTGCTATGAGTCTGGCCTTTTTTTCGCTTGGCGCGGTAGTTGGTGATGGACTTGAAAAAAACTGGTCTTCACAACCCGCAATCAGCAGAAAAAAAACGAATACAGAAAGCAAAAAGATTTTAGCTACTTTTTCCATTTTTTTCCTTTCAAATATATTCTGTCTTCTTCACAATTGAAAATCATTATCGCACATTCACAACAACTGTCAAGCTTTCAAACTTGACGTCCAGATTCAAAATGTATAGACTAAAAAAATTGTAGGAAAAAATAAAAGGATACAAAGTATTCAAATTAGTTTACTTTGAGGTTCAGTAAAATGGTTAAGATAGGTATAATCGGTGGTAGTGGTTTAGAAAACCCTAAGATACTTAAAGCTCCAAAGGAAATTGAAGTAACAACAAAGTATGGAGAACCTTCTTCTGCTCTGACAGTTGGTCAGATTGAGGGATTTGATGTTGTAGTCTTATCAAGGCATGGGAAAAATCATTCCATAATGCCTACAAACGTTCCAAATAGGGCCAATATTCTGGCTTTAAAAGACCAGGGCTGTACTCATATTCTTGTCTCTTCTGCTGCCGGCTCGTTAAGAGAAGATATTAAGCCTGGAGATTTTGTCTTGGTGGACCAGTTTATTGACCGGACAACAAAACGCAGGCAGACCTTTTATGCCAAAGACCATGTTTGTCATATTCCAATGGCAGAGCCGTTCTGTCCTTACCTGAGAAAACTGTTACACGAATCTGCAAAACAATTAGGGCTTCGAGTCCATCAAAAAGGAACGGTTGTAACAATCGAAGGGCCTCGATTCAGTTCAAGAGCCGAAAGCAATTTATTCAGGCAGTTCAAAGCTGATGTTGTTAATATGAGCACAGTCCCCGAATGTGTTTTGGCAAGGGAAGCTGGATTGTGTTATGCAGCCATTGTGATGAGCACCGATTATGACTGCTGGAATGAAACGGAAAAAGCGGTTGATATACAGTTGGCCTTGGAGACATTTAAGAAAAATGCGGAAAATGTAGTTAAGCTGTTTCTCAAAACAATACCGAAGATAAAGGAAAATCCCGACTGCAAATGCGGAACTGATATTAACAGCGCCCTGATTAGTTAAGACCAATAACAACCCTTAAATTTTCTTTCACATTCGTTAGTCTGATTTGTTGTTACAATAACTTTTTGATTTTTTGAAGCTGACTATACCTTGTCACAGCTAATTCTCCTGCACTTGGCATAGAATCTCCTAAGCAAATAAAGCCGTGATTTCTTATCAGAATAAAATTATTATCTTTCAGGACTTTTATTACTTCTGTCATTAATTCGATTGTCCCTGCCGGCTGTTCTTTCTCTGTTATTGCAAGGCCTAACTTGTCCCCATATTGCAAAAAATCATCACAATGACCATGAAAAACAGCATTTACATCATCTCTTCTGTCGTAAATCTCATTGTGCATAAAGCTTTCAGAAGAGGGTTTTTTTAAGCCATTAACATAGACCTCTTTTTTGCTTATGTCTATTCCTGTAACTTCTGTAAAATCTTCAACGGCGATTTTAGAAAAATCTGCTCTGCTGCAGCTTATTATAAATCCCGTTTCTGTTCTAAAACTAAGATTACCGAAACTTCCATTATGGCCGGGGGTGAAACCCATCTTGTTAAATTCAGTGCACCAGCTTATTAACTCGCTGATTTCCGGATTATCTAATATGTTTTTTTGTATAAAAACGGTTTTGAATTTGACCCCACAGTATTCTTCACTCATTTTAGTTCTCTTTCTAAAATCTTGCTAAGACTCTTTGAAAAGTTTTGCTATATCTGTCTCGTCAGCTTTAATGACCCCTTTTTCTGTAATTATTCCGGTAATATATTTTGCATCTGTCACATCAAAAGCCGGATTTTTTGCGTGGCTTTGTTCCGGAGCAATTCTTTTTCCCCTTACCTCTAAAACTTCTGCTTCATCCCTTTCTTCTATAGGTATTTCATCCCCGCAGGCACGGTTAATATCAATCGTTGATGTTGGAGCTGCTATATAGAAAGGTATATTGTTCTCTTTGGCCAGAACTGCTTTTTCGTATGTTCCAATCTTATTTGCGGTGTCACCGTTAGCAGCAATTCTGTCGGCGCCTGTAATTACCAAATCTATCTGGCCTTCTCTCATATAATAGCCGGCTGCGTTGTCTGCTATAACTGCATGAGCTATTTTTTCATTTGACAGTTCCCATGCGGTCAACCTGCTGCCCTGCAGCCTGGGTCTTGTTTCATCAACAAAAACAAAAATCCTTTTCCCTTTTCTTCTTGCTGCGTATATTGGTGATAAAGCAGTGCCCCAATCCACAAAAGCCAGCCATCCCGCATTGCAGTGCGTAAGTATTTTTGCGTTATCCTTAATTAAGGGCTCTCCATATTCTCCTATTTTTCTCGATGCTCTTGAATCTTCTTCTGCTATTTCTTCTGCTGTTTTTACTGCTTCTTCTTTAGAGCTTGCTTTAAGAACTTTATCCACAGCATAAAATAAATTCTGAGCGGTTGGTCTGGTATTTTTTATCACTTCCGCTGCCTTTTGTGTATCTTCTCCTGCTAAAAAAGCCTGCGCCATTGCATATCCTGCTGTAGCTCCTATTGCACCAGCTCCTCTTACTACCATCATCTTTATTGCTTTGGCTGTTTCTTTATAATCTTTACAGCAATATATCTCGAATATCTCCGGCAATAGTGGCTGGTTTATTAGTTTTACTACTCCATCTTCAAGCCAGACCGTTCTGTAATCTTTACCGTTTACCTTCATAATGTAATTCTTCAACAATAACAATTTGGCTTTTTGTAATATTCATAATTACACCTCCATTTATTTTATGTAATAGCCGGAAACTCGCCAGATGACATCTTTGTCCAGCATTGGTGTAATAGTCTCAACTGCAGAGGTTTTGTTTTCAAACGATGTTTCGAATTGTACAATTAAATATTCACCATCCGGTGCACCGGGCGCTTGTTTAGTATATGTTTTTGACTTGATGCGTCTGGAAATCACTTTGCCCAATGGCCTGCGAACCATCTCAAACGACTTTCGCAATTGGTCTTTACTTACAGCCCTTTTGAGATATTCGGCGGCCTGTTCCCAACTTTGGTCATAGTCGGCGGTATCAACAATTTTTAGCCAGCCAATTGCGGCATCGACCGCAGCTTCTGTGTTCTGCTCTTCTTTTTGCTGTTTGGTTTGAAAGGTGACAGTATCCTTATCGGAAACTTTTTTTAGAACGCTGAACTCCATGACTGTTCTATTCTTCTTGTGGATTTCAAACTCGAGACCTTCGTTCTCGTAGGTGAGAAAATCTTTCCACTCAGTTTCCTTGAGTTGAAAGTCATTACCAAATGCTTGTTTGAATTCCTGCTCCGAGTCGCCCACTCCCAACCCATTGGCAAATTTGTAGAGAGGACTGAGCACACCAATTCCCTCGACGGAATCATCAACGATTCCAAAGGAGATATCATCAAAAACCATGAAATACGTTCTCGGAAGATTGTCGAGAGTATACCTTTCTTCCCCGTGGAAAATCATCTTCGGTTTTCCCAGACTTTTCAAAACGTCGTCTTTGCTCATACCCAGGTTAAAGTCACCGACCCGCTGTCCGGGAACTATTAAATTGTCACCATTCATCTCTTGTCCGCTACCAACTTCAATCTGCTCAGCGGTTGTTTGTTTTGGTCCATTTAACTGCTTTTCCTCGAATAATTTAATAGCAGTTTCGCTGTTCGGCTGCATACGCTGGATACCGGTACACTGTCCTTTATGGAACATAACTATGACGTTTTCACCGGTCTCCGTATACAAATGGTAAGTGGATTCATCGTTGCTTTTCTGGTAATCCACGGCCAGTGAATACTGTGTACAGTGTTGCACTAATTGATGTTCGGTCATATTCAAACGCAAGTCGCGAAACTCAGGAATTCCCTTAAGAAATCCCAACCCATTGTTAACTTCCGGACCCTTTGTAATCTCCCTCTCAACCTGCACATCTTCTTTCTGGCTGGTGGTATCAGATAAGGCTTTCTTAAGAACATAATAGCTTGGCTTTTGGCCTCGTATCGTGACATCGCCGCTTAACCAGGGGAAAAACAGATATGTGTGCCCGGCTATTTCTTTGATTTTGTATTCGGCTCTGATATTATCCTCGTTGTCATATATCCAGCCCTTCGTCCATGTCCACGGCTTCGAGGTCCTGCCTTCTGCCATAAAGATTATTCTTTTTAAGAAAAGCTCACCATCCCACCTCCTTGTCTCTGGCTGAAAATCATTCACAAATTCTACAAAATCAACACTTTCCCACTCTCCTAAAATTTCAGGGTCATTGGTAAAAGAATGTGGCAGAGCATTAACACTGGATTCTTGCAATGTATATTCCTCCTTTTCCGGATGATAGATTAGAGTAAAAATTATCATAAGCCCTGCTAAGATTGCAAATATTATTATCGCTGCTCCAACAAAGCTTAGCGGTAATTTTTCTTTTTTTGGCTTTGCCTTTGCATCCATAAGTTCAGCGTAGTCGGTCGGCGGCCCCATATCGGTAATTATCTTCTGAATGTTCTCCCAGCTCTGTTGCTCCGGCTGCAATTCGGCAAAACGTCGTTCCAGATGTGAACGGACATCATCAAGAACCTCTTTTTTGCGGGAACTTTTCACCGACGCCAAAACCTTCTCTACCTGATGAAGATATTGACTTTTTGCTTCATCCCACATTTTGTTCTCTGAACTCATTTATCAGCTCCTTTCCTGACAGTTTGAATACTTTCGATAATCTGATTCCAATGTGTGTTCATATCCTCAAGAGTCTTCTGACCAGATTTAGTCAATTCAAAATATTTCCGTGGCGGCCCATCACGTGAAGGTTCAGAATCGCTGGTGACTAATCCATCTGTTTGCAGCCGGGCTAGAATTGGATAGATATTGCCTTCACGGATTTTCAGACCGTTTATCTCTTTGAGTATCTGAACCATTTCATAGCCGTGACAACGGCCATGCTTTAGAAGGTTCAAAATTACAATATCAAGCAGTCCTTTGCGAAGCTGGGTTTGCCAATTGTCAAGATTCACACTTCACCTCTTTTTTTAGGATTTAGGAGCATCGTTAAAACAGACTATCTAATGCCTTTTCCAGTATACTACGTACAAGTATAGTAAAAATCAAGAAAAATCTGATTTTTTTCAAAATTTTTTTGGTGGGTGTTTTTGCAGTCTTGGGCTTATTGCAGTAAAAGGGCTTGTAAATCATTTACGTCGATGGTTTCGTTGCCGGTGATGTCGCCATCAAGCGGGCCTTGTTGAGACCAGCTCTCTGCCAATACGCAGAAATCTTTGAGGTTAATTTTGCCCGACGGAAAAAATTGACTTTTGTTTTCTTTTATACTATAATACTAAATACAATATGAACGACAATGTAAATCAGGGACTGGATTTACATACCCAGTCCTTTTTATTTAGAATTGGGGTTTCGATGGCAAAAATGCTTGGCAACAAAATCTTAACGGTGAAAGCATATTTTTGGGTCTCATTATCAGCTTTCATTCTATGCATCCTCATACCTTCAGCAAAGGCCGAATACTTAGCTGACGGCTTCACTCTTATACCATTGACCAATGATGGAAGATCTGCGGCAATATCATGGGCTTATCATGGTGACCTGATTGCTTTTGTAAAGGAAGAATCCTCCACCCAAAAACAATTATTGATTATGAAATCTGACGGCTCTTCAAGGCAGGCCGTAACACAAATCGGAAATCCGTTTTTTGTAGAATGGTCCTGGTCGGGTAAAAAACTCTCATACGAATTTTCAAACGCCGTCGACAGGGAAAGTCAGGCCGGTGTATACATCTATGATGTAGAATCTGACAAATCCATTTCCATCTCTGCGCCTTATCCCAGAAGCTCCTTAGATGAAAATGACGGCCCTTTTTGGTCACCAGATGAAAAGTATGTCGCATACAATGTTCGCATAGGACCTTCAGTTCGCAGGGGGCCTTCAAGAACTCATCAGTTGTGGGTTGCTGATGTGCAGTCTGGAAAACACTGGCAAATTCTGCCTGAGAGGGGCAGAATAATGGAGCAAGGCTGGAGTTTTTCATTGCCACCGCGGCTTTGCGTAAAGATTGAAGCAAGCCTTGGTGGTTTTGACGTCGCAACCGTTGACCCTGACGGCCGCAATCTTATCCTTCTTACCGATATCGGCGCACAGTCCGTCTGGACAAACAGTCCAAGATTCAGCCCAACTGAAGAATGGATCGCTTTTACAAGCAACATCGACATGACCCAGACTGAAAGGGACCTCCGACGGGATGATTGCTGGCTCGCTCGCCCTGATGGTACCGAAGCCCGTAATCTTACAAATGCCACTTCACCTTCAACTGAACAGCAGCTCGATATTAATAACCTTTACTGGTCATGGGATGGCCAATGGATGCTTGCAGAAGGCAACAGATTTGACTCGCAGGGCAATCGCATACCGACCTGTTATATGATTGACCCCATCAACGGTGGCTATGAGCCAATCTTGACCTCTGAACCTGATAGAACAAGCGAAATAAACGGGATCTTCTCTACAAAAATTTCGCATGACAGCTCAAAAATTGCTTTTTTGATTTGGCGCCGAACTGTTAGAAACTGGCCGAGCACCCCGCAATTTGAAAACCCAAGGTCTGTTCTAAGTATATACGACGTCAAAGAGAAAAAAATCGAGGACATCCTTATTTACGAAGAACAGCTCGACAGAAAGGAAATCTCTGCAAGTTCCCGAAGAAGATGGGTTGAAGACATTTCCTGGTCCCCGGATAACCGCTCCATTCTGCTTACAATATCAGATATTATAAGCGATACCGACCATGTCCGTCAGCCGGATGTTTATCGATTGGATTTGCCCGAGCGATACATTGCTGATTCCGCATCTGAGCACATCGGCCCGCCTATTGGACGTTCTGTAACCCCAGCTCAGATAATTGCTGAAGATGTCTCACAAACCATTGATGAACAAGAAGAAGAAATCTCACATATAGACCGGCCGGGCTTCATCACTCAGACCATAAATCCTTTACATATGACCGTTGAAGAAGCGGCCGCTTCTCTGTCAGCCGAATATGACGAATATTTTACAACAAACCCAGTTCGCAACGTCTTTCTGTTTAAAGGCCCGCCGGAAATCTTAGCTGCTTTCAAAAGCGATTTGCAGCTTATTGATTCTCCCTCTCCTCATATCCTCGTCGACATGCTGGCCGTCGAACTCTCCGATGAGGCAAACAGAATTCTCGGACTCGACTGGACCTACGCCGAGGGACATTTCGCTTTATTCCAGCCGCAGGCAAGAGCGATACAGAAATACCCACACACCGTAACCACAGAAGACTACATGGTCGGCTTTCCCAGCGGCGCTCTCGATAACCTTAACACACTATCAGGCGTCGGGCAGTCCTTTTACCAGGGAGTTGGACAAGTGCCAAGCGAGTTCTTCATACGATTAAACACACTCGTAGAGGACGGCAAAGGAACGATTCTGGCAAATCCGAGAACCGTTGCAATGAGCGGTAAAGAGTCACTTATTCAGATTCGCAAAACTCTCAATTACTTCTTCAATGAGGGCTTCGACGTCTCCGGACGTCCCATAGTAAAGAAAAGCGACATTACCGCTGACACCGAAGGCAGAATTACGCCGACCCTGCTCTCTGATGGCAGAATTCATCTCAAGGTCGACGTCAAGGTCGGAAACTTCACCTTTACTCCCGATGCGGGCCTGCCGGAGCTTACTACTCGCCAGTCAACCACCGAAGTCGACGTACAGCAGGGTGAAACTCTTGTCCTCGGCGGCTTGCGCCAGCAGGAAATGAGTAACTCTGTTACAAAAATTCCCATTCTCGGCGACCTGCCTCTGCTCGGACCGCTATTCAGACACGAAGAAAAAAGCGTAAAACAAAGCGTTCTGACTATCCTAATCACACCGAAACTTATGCAGCCGGGGAAACCGGCTCCCGACTGGCCCGTCCTCGACAGCAATGACTACAAAATCGTCCCCATTATGAAGGATTCAGGCCAGCTTGAAATGGATTAATAAAGCTAAAGAAACATCTATCCTTTTTCGCTCAGAAAAAGCAAAGCTAAAAATATCCTCCGCATTTTGTATAATCATCCATTATGACTCTCGAGCAAAAGATAAAGCGAAAAGCGGTTGAACTTGGCTTCGACCTTGTTGGAATAACCGATGCCGCACCGCTTGGCACCGACCAGCTTAATCATTTCAACGAATGGCTCAATGCCGGTTTCGCCGCTGAAATGAACTATATGTCCAGAAACCTCGAAAAACGAACCAATCCAGCCAAACTCCTCGCATCTGCGAAATCTATCATCTGTCTCGGCCTAAACTATAAACCGCCACAAGTTCAACGACGCCAATCAACTACGAATCAGCCGACCGGCAGAGTATCCATTTATGCACAATTCGAAGACTATCATAAATTCATCAAATCAAAGTTGCGAAGTTTGGTTGCTCTTTTGTCCTCCGTTTCTGAGATGCCTGTCGAATTTAAAATCTGTGTTGATTCGGTCCCGATAGCTGAAAGGGCGTTTGCTCAAAGAGCAGGCCTTGGCTTCATTGCTAAAAACCATATGCTCATCAATCCAACACTCGGCCCGCAAATCTTCCTTGCTGAAATAATCATAAACCTCCAGTTAAAACCAGACCTTCCATTCTTCGAACAAACACCCAGCTCACAAAATGACTTGCTCTGCTCTCATTGCAGCAAGTGCATCGATGCCTGTCCAACAGGTGCACTTCAGCCGGGCGGTCGATTTAATGCTGCAAAATGTATCAGCTATCTGACGATTGAACATAAAGAACCAATACCGTCTGAGTTAGACAGGAAAATCGGCGACCGTCTCTTTGGCTGTGACGAATGCGTCCTCGCCTGTCCCTATCAGCATAATGCTCCTGTTTGTAAAAGCAAAGAATTCAAATTCCATCCTGACAGGGCCGGCCTTGATTTGCACCGGATTTTGAATATGTCCGGCGAGGAGTTTGACACCGAATTCGCAGATTCACCTGTAAAACGCATCACACTCCAGAAACTAAAATCAAACGCACAGGCCTGCCTGAAAAACATAACCAAATAACCCTGTCATTGCGAGGCCGTAGGCCGAAGCAATCTCAATCTCAATCCCAACTCAAAACTCAACACTAAAAACTATTCCTCTCCCACTGCGACAATCTAAATAATTGTATTAAAATTAAAATAATTGGCTGTCCCTATTTTTCCTGAAGCGGTCTTTTCAACATCGAAAGAATGCTGTCATTCCGTATCTCTTTTGCTAAATCGAATGAGTTTCTACCGTCGTTCATTCTTTCATTCGGATCCGCTTCTGCTTTCAGAAGCAGTTCGATTACGGAAAGATGTTCGTAAGTCACGGCATAGTGCAGAGGAGTCTGGTCAAAGTGGTTTTTTACGTGCACGTTGGCACCGGCCTGAATGAGATTATGAACAATTTCCTGCCGTCCCCAGCGAGCGGCACTGTGCAGCGGCGTATCGCCCGCAGTGAAGGCAAGGGCTGGGGGGGAGCCATGGTCTGGATCTGGACTTGTTTTCTGCGGACTTCCCTTTCTCTCAGATAGTACCTGACCTGATCGATGGGCTGGTTGTTACCTGCACCAAGCCACATATCCGGCCGCGTCTGATTGGCGGGGACATCAAGCTTGGACCCTGCAATTATTAGGGTTCGGGCGATCCGGTCATAATTGGCCTGAGGATAATCCCGGCTGCCTCTGGGTTTTCGGGATACCCAGTGCAGAGCTAGTTCGCCATATGGGCCTTTTTGATGTATCTCTGCTCCGTTTTGAAGAAGAATAGCAACGGTTTCGGGATTTCCGACATAGGCGGCTGCATGAAGAGCCGGGGCACCAAACCGGATGCTTTCATCCAGACCCACTCCCTGCAGAATCAGGTATTCGACAATGTGGGGATGACCTTCTTCGATCGCACAGAACAGAAGGGGATTGCGGTATAGACCTTTGGAGTGGATAAGCTGCGGATCATCATGGATTATTTCTTTCAGTTTTTCGAGGTTGCCGAGGCGGACGATGTGTTCGATGTTGTGACGGGCTCCGCTTTGTATTAAAAGATCGATCGTATGATAGAATTCCGGTTTGTCCCGTGCGGCTCGAGAATCCATCCGTTCTGCGACGCAATATTCCAGCGGAGTTTGTTGATATATGTTATCTGTCGGATCGATGTTGGCACTGTGTTTCAGCAAAACTCGAATCGTTGTGATCTGACATTCCCATGCAGCTTCATGAAGCGGAGTGTAACCGTTTTTATCTTGCGCATTGACATCCGCACCGTGGCGAATCAGGAAGTCTATGATATCTGTTTTATGTTGAAAATGAACCAGTTTATGCAGAGGTGTTTTCTGATATTTGTTCCGGAAATTGACATCCGCTCCGTATTCAATTAAGATTTTTACCGTGTTAACATCCTTTGCAGAGGCCAGTGGGTGATAGTGTTGTTTGTAGATTTCAGCGTTTGGTTCAAGTCCTTTTTTAATCAGCACAGGGATCAGATCGGCATATCCTGCCAAAGCTGCTCATTTGAGCAGGTAGTCGGTGGGAGGGCCTTTTGTTGGATCAGCTCCGGCCAACAGCAGCAATTCGGCGATGTCCTTTTGCTTCCTTTGGAGAGACAGGCTCAGTACAGACACAGCAAGAGTTTTTGCTTGTCCTTTTACTTGTCTTTCGAAAACCTCATTAGCCAGTTCAGGTTTATCTTTGAGAAGATTCCGGACGGTTTCGATGTCTTCTGTAGTAATTGCATTCCTGAATTGTATTATTTTCTGATTCGGCAAAGCATTTGCCCAGCAACCCGCTGCGGCAAGCAGCACAAGGATTGATACAAAGCTCCTCTTGTAAATCATGATACACCTTTGGTTTAAGCCCATTTACAATATCTGGGATTTCCCATTTATACTTACTCAGCTGCGCCGCTTTGCTTCTTTTCTAATAGAATATCAAACCCAGCTAAAATTCTAAATAACTAAATAACTAAAATAACTAGGGACAGCCACCTATTTTTTCAAATATTCACAATCAAGTTTCCGCTTCCTTAGGTGCAATTTATAATTATACTTTTCTCTAATATATCTGCAAACCAAAAAACTGCAAAAAAAGACGCACATTTTGGTCAATTTTGGCTAATTTATGTCACTTTTCGCGCATTTTTGGCCACTTTTCGTTCATTTTTGGTCACTTTTGGACACTTTTTCCCTTGCCTATATTGCCTAATCGTTCCCCTCCCCAAATCCAAAAAATTTCTCACATTTGTTCCACTTCTTTTGAGTGAGGAATTTGGACAAAAGAACCGCTAAAATCGACCAAACGCGCAGGGGGGTAACAACAAAAATCCCGATTTTTCGACCAAATGCGCAAGTTCGCCCTATTATAGAGAGGCGCGTTTTTTTTAACCGCCCAAAAACGAACAGAGTTTACACTGAGTGAACGAGTTTACCCTGAGCGAAGTCGAAGGGAAGTGAACCAATAAACTAATTAACTCTTTAAGCAATAACAAGCAATGAACAATGAACTATTTAACTAATTAACCAATAAGGACTTACGAGTCACAAGCGAAGAAATATGATATACAAAATACCAATAAAACACTCTTCACGCTTCAAAAACGAGGAAAATCCCTCTACATTTGTAGAGAGGCCTCTACAAATTCACCTTTTTATGCAAAACGAACCCAAATTACTGGACACTCAAATGAACGTAAGCACATTGTTAACAAGGGCTTATGTAAATTTGTGTCTTGCCGGACGCTTCAAAAACGAAGCCAAAACGAAGCCAAACGAACCCAAACTGCTGGATACCAAAATGAACGTAATTTCTGTTATAACAAGGGCTTATGAAAAAAACCACGATTTCAGACTAACGAAAACAAACCCAAAGCAAACCCAAAACAAACCCAAAATAAACCCAATTTCAAACGGACGTTGCCGCCAGGGCTAAAGCTGCTTTTGAGCGAATAAAGAACTCGACAGGAGTGATTAAATTTGCGATAATGAATAGTAATATGATTTGTAGGATTGTAACAGTGCGGGGTATATTGGCCGATGCTGTATAAAGGGATGGGAATTACGTAAATTTTAATGGTTTTTGGTAAGTTAGACGAAGCAATTGATATGGCAGAAAAAACAGGTGTGGAGATAGTTGAAGAAGGCGAGGTAGCAGTGGTTGCTTTCAGGTCTGCATCAGTAAGTAATGTTGAGGAAATAACGGCTGGGGGCGAACAGGTCGGTAGTTTCATTGAGGAAAAGCGGCCGGCCAGGGTTGTATTTGACTTTAGTACTGTAAAGTTTTTTTCGTCTCAGGTTCTTGGTTTGCTGTTGGATATCCGTTCAAGGATGCAGGAGTATAACGGCGAAATCGTAATCAGCGGGATAAATCCTCAGCTGCATAGGGTCTTCAAGATAACAAAGCTTGACAGTGTTTTCGGCTTTTATCCGGACAAGGAAGCCGCTGTCAGGGCAAATAGAACGAATTGATTTTAGATTTAATTGGGGAGGTTGCTTTATGCGTAATATGTATGTAACGACGCAGTTTTCGATTTTTATGGTCAATAAGCCCGGCGTGCTGGCTAAAGTTCTCGGTGAATTTGCAAGGGCAAAGATTAATATTGTGGCGGTGACAATGATGGACTCTGTAGAGCACGGGGTTATGCGTGTGATTTTTGCAGAGACCAAGAGGGCCAAGAAGATAATCCCCAAATTGAGTATGCCTTATCACGAGGCGGAAGTTTTGTGTGTAAATCTGACCAACGAGCCGGGCGCTTTGGCGATGGTGGCGGAGAAGCTCGCCAGAGAGCATATAAATATTTCCTATGCGTATTGTACAGCCGGCGCAAAGGGCGGTCGAACAACTGGTGTATTGAAGGTTGCTGATGTAAATAAAGCGATGAAGGTCTTACAGCCGAAAGGACAGAAAACCGGTAGGTCCAGGCCGGTGATTCGAAGGTCAAAGGCTTCGAAGAAATAAATAATATGCCGGCTGCAAACTAACTTGATATTCAATGACTTTCAAAGAGGGTATATATTTGCCGGGCTGTGCGTTATTCGTTTTCGAAAATATTTGACATAAAAATCAAAGAGCTGTTATAATGTTTTTTTTATAAGGGGCCGTAGCTCAATTGGTTAGAGCATCGGACTGTCGATCCGAAGGTTGTGAGTTCGAGTCTCATCGGCCTCGCTTGTAACTTTAGGGCTGTCAAGCAGTTATGTCTGGCAGCCTTTTTTGCTGATCCATCCAAACAGTTGTTTGTGTCAAATTTGTGTCAATCGGAATTGCCCTTGAAAGAATTGTGTTTAACCTGTCCTACTCAAAAATTCGAACTTGTTAACGTTAAAGGATTTATGTAAAATGTAAATTTCGTTTATAATTGCGATTTTGCTATGATTCCTTCGGAGAAAATCCTTTGAAAAGCCTCGTATTACTCATCTTTGAATATTTCAGGCAATTATTTACAACCAAACAAGGCCTGATTCTTGAAAATCTCATGCTCAGACAACAGCTTAACATCTATAAGCGTAAAAACAAAAGGCCAAAACTTGAAAATATCGACAGAATCATACTCGTTTGGATATCAAGGGTATTCAGCAAATGGAAGTCGGCTCTTGTTGTTGCCAAAGCCTCAACCTTGATCGGCTGGCACAGGAAAGGCTTCAAGCTTTATTGGAAACGGAAATCTCGAAGAGTAGGCAGACCTAATATTGATTGGGAACTTATCAAGTTAGTAAGAAGAATGCAAAAGGAAAATCCGCTCTGGTCAGCTCAGCGAATCCAGGGAGAACTTGCAATACTCGGCTATTCAGTTTGCGATAACACGGTTGCCAAATATATGCGAAAACCAAAGACCGATCCTGGAAAAATTCAGCGTTGGCTTACATTCTTACGAAATCATGCAAAGTATACAGTTGGCATTGACTTTGCTGTTGTCAGAACTATAACCTTTAAAGCACTTTATGTATTTGTAGCTATATCACATGATAAACGCAAAATACTACACTTTGCAGTTTCTTCAAAGCCATACTCCCAGTGGGCAATTCAGCAACTTCGTGAAACCTTTGCTTTCGATGAAACCACAAAATATGTGATCCGTGATAACGATGGTATCTATAGCACCGAGTTCAAGAGAGCTATAAGACGGTTTGGACTGAAAGACACACCAACTGCCCCACGAAGTCCATGGCAAAATCCATTTGCCGAACGTGTAATTGGCACGCTTCGTCGAGAATGCCTTGACCACATGATTATTCTCAACGAAAAGCACCTGTATGATATTCTGCATGAATACATCTTTGAATATTATAATGTCAGCAGAACGCATATGTCACTTGGGAAGGATTCACCTGTACATAGACCAACTCAAAAAGACGGCAAGATTGTATGCAAGTCAATTCTTGGTGGCCTGCATCACATTTATAGCAGGGCGGCTTAAACCGAAAAAATAATGCAAGCTAATTGGACCTATTGCAAAGCAGGGCGGGGGAGATGTATGCCGATTTCGAAAGATTTGCAAAAGTTGATATTTTGGCAAAGACTTTTATCGCGAAACTTTCAATATTCAGTTTTCAAAGAACAAAATTTCAATAATCGAAAGCAGGTTTTAAGATTTTGAGCTTCAGATTAATTTTTGCGTAAGACACGACTATGTAACTTACGATGATATAGCTGTTACAAATCTAATCGACGGTTCGCAGGAAATTATCGATGACTTTGATGACAACTCCATCGACAAGGACAAATGGACCGAGTTTGTTTCCGGTGAAGGGATACGAAAGATTGGAATTGCAAAGAGTGAACCTGAGCAGAAACCTGTTGGTTTTGTGCCCGGCAGTGTTGTTTTTGATTTGAGCTATTCCGATGAAACGGTTATTCTGGTAAGCAGTCCTTATGCTGAGTATAATATTTACGCGTATAATGCTTCTGATGGTAAATTCCTCTGGAAGAAGGAAAGTAATTATCGGCTTGACGTAAATACGTGGGACCACGGCGGTCATATGCAGCATCCGGTGATCGTTGACGGTGTGGTTTATCAGGATCCGCATGATTTTAATTTGCGTACCGGCGAAAAAGGCTCTATGGTTATTACCCGTGACGGGCATGGCTGCGGTAGTCTTTCGGGTACGCCGGGTTATCTTTTCGGCAGGGGCGGCAATCCTATGATGTATGTAATCGGCGAAAACGGCAAAAGTAAGAATTTGACCAAAGTAAGCCGGCCTGGCTGCTGGATCAATATAATCCCCGCAGGCGGATTGGTACTGGTTCCGGAGGCAAGTTCAGGCTGTTCGTGCAACGATCCTGTGCAGACCTCGTTTGCATTCGTATCTTCGAATTAACTTTTAGGTGATATAACAACAGCAGGTATCATACTTAACGATTAATCTGGGGTCGTACAATGAGATTAGTAAAATGGTTTTTGATGGCCTGTTTTTTGACTGGCCTTGGCAGCCCGGTTGTTGCGTGTAGATTCAATGTCAGGGATGTCGGATTTGTCGACCTCGGAAATCAGTCTTATGGATTTTTCTGTTATGTCAACGACCGCACAGAAAAACATGTCATTGATTATTTCAATGAACTTGCGGAAACCGAGTTGTTGGAAACCAATATTAAGGCCCGATCGATTAATGTTGACCAGAGGCCCGATGATTCGGCATTGCAGTATCTGAAACCGGATACGAAGATATTTCCCGCTTTTGTTCTTATCTCGCCCGGTGAACAAACCATGCGGTTCGACTCGATAGAAAGTGGTCAAGGTTTTAAAGAAAGTTTGCAAAAGGCTTTTAAGAAAATAGTGTCTTCACCTATGCGCAAGGAGCTCGCTGAAAAAACGATTGACGCTTTCGGCGTGGTACTGATTATTGAAGGGGCCGATGCCGAAGAGAACAAAAAGGCAGTTAGTGCCGCTCAAGCAGCTATCAAGCTGGTTTCCGACCAGATGAACTTGTTGCCCAAGCGTATCGCAAAACCTCCCGTGCTGGTCGAAATGAAAAGACAGCAGCAGCAACAGGAAGAAATATTACTTTGGAGCATGGGGATTGATGCTGATAATATTACAAAGCCCCATGCGATTATTTTTTATGGCAGAGGCCGTCGAATGGGCTCTGTGTTAAGCAAAAAACTTCTGACCGAAAAAATGATGACGAAATTTCTTTATGTGATCGGTGCTGATTGCGAGTGCGGCCTGGACAGGTCATGGATGCAGGGCGATATGATGCCTGCCAAATGGGGTGGCGAACAACTGGAAAAGCTGTCGGCACAGTTGGGTTTCGATACGGAGCATCCAATGATCAAAATTGAAATGAGTCAAATCGTCCGAAGTGGAAACCGGTCAGGCAATAATACCCTCAACTTTGATGCGATTGGCAGTTTTGGTTATCGGGAGATCGAGGTCCGATTTGACACCCCCACCACCGCTCAGAAAGTTAATGGCGATACAGAATCGAGTGGTTCGGTCTCTCAGCAATCACCCCAGACCTCAAACGATGAGGTACAGGAGGATGCGTCTGCTGAACAATCGAAAGACACCGAAGATGAATTTAAGTTGTGGAGCCCTTTGTATATGATCGGGATGGCAGGAATAATAATCCTGGCGGTCGGTGCTTATTTTATAATTTCAGCGTCAGGAAAAAAACAATGATATTTTTTCGACTGATACTTAAAGAAATTATGCACAGGAAGGTTAACTTCCTGCTGTCGGTTCTGGTGGTTGTTCTCGCTGTCGGATTATATGTGGCATTTACCATTATGGGAAGAGCCTCTGCCAAAGAAACAACTAAAATAATGCTGGAGTTGGGGCAAAATCTTCGGATCATACCCAAAGATACCGAGATGGATGAATTCTGGCTCACAGGCTTTTCAGACTTGACCATGCCACAGGACTATATATATCGTTTTGCCGAAAAAAGCGGCTACAGTTATACGCACCTGACCGCTACGCTTCACCAAAAGATCAAGTGGCAGGGCAAAAACGTCATACTCACCGGGATCATGCCGGAAGTCTTTCCTCCTGACAAAAGCTTTCAAAAGCCAATGACGTTTACCGTCGAACCAGGCACCGCGTACATCGGTGGTGAACTGGCATCGAGTTTGCGGATTCAGGAAAATGATGAGATAGAAATTTCCGGCCGCAAACTGAAAGTTATAAAAACATTGTCTTTCAAAGGAAGCATCGACGACATCCGTATTTATTGTAATCTCGATGACGCACAGAAAATACTCAAACTTGACGGCCGGATAAATGAGATCAAGGCGCTGGAATGCATGTGCTATACCGCAACGGATCTGGACCCTTTGACGGCGGCACAACAGCAGTTGAAGGATTTACTGCCGGAAGGAAAAGTGCTGCTACTGGACGGCATTGCGCAAATTCGTATCAAGCAGCGGATATCGATTCAAAAGCATATGAACTTCATTATGTCGTGCACGTTTATAGGCTGTGGTCTCATAATCGGCATTCTGGCAATGATCAATGTTCGTGATCGAAGAGCTGAGATCGGTTTATTGCAGGTTCTGGGGTATCAGTACTTCGGTATTTCGCTGCTGTTTCTTGGCAAGGCTCTGCTTACCGGCGTTGCCGGCGCGTTTGCGGGATTTTTCATCGGTACAAGGCTGGCATTGATGTATGGAGCCGAGATTTTTCCCATAACCGCAAAAGCGATCAGTGCTGACAGCTCTTTGCTTAACGATGTTCTTTTATGGGCTCCTGCCTTTGTGGTCATCGCCAGTTTTTTGCCGATGATCATAGCGGTAACCAGCGACCCGGCAATCACTTTGAGGGAAGATTAGTATGATCAAACTTGAAGGTGTAAACAAAATTTTTCACTCCAGGGACGGGCAGATAAACGCCCTGAGCCATATCGACCTTGAAATCGCAAAAGGACAGTTCGTTATAATTCGAGGTCCGAGCGGATGCGGCAAAACCACCCTGCTTATGACGATGGCTGGGATACTCGGCCCTACCAGCGGTTCGGTCAGAATAGACGGGAACGATTTATATGCGACAGGTATCGCTAAAAGGAATAAATTTCGCGCACAATATTTTGGTTTTGTATTTCAGATGTTTCATCTTGTGCCGTATTTGAACGTTGTTGACAATGTCACACTGGCAGGGCCGGCGGCCGCTAACAAAGCCGATAAGGCAAGGGCAAGGGATATACTTGAAACGTTGGGGATGTCGGAGCGCATTCGCCACACACCCCCGCAGTTAAGTTCCGGTGAAAAACAGAGGGTGGCGATGGCAAGGGCTTTGTTCAATGATCCTCCGATTCTTATAGCCGACGAACCAACGGGAAATCTTGACACTGAAAACGCGGCGATTGTGCATGACCGTCTTTCGAAGTACCATCAACTTGGCGGAACGGTTGTGTTGGTTACACACGACAGCAATACAAATTTACAGGTAAACAGGGAAATTCAAATGAAGAAAGGACAAATTGCATGAAAAAAGCAACCGTTGTAATTGCGTTTGTCATTATTGCCGTTTTGTTAATTCTGCTCAACCAATTGAGTCAGCCATCCGGCGACGATCCATTGATATGCCACGTCGGCGGGACCATGACACCCGTTCTAACCGAGTTGGCGAAGATGTATCAGCAAAAGACAGGTCAGGCAGTTGAGATAAATTCGGCAGGTTCAGGCGAGTTACTGGCGCACATCGACTTGCACAAGCGTGGCGATGTGTACGTTTCGCATGATCCATTTCTTGACATCCTGATGCAGAAATTCAAGATGGGTATCGATGGCTGGCTGCTGGCCGAACTTACACCGGTAATAGCGGTCAGTAAAGGAAATCCCAAAAACATTCAAGGTTTGAAAGATTTGACACGGGATGACGTTGAGCTGAATACCCGCTGGTCGCTTTCTGTTGGGCGTGACGGGCAGATATTCTTTGGTGAGGATGAGGACCTTGGGCATTTGTGGATTTATTTTCCTTCGGTTTGTAAAAAGAAATAAAATTTAATAATGTATTGGAGATTTGAAATGAAACGATGGAAGCTGAAAATTAGTTTGTTGCTATGTGTTTGTGGTTTTGCGATTGCCCAGGGCGGGGATGGGCATGAGGAATTGGCTGTTCAGATATCGAAGTCTGTTGAGCGGGCAACGCTGGAGTTTATCCAGATACCTGGGCCTAATCCTATTTTGACACCGAGTAAGAGCGGTTGGGATTCCGGTGTAACTGAGGCGGCGGATATTATTAAGGACCATCATAAGTATTATTTTTACTATCATGGCACCGGCGGAGGCGGCTACCAGTTAGGTGTTGCTGTTGCCGATCATCCTTTGGGGCCGTGGAAGAAATATGAGGGCAATCCTATTTTGGAACTCGGAGCTTCTGGCAGTTGGGAAGACCAACATGTTGCGTGTGCTTATATCGTTAAGGAAAAGGCTGATAAGTTTTATATGTGGTATTCGGCTAAAGGTTCCGGGCGAGATGAGGAATTGGGGCGGAATGTCTGGGATATTGGATTGGCTACGGCCTCGAGTCCTGTTGGGCCGTGGAAGAAGTATGAGAAGAATCCGATAATGAAAGATTTCGGTTATGTAGGCGGGGTGGTTAAACATCCTGAGAATAAGAAGTACTATTTGTACACTGCTCATGTGATTGGTTCAGTTGGGCCTGATTATTCGCCGATGGCGCTGGCGATTGCGGATAAGCCGGAGGGGCCTTATGTCGAGTATGAGGGTAA
The DNA here is from genome assembly GCA_042576845.1 of Planctomycetota bacterium. Classification (GTDB taxonomy): domain Bacteria; phylum Planctomycetota; class Phycisphaerae; order Sedimentisphaerales; family Anaerobacaceae; genus JBHPEQ01. The sequence goes on from JBHPEQ010000027.1 coordinate 23,080, forward strand.
CCCGATCCTTAAAGAAGGGGCATGGGGCACCTGGGATGACGGCGGGTTTTCCGAAGGTGAGGTTTATTACCAGGACGGTGCTTTTCATATGTTTTACGGCGGGACTAAATTGCATCCAACGAGGATATTGTCGCAGGAGAGTATAGGTTACGCTTATAGTTTTGACGGGATACATTTCACAAAGCATCCGAAAAACCCGATAGCTATCCGCGAAATGCACCCGGACGGCGAAGCGTTTTCGGAGGTACACGCTTACCAGGAAGGGCCGTTGACTTACCTGTATCATACGCTGCGATACAAAGGTTTGACAGGGGTGGAGCATTTGGGCGTTCAGGTAGTGGCGACGCAGAGACCTTTTAAGGTTCGGATGCCGATACTTATCAAGGATTCGGTTGGGCCGGGTAAGACGACGGCGATTGGTGATTGTAAACCGCTTGCTTTGGATAGTATTACGAATATGACGCTTACGTTCGAGGCTAAGTATGGCGCTAAGGCGGGGCCTTTGACTGTTCATGTCAAGAGCAGCTATGACGGGCTCAATTATGATACGATCGATAAGGATACGTTTGTGGTACCGGCTTTAGCTGGGCAGGAAGTTCGGCAGACTTTTGAAGTGAGTCCTAATGTTAAGTATATCAAGGTCGAAGTTGAAAATCCGAAAAATAGTGACACCATCAAAGACGTAAGTGTTTACGCTACCTTAGGTGGATAGAAACAGCCGCGAATACCTTCTGGAAATTCGTCAGGACAGTATAAGTATAAAAATAGCTGTCTATGGACACGTAAAATTTTATAAGAGGTTAAAAAATGGCATATACTATTGGTTTGGATGAAGGTTTTATGAATTGCAAAAAAGGTGTTTTTCGTGTTTTCGGGTTGTATTTCTTTTTTTTCCTGGTTTTTCCGTTAATAGCCCAGGATTGGCCGACGTACCGCCATGATAACGAGCGGAGCGGTATCAGCGGTGAGGCTTTGTCCGTCCCTTTGGAATTAGATTGGGTTTATCAGTCGCGGTATGCGCCTGCGCCTGCGTGGCCTGAGCCTGCGGAGCGGGACTGGTACAACGACCCGGGCAATATGCTTAAACCTCTGGTTATTTATGACAGGGCGCTGCATGTGGTTTCGGTAGGGGATAAAGTTTATTTTGGTTCGTCAGCGGATGACAAAGTTTATTGTCTTGACGCAAAAACCGGCAAAGAAGTTTGGTCGTTTTTTACGGAAGGGCCGGTGAGACTTGCTCCGACTGTTTATGACGGGAAGGTTTATGTCGGGTCTGATGACGGGTTTGTTTATTGTCTTGGGGCAGAAGACGGTTCTTTGAAATGGAAATACAAGGCGGTTGAGGATGAGATTCGGATACCGGGTAATGAGAGGATGATATCTTTGTGGCCTGTGCGGACGAGTGTTTTGATACACGAAGATAACGCCCTTTTCTGTGCTGGGTTTTTCCCGACACAGGGTGTGTATTTTGTGTTGCTGGGCGCTGAGAGCGGTATGGAAAAGAATAAAGAACAAATTAATGTTTCCAGCCAGGGGTACTTAAAAATTGAGGATGGGAAACTTTTGGCTCCCACCGGCAGAACCGAGCTGGTCAGCATTTCCGATGTCTCTGTAGACGGTTCCGGGAAAAATATAATTAAGGCACCTGAGGCTTATCCTTATTCGATAATCCGCGCAGGTGACATTATTTTCGCCGGCGGCGACGGCAGGGTTGGAGCTTTTGGGGCGGACCCAAACAACGAGGCCTGGACAGCGGAGGTAAAGGGCAGAGCTTATGGACTGGCAGCGGCCAACGGAAAATTATTTGTCAGTACCGACAAAGGTATGATTTACTGTTTCAGCGAAAAGGGCGGGAATGGGAAAGTAATTACCAATTCGGTTAAAGAGCAATCTCCTTATAAAAAAGACAAACTTAGCGATATTTATGCACAGACAGCAAAACGGATTGTGAAAGAAACCGGTATTACGAAGGGTTACTGTTTGGATTTGGGTTGTGGTGAGGGGCGATTGGCTTATGAGTTGGCCAAGCTTACGGATTTGCAGATTATAGGTGTTGAAGAAGATGCCGCAAAGGCGACCGTTGCGAGAAAGGCTCTTGATGAAGTTGGTTTGTGTGGCAGGGTGGTTGTGCATGAGGGTTCATTAGAGAAGCTGGGTTACAGTAAATATCTTTTTAATTTGATAGTGTCTGATAAGGTTGTTGCCGGCGGAGAGTTGCCGGGTAAGGCAAGCGAGGTTTATCGGGTGCTTCGGCCCTGCGGGGGGCAGGTTTATATTGGTCATCCACGAGGTGTACGCAGTAAAGTCAGCTTCAAAGAACTTGAAAGCTGGACTAATGAAGCGGGCATTAGCGAATGGATACGTATTAAAGAGAAAAATATATTTGGTTTCAGGAATGGTCTTTGGACTAAGGTTAAACGCGGTAAATTGGCTGGGGCAGGTCAGTGGACACATCAGTATGCAGACCCGGGCAATACATCCAACGGCGCCGATGAATTGATAGTAAAATCAATGCAGATTCAGTGGTTCGGCAGGCCGGGCCCGCGCAGGATGGCGGACAGGCACAGCCGGCCGCCTGCGCCTCTTAGTGTCAACGGCAGATTGTTCGTACGAGCGGAGCAGTATCTTTTCGGTGTGGATGCTTATAACGGCACGATACTTTGGGGAAAGGATGTGCCCGAAATGCAGACGCGAGTGAATATGTCGCAGGACAACAGTTATATGGTTGCAGATGACGATTATTTTTACGCAGCAATACAGGATAAATGCCGGAAGATGGCCGGCGATACGGGCGAGACGGTATTTAGCTATGACATGCCGACCGATGAAAAAGGAGTTTACAACTGGGGATACCTTGCTTATGAGGGTGATACGATTTACGGCAGCTGCGTCCGTAAGGGAGTGTTTTATGATAACGCCAAAGGGCCATGGTATGACAGTCCGGGAAGTAACCATGATAAAATTTGCAGCGATTATATTTTTGCTTTGGACAAGGAAACCGGCAAGCTGAAGTGGAAATATAAGGGGCTGATAGTAAATTCCACAATAACTGTCGGGGGTGGGAGGGTTTATTTTGTTGAGAACCGTAATCCTGCAATTAAGAATTTAGAATCGGGGCGGATTGGGGCCGAGAAACTGTGGCAAGATATGTATCTTGTTGCATTGGATGCCAAAACCGGTGAACAGGAATGGGAGCAAGTCAGGCACGATGTCCCGACAGATGAGCCCGTTAAGAATATAACAGAAGAAGATGGTATGCTAAAGACAAACGAGCGATTGTGGGCGGTTGTTCCGGGTGATTATACATACGGGTATAAGCTGACAACTCGGATTGATTTCAAGGGACAAATCTTTAATTCGATGTATATACGCAGCGACGGCAAAATCGGTAATAATGGAGCACCCATGGGGCTTCGTTTAGTCTATTGGCATGCGGCTGATGCAGGAGATGCCCTTAGTTTTATTGACAGCAATAATTGGAAAACATTAGCCAAGATGCCCGATCCAATACCAGGATTCGATCCTGCCAATAAACTTTATGAAATTGAAATCGAGGATAAAGGCGAAACAATTCGTTTCAGTATGAGTGAGGTTGGTAATTCTGAAAACAGTATTTCACTGGTTCTTGAAAATGCCAGTGATTATGGTTATGGCAGTAAGATTATGCTGGGGCATAGTGAATGGAAAAGAGATGCGGGTAACTATGTTGCCTATGATGATATTGTTGCCAGGCGCAAAATCGACGGTTCACAGGAAGTTATCGATGACTTTGATGACAACTCTATCGACAGGGACAAATGGACTGAATTTGTTTCTGGTGAAGGAATACGAAAGATTGGAATTGCAAAGAGTGAACCTGAGCCGAAACCTATTGGTTTTGTGCCCGGCAGTGTTGTTTTTGATTTGAGCTATTCCGATGAAACGGTTGTTCTGGTAAGCAGTCCTTATGCTGAGTACAATATTTATGCGTTTAATGCTTCTGATGGTGAATTTCTCTGGAAGAAGGAAAGCAACTATCGGCTTGACGGTAATACGTGGGACCACGGCGGTCACATGCAGCATCCTGTGATCGTTGACGGTGTGGTTTACCAGGACCCGCACGATTTTGATTTGCGAACCGGCGAAAAAGGCACAATGGTTATTACCCGTGACGGTCATGGCTGCGGCAGTCTTTCCGGTACGCCGGGTTATCTTTTCGGCAGGGGCGGCAATCCTATGATGTATGTAATCGGCGAAAACGGCAAAAGTGAGAATTTGACCAAAGTAAGCCGGCCGGGCTGCTGGATCAATATGATTCCCGCAGGCGGGCTGGTGCTGGTGCCGGAGGCCAGTTCCGGTTGTTCATGCGATTTCGCAGTTCAGACCTCGTTTGCATTCGTATCTTCGAATTAAACAGAATTTAAAAGGATTCCTCGTGTCCTATGTTAATTGAAAAGATATACAAAACTATAGAACAGGGTATAACAACCTTTTTTATAAGCACTTAATACTACAGCGCGATATAGGCTCAAGAAAATGAGCTGTCTTACGCAAAAATTAATCTGAAGCTCAAAATCTTAAAACCTGCTTTCGATTATTGAAATTTTGTTCTTTGAAAACTGAATATTGAAAGTTTCGCGATAAAAGTCTTTGCCAAAATATCAACTTTTGCAAATCTTTCGAAATCGGCATACATGTGCTTGTTAAGCGGAAATGGGACCACTGAGAATAACTATCTATCCTCTTGAAAGACAAGCATTTACAATCCTAAACACCTCATTCGCATTTTACACCATTAAATGCTACTGCTGCATTAATGATATCGATATTGTTGGTCATGGCCTCTGCTTTTGGAGCTTAGACACTCCCGATCCACGCCTCAGGCAGATCTTGCATTTGAAGAAGCTATCGCTATAGAAGAGAATTTTGGGGAATTTCTTTTTGCCTAGTATAGATACGTAACTGAGAAAAGGGTATGAATTAAGTGTCAAAAAAGTGTCAATCGCCACTAGTAAACCACTTTTTAAATCCATATGTTTTTTACTTATTCACTTGTTAGCCACTTGTAACCCTCATTTTGACACCAAAAATGCACTATAACCTACTGTAAATACAAGGCTTATGGAGCGAGTTTCGGACTGTCGATCCGAAGGTTGTGAGTTCGAGTCTCATCGGCCTCGTTATGTCAACAACTATCTGACACAAGCAATCGGCCCAATCCTTCTTTGCCTGATGTTCCGTCATCTTCACGTAGCCTTTAGGCATAAAAGTGGAGAATATATGCAAACATCACTGATATTTCTGGTAGTGCTGTTGTATTAGCAATAACTCTTATATCTCCGCACAGTGTTGTAACAGCTCCATTTTTTTGCATAATACTGAGATATAGTGAGCATCGGACGCTTAATCCGATTAACCATTTATCGACATATTCAGAAGGCAAGTTTACATAGAACAATGGCCTCGGTGCGGTAGCTTTACAGAAAAGAAAACGCTGATTTTGAACTTGTATGCCGATAAGAATTGTCCAGAACTTTAAAAGTGGTGAGATTTGCAAGGGGGTCTGTTTACAAAGCCAGAATAATTCCCCTTACAGCTACAAGGTCATCACAGGTGTGTCTACAACATCTTCATCATTAATCCAGTGGATACAGTTCATGTCGCTGGCCTG
>JBHPEQ010000028.1:0-28377 GCA_042576845.1 Planctomycetota bacterium
AAAATTGAGTTTTTGGGGTGGGGAGGGAATTGTGACGGCGAGGTTGTAACATTTTGTTATTTCCATTCTCTGTTTTTGTGTGTAAAATTAGGGTATGAGTGAGGTTACGCGTATATTATCAGCGATTGAGCGAGGGGATGTTCAAGCGGTGGATGAACTTTTCCCGCTAGTCTATCGGGAGCTTCGTCAATTAGCTTCACAGCGTCTGAGTCAGGAAAAGCCAGGACAGACTCTCCAGGCGACAGCATTAGTTCATGAGGCATATCTTCGGCTGGTTGGCCAAGAGGAACAGAGCTGGAGCGGCCGTGGTCATTTCTTTACTGCTGCGGCTGAGGCGATGCGGCGGATACTAATTGAAAACGCTCGGCGAAAACGGCGTCTTAAGCGGGGTGGAGACCGCCAGAGAATCGGCCTGCGGGATATACATTTGGCTGTAGAATCCTCGTCGGAAGACCTCATCGCACTTGACGAGGTTCTTGAGAAGCTTGCAAAGAAAGATAAGGTTAAAGCTGACCTAGTTAAGCTTCGTTTTTTTGCTGGATTAACCAATGAGCAGGCAGCCGAAGTCCTGGGCATCTCAGTCAACACGGCTGACCGATATTGGACATATGCTCGTTCCTGGCTACATTTGGAGATCTTAGGAGGCGCAGAGGCGCCTGAGGGCTGAAATTCCCATATTTTTCTAAATTTTTTCATTTTTACTGGGGTATTTTGCCTTCAGATGGCGCATTACATAATGAAAGACAAGGAAAAAACTTATGTCAGCTAAACGTAAAGATGAAGAGGCGATTTTCTACGCCGCTCTTGAACTGAAGTCTGCCTCTGAGCGAAGTGCTTATCTTAAAAGTGCTTGTGGAGACGACATTGGTCTTCTTGGCCGCGTCGAGGCATTGCTCAAGGTTCACGACAGCGAGCATAGCGTTCTTGAAGCGGCAGCTTCTTCTTTAGACATAATTTTGGGGACCGAGCCTTTGGCGGAGGGTCCGGGGACGAGCATTGGCCGGTATAAGCTGTTACAACTGATAGGTGAAGGCGGGTTTGGTGTGGTCTATATGGCCCAGCAGGAAAAACCGATTCGTCGCAAAGTTGCGCTAAAGATTATCAAATTAGGAATGGATACCAAACAGGTAATCGCCCGCTTTGAAGCCGAACGGCAAGCCCTGGCGATGATGGATCACCTTAATATTGCCAGAGTGCTCAATGCCGGCGCAACGGAGACGGGTCGGCCTTACTTTGTGATGGAGCTGGTCAAGGGCATACCTATTACTGAATATTGCGATAAGAACAACCTTGATACGCGGCAGCGCCTGGACCTATTTATCAATGTCTGCAAGGCCGTTCAACATGCTCATCAAAAAGGAATCATCCATCGAGACATCAAGCCATCAAATGTGATGATAACGCTACACGACGGCAAGCCGATACCTAAGATAATCGACTTTGGCATTGCCAAAGCAACACAGCATCGGCTGACTGAAAAGACATTCTTTACGGAATTCAAACAGCTCATTGGAACACCTGAGTACATGAGCCCTGAACAGGCGGAAATGAGTGGTCTGGATGTTGACACTCGTACTGACGTATACTCTCTTGGTGTTTTGCTTTATGAGCTTCTGACCGGCGCCACGCCGTTTGATGCTGAAGAACTTAGAAGCGCCGCTTACGATGAAATGCTCAAAATCATCCGAGAGACAGAACCGCCCACGCCTTCCAAATCCTTGAATACCCTCGGCGATGCATTGAGCGATGTAGCCAAACATCGGCACGTCCAGCCAGGCGAGCTTTGCAAAATCATCCAGGGAGACCTGGATTGGATTGTGCTGAAGACGCTGGAGAAGGACAGAACCCGCCGGTACGAAACAGCCAATGAATTGGCAATGGACATTGAGCGGCATCTGCGAGATGAACCGGTAGTAGCAGGGCCACCGAGCTCGGTTTATCGAATGAAGAAGTTTATCCGGCGTAATAGGACTGCTATAGTAGTCCTATTTTTGGTCGCGATGGCGCTGATTGTTGGGCTTGCTTTAGCTACGGTTGGCTTTATGCAGGCCAGGCGTGAGCGAAACCGTGCTGAGTTTAACTTTCAACAGGCAAGGGAGGCGGTGGACCGGATGCTTACCCAGGTCGCAGAGGAATTGCCAAGCCTGCCCGGCATGCCGGAGCGGCTGGATTCACCGCAGGTGGCCCAGATCAAACAGGCCTTGTTGGAGGACGCCCTGGAGTACTACGAGGGATTCTTGGAAGAAAGAAGCTCCGATCCTTTGGTTCGTTACGAGACGGCGCATGCATACCTTCAGGTGGGCGAGATCACCCACCTCATGGACCAATACGAGCGTGCTGAGGAAACCTATATCGCTGCGGCCAGCCTGTTAGAGGAGTTGGCAGCCGAGTTTCCCAGTGAGCCTGACTACCACATGGATCTGGCTGGTACCTACAAAGACCAAGCAGACCTGCTGATGGACATCGGTCGGCTTAAAGAGGCAGAGCAGGTTTATCGAGAGGCTCTTTTCAGTTACGGAAACGCCATCGAGCTGGAACCGGACAATTCGTGGCATTGGCACCTTCGGGCTGATGTATATTGGGGGATGAAACAGTGGGATGAGGCTATCGCTGACTATTCGAAGGCCATTGAGCTGAACCCGAACAATTCGGTACATTGGTTCGACCGTGGTTGGCTCTATCAAGATATGGAACTATGGGAGGAGTCTATCGCCGACTTCTCCAAAGTCATCGAGCTGCCCCCATCGGACGAGGACCCCTCTAACGAGTGGCACTTCCGCGCCAGCGGCTATGTCGGTTTAGGACAATGGGATAAAGCCATCGCTGATTTGTCTCAAGCGATTTTGCTGTTGCCTGAGGAACCGAGGCATTGGTCTTTCCGGGCTCAAGTCTACTCGGAGATGGAGAAATGGGACAAGGCTGCCGCCGATTATTCGAAGGCCATCGAGCTGGCGCCGCATGCCCCCCAACCTGAAGTCCGAGGCGATTTGCACGTGTTGTATCGCAGCCTTGGGGATGTGTTGGAGAAAATGGGCCGCTCGGAAGAGGCTGAGGAGGCCTATAAGAAGGCGGAAGCTATCGAAAAGGAGTTGGTGACTGAAGAAGGACAGTAAGGAATAACGAATTTTGAATATCGAATGATGAATTAGATTCCTGCTTTAGCAGGAATAAAAACAAGTAAGGAGGTAATGTTTATGGAAAAAACGTTGCACGTAATCAAAGGGACTGAGTTTAGGCCAAGGGATTGAGAAATTTGGTTGTGGGTAGTGTTTGCCTACACCTGATATGTAATAACTTTTTTTGTTGAGGTGTCAAAATGAGAAACAGAACAAGAACAAAAGTAAGGATTCTATTAACAAGTTTAGCAGGTTTGGTTGTTTTATTGGGGCTTTGCCAGTTGGCCCGGGCGAAGAAGCCGGCTCCACCTCCACCTCCCGAAGCGAGTTACCACCTGGTCTTGATTGGGCAACCAGTCGGGCAGATAACGAACTCAGGTAGAGTTTTAGCAGGCAGCTCGCTGATTGAGCCGGCTCTGGACGGGGACGGCAACCCGGTATGGGATTCCGACGGCGACGGGATAGCCGATAGCTACACCCCGTTTCCTCTCACACTTGGAGGATACTTGGAGGCGGAGGCATGTAGTGTCAATGAGGAGCTTGGTGCTGTCGTGGGTTGCGCAAAGGGCAGTAGTGGCTACGTGCAGCCGGTACTCTGGACAAACATCTGGAGCGTAAACGGAGATGGAACGGTGGGAACACTGGTTGACCTGGGAGGCTCTCACGGTGCCCAGGAAGGCATTGCGACGGACATCAATTCCCAGGGCCAGGTAGTTGTCAGAGAAGGCGGGCGGGAACATCCCTGGTCACCTTGGGGTATGGGGCTTGTGCTGGTTGTTCCCGAAGACACCGATGCTGATGGAGCGCCGGATACATGGTTTGAAGACATCGACGCAGACGGTAATAACGACCTGATGATAGACCTGGAGGGTACCAGTCCGGGAGGTTCCATCTATGCATCCCTAAGAATCAATGAGCTCGGCCAGATTACCGGTGTGTCGAACCTGACCGATCGCGGCTTCGTCGTTCTTCCCGAGGATGGCGTGTGGTTCAAGGATGTCAACGGCGATAGTCATAATGACCTGCAGATAAATCTGGGTAGTGGCAGCATGGCAAACGACATCTCCGATGGTGGTCGCATCGTAGGTAAGCTGAAAGAGGGGCGGAAACGCTACCTTGCGCAATGGCAGATCGACCAACAGGGCCAGGTCAACCTAATCGTCAAGGAATCGGCCGGACGAGGGGGTGGAAGCTTCGATGCGATCAACGAAAATGCACAGGTTGTTGGCACTTTCAAAGAGGCAATCCTCTGGGAGAACGGAGAGATACTGAGTCTAATCGAACTGCTGGACAATCCCGAAAACGCCGACATCCTCCGCCCAGGTAGCATCAATGACTCGGGAACAATAGCTGGAACCAGTTGCTGGTACGACAGGTCGGTGAAAATGATAAGGTGTTACGAAGGATTCATCGCCGTACCGATCGAACAATAACAGACGGTATTGATTGAAGTAGAAAAATGATATTTCTACTGCCGCGGGCGGTGCCTAATACAGTAAAAACCTTTTTTAGGAGAATTAGAAATGTTATGGAAGAAGCAAACAAAATGGAAACTTATTATTTTATTGACGGCTGTAGTGAATGTTCTGCTTTTCATGGGAATCGCTGTTTCCACCACGCGCGCTCTTGAGCCCGGCGATCTTGATCCAACCTTTGGTGAAGGTGGCATGGTGGCGATTGATTTCCTTGCGTCTCAGGCCGACCATTCCAGAGGTGACGTGGCCATACAGCCTGATGGCAAGGTCGTGGTTGTCGGGGCATCCTGGAGTGCTGACACCGGGAACGATTTCGCCCTGACGCGATACAATCCCGACGGGAGTCTGGACACGAGCTTTGGTGATGGTGGGATGGTCACGAGCAGCCGCGGCTCAGGCGTCCATGACGCAACCTCTGAGTCTGCTACCGGCGTCGCAATCGATTCCTATGGCAGAATCATAGTGGCGGGAGCCAGTGCCGGTTTTGTCGTGGCTCGTTACAGCCCCGATGGCAGCCTGGACACTGGTTTCGGCAACAACGGCTGGGTCAACACGGACGTTGGCTATTATGATCGCGACCCCAGTGTTGTTATCGACGAATATGACAGGATCGTTGTGGCCGGCCATAGTGGATTTCAAACAGATGGCAAGTGGCAAAACGATTTCTCCCTGGTACGGTACAAACCCGATGGTAGCCTGGACACCACCTTTGGAATGGATCTGGATGGTGATGGAACTAAAGATGGCATAGCTATTACCGACTTCGGTTTGACAGACGACCGGGCCGGCGGGGTCAGCATTGACAGCCAAAAGAGAATCGTTGTAGCAGGGATGTCCAGACAGCCGACCGGTTTGTCCTACCCCCCTAGTGCCGATGATTTCGCCATCGCCCGCTACAACCCTGATGGCAGTCTGGATACGAGTTTTGACGAAGATGGCAAAGTGTTGACAGATTTTGGTCTGGGGTCGTGGGCTGCTTATTACGCTAACGCTGTTGCTGTCGACAGCGCTGATAGGATTATTGCGGCCGGTCATGGCGCCAAGGTTGGCGGCGTGGACTTTCTCCTGGCCCGCTACAACGAAGACGGCAGCCTGGATGCGACCTTTGACGGCGATGGCATGGTTGCCACCAACTTCATTGGCTCAAGTGGTGCGGCCTTAAGCGTCGCCATCGATTGGCAGGGCGGCATCGTCGCAGCCGGCTACAGTTATTTCCAGATAGATGGGACCTGGCAATATGATTTTGCCCTGGCCCGTTACGACGACAACGGCAGTCTGGATACAGACTTCGGTGACGAAGGGAAGGTGACCACCGATTTTGACAATGCAAGCGACTTCGCTTACGGCGTTGCTATCGATGGAGCGGGTAAGATCGTTGCGGCAGGATATGCATATCCTTACAATGCTCACCTCACAGTTGACGAATCTTCTGACTTCGCCCTGGCCCGTTACAACATCGATGGTAGTCTCGATACCAGCTTTGATGAGGATGGTAAAGTCACCACCGACTTCATCGCCTCCAACACCGACGTTGGGCGTGATGTTGTAGCAGTTCAGAGTGATGGCAAGATATTGGCCGTGGGATGGTCCGATGGATCCGCTACGAGCTCGGTTTTCGCACTTGCCCGTCTGAACACTGATGGCAGCTTGGATGCCACCTTCGGTACCGATGGGAAAGTCATGACGCTGGTTGGCGATAGGGGGGCTCATGCCAAGAGTGTTGCCCTTGACGAATACGACAGGATTGTGGTTGCGGGCACCGAGGGTCCTGGCGACTTTCTTTTGGCCCGGTACAACAGCGACGGCAGCCTTGATACAAGCTTTGGCGGCGACGGGAAAGTTACTGCCGAAATCGGTTCGAATAATCAGCAGGACCTCGACGGTATGACCATTGGCCCTGACGGCAAGATCGTCGCAGTGGGATGGGCCCAACTGTCCGGCGGCGACCGTGACTTTGCCCTGGCCCGCTATAACCTGGACGGCAGCCTCGATACGAGCTTCGGTGGCGATGGTATAGTCACGACAGACTTCGGAGGACCTGGAGCTGATGAGATCCGCAACGTTGCAGTTCAAGCCGACGGCAAGATTATTGCGGTCGGCAGGGCTGGTTGGATTGACTTTGGTGTGGTCCGTTACAATGTCGACGGAAGCCTGGATACGACCTTCGGCAACGGCGGCATAGCCAGCGGTGTGAACAGTTGGGCCTACGGGGTGGTCATTGATGCTGACGGTAAGATTGTGGTGGCGGGATACGACAGCTCCCGTCGCCTTGCTTTGGCACGCTACAATACCGATGGCAGCCTGGATCCAACTTTTGCAACTTTTGATGAAGGCGGTATAGTTTACGGCATGTATCTTAGCGCCTTCGACGTTGTTATTGATGCGCAGGGCCGGATTGTCGTGGCGGGGGCACCGTGGCCTGGTTTTAAGGTTGGTCGCTTCAACAGCGACGGCAGTCCAGATCTGAGCTTTGGCAACAACGGCATCGCAAGGAGTAATTTTGGTGGATATTGGGAAATGGCACGGGGCGTCGATGTCGATTGGGACGGCAATATCGTTGTGGTTGGACATTCCTGGCTACCTGGCACGGGGAGAGGCTATGACTTTATCATAACCCGTTTTATTGGTCAGAGCAATCAAGCTCCTGTTGCTGATGCCGGCGATAATCTTGTAATCGCAAGTGCAGACCAGGCTTATACAATGCTCTATGGAATGGCCACCGATCCAGACGGAGACTTACTTGATTATCGGTGGCTTGAAGGCGAGCAGGTACTTCTTGATTGGTCGGCGGTTGGGGCTGGTGGCGAGGCATATCTGGATCTCGGAACCTTGCCCTACTTTATCTCCATCGGAAATCACACACTTACGCTGGAAGTATATGACGGTCAGATTACCACCTCTGACGATATGATTCTGACAATCCAGAACTCCCCGCCGGAAGCACAGCCAGCGCCAAGTTCTCAGGATGTCCAGATTGGTATAGACCCCATCGTAATTGTTGCCCAAGTGTCGGACTTCGATGGTGATCTGCTGTCATATGAATGGCTCAAAGATGGCGTACCCCTAGTAGCGTTAGGTAATATCCAAACTACACCTGGTGGAGACCCCATTTACATCCCAGAGTTGAGCATTGGACCAGGTGACCTTCGATTCCCGCTTGGTGAACATCAGATTGAGTTGAGAGTAGACGACAGCATCAACGAGCCTATGAGTGCTTTTGTTTCGGTCAATGTTATTGACACGACTGACCCTAGCCTGATTCCCATCCCGAGTGATACGATGCTCTGGCCTGCCGACCATCAAATGCATGACATCACAATTCAGGCTAATGCTTTTGATAACGGAGGCGGGGCCATTACCCTGTCTGTCGAGGTCATAAGCAGCGAGCCGGAAGATGGAATCGGTGACGGCAGTACAGAACCCGACTTTGTGATCGTTTCCATAGATAGCCAGACAGGGCTTATCGAGCTGCAACTTCGTGCAGAGCGTGCAGGCAAAGGTGATGGTCGAACGTATACGATTATCATCACAGCAACGGATGCAAGTGGGAACTCATCTACTGCAGAAGTACAGATCCTTGCGCCGCACGACAAAAGTAAGAAATAGAACCAACTTTTACTGCAGCGAATGACTTATAACTGAGAGGGCTGTGAGCATATTGCTTACAGCCCTTTTTTATTTTTTGTCTGCTCGGCTGGCTGTTGAAATAAAAGCAGGATAAGCGGATAGGGGGAAATATCGAATATCCAACAAGGAATGGCCATGGGAATATCGAATATCGAACAAGGAATGTTGAAGTGGAATTCCGCCCGGAGGTGGCGGGGCTATGGCCGAGGAGAGTAGAAAGTAGTAAGTGGACCGCAGGTGAGCAGAGTAATCATCTTTTCGCCTATCTACCGCTCACCTGCTCTATTTTGAGCGATTTTACCGCTGAAAATCGGGGTGATAGGATTCGAACCTACGACTTCCTGCTCCCAAAGCAGGCGCTCTAAACCAAGCTGAGCTACACCCCGAAAAAGCGTCCGTTATTCCGGGCTTTTATATTACCTGAGAGAACGGCTCGCTGCAAAAGAATTATTCCCAGGAGAACGTTGCTGCCAGGTCTATTAGAATATATCGATTTACCCTGCCGGGGGCAAAAAAATAGCTTGCATATTCTGCTCGATTTAGATATAATGTTAGTTTGAAAAGTGTTTTTTGGGCTTAACCGCCCTTATTGAAAATAATGAAACCTGTTTCCGAAAGACGGTTGCTGTTGCCTGCGGTGATAGTAATAACGTTAGCGTTGTTATTATTTGCAGGCAGCCGGTCTGACGAGCCGGCAAGAGTTCAAGCTCAATTTCAGGCCGGTGCGAACATTTTAGTCATTCCGGTTCAGCTTGGACGGGATAGTTACGGCCTTGCGATGGTTGATACAGATGAGCAGACGCTATGGATATATGAGATAAACAATCGCGGGCCCGCACACAGCCGATTGAGTCTGCTGGCGGCGAGAAGCTGGCGATATGACAGGTGGCTGGAGCAGTACAATACGGCTGAACCAAAACCTGAACAGGTAAAATTGCTCCTGGAAAAACTGGGCCAATCACCCGATGATAAGCCGACGGATGAAACGCCGGGCGATAATGTTGTAGAAAAAGCCGGGCCCGGCGAAAGTGACTTTTAATTTTTGAAGACCATGTTTTTTAAGCTCTATGGTGAATTGAAGAAAAGAATCAGGCAAGCAGTTATCTTGCAGGAGGACAAATAATTATGGCTGGTATGTTTTATTCATTAGAAGAAGTGGCCAAAAAACTCAACAAAACCGAGGAAGAAGTAAAGGAGCTGGTCAAGATGGGCAGGCTGCGTGAGTTTCGAGACGGTCCAAACTTATTGTTCAAGGTCGATGAAGTCGAATCTTTGATGTCCGATACGAGCTTTATGTCCTCAGCGGAAACCCCCGGCACTGCGGAAGAGACAGCACATCAAGAAGAAATTTCTTTGGGGTCAGAAGCAGATGAGACTTCTGCATCCACCTCCGGTCCTTCCGAGTCAGAAGAAAAGAGACCGGCGGAAGAATCGAACGCAGAAGAAGAGACAGCATCGGAAGAATCAGAAGCAGGCGAGGAAGAGATTACCTTAGCATCAGAGAGGAGCGAAGAGACGACAATCCAGGGTGATCTGACCAGTGCCGATACGACTCTGACGAGTGAAGGAATCAATGTTCTTGGTGAGACGGACAGTGATTACGCGGCGGCAGACGATACACAGGGTGAGACCAAGGTTGTCTCCGAGGAGGAATCGCTGGAAGAAATTGAAGAAGATGTAAATCTGGATAGTTTCGGGAGTGGTTCGGGTCTGCTGGACCTTTCGCTTCAGGCGGATGATACTTCGTTAGGCGGGATTCTCGACGATATTTATATGTCCGAGGGCGAAAGTGAAAAGGAAGGTACAGAAGGTACAGAAGGTTCAGCAAGAGAAGTGGCGGCAGAAGCAGAACAAATGTTTTCAGAAGAAACGACTCAGGCAGTTCCCGTCGGAGCAACAATGGTTCGAAGATACACCGAACCGGAACCGAATACAGGAAGTAACTTACTTGGAATTATGGTGGTTCTGCCCCTGGTGGTCGTTGTTTACACAGTGATAGTTGTGTTGTTTTTGGCTTCCACTGGAAAGGTGCCTTCAATCCTTGGGAAAATACACAATATCATTTTCATCATTCTTGGAGCATTTTTAGTGGTGTCGCTTGTGATGGGCGTGGCCGGTTTCATAGTTGGTACAGGCGGAGCTAAGTCAGCCAAACCGAAGGCCAAAAAAGAAAAGAAAAAGAAAAAGAAAAAGAAAAAAGGAAAAGAAAAACCATCATCGTCTCCGGAAACAGATCTTTCTGAGACAGAATAAATCAAAGAAGTGTTCGCCATCCTGGCTCGCTTGTCGGAATTGCACATTAAGGATTGCAGCCGGGGGATACTTAAACGCCGCAGCACTCATCCAGCATTGTGGTGCTGCTGTGAACAACATCGATAATATTTCATTAGAAATATTTCATCAGATTTACATTCGATTTGTTCGGCAATAAATTTCTTCACTTCGTCCGTCTGATGACGAGCTTTACTCGCAATGTCAATTTGCTAATGATTAACGTTTGCCGGTCTATGTTTGAAGCCATAGCAGACTGAGGATGGCAGCGTTCAATGATTAACGAATTGGGGCTTTCGTTGGGTCAATATTATGCTATAATTGTGAAAAAATTTACAACAGAACAGGCGTTGGGAATGATAAGAATCAACACATCATCAGGCAGGCAAAGGCGAGAGAAGAAGGACTCGTCCCTTATCGATATGCAACAGTTCTTTTCCGGCGATGGAGTTATATCGAACTACCTGCCTGATTATGAGGAGCGGACTGAGCAGGTTAAGATGTCGATGTCCGTTCAGCGAGCATTTTTTGACAGCAGGCAATTAGCCGTTGAAGCGGGCACGGGAGTGGGCAAGAGTTTTGCTTATCTTATACCGGCCATAGAACAAATCCAGCAGCGGTCGGGAAGAGTTCTGGTCAGCACTTTTACCATTACTTTGCAGGAGCAGCTAATCAACAAGGATATCCCTTTTCTGCAGGAGTGTATGCCGGTTACTTTTACGGCGGTCCTGGCAAAAGGCAGAGGGAATTATCTGTGCAAGCGCCGACTTGAATTCACCATCAGAAGACAAAGGGGACTGTTCGACAGGTTCAGTGACGAATTGGAGCGAATAAAGAAATGGGCACAGGTAACGCAGGACGGCTCGTTGAGTGACATCGCCTTTTTGCCGAACAGACATACGTGGGATTCGGTCAAAAGTGAGCATGGAAACTGCAGGGGCCGGAAGTGTCCTCATTTTTCGGATTGTTTTTATCAGCGTGCGAGAAGACGGCTGGAAAGCGCCGAGCTTATTGTGGCCAATCACGCACTTACGTTCAGCGACCTCATCTTGAAAGAAAAAGGAGCGAAACTGCTGCCGGATTACCGCTACGTAATTATGGACGAAGCGCAGAATATCGAGCACGTTGCGGAGGAGCAATTCGGAATCAATATAAGTAACCGCAGAGTCAAATTTCTGCTTGACGGGCTTTACAATCCGCGGACACACAGGGGCCTGCTTTCGGGCAAAGATGCAGAAAAGGCGATTTATTTGGTAAAACGCACGATGAGGGGGGCAAGGGCGTTTTTTAAGCTGGTTCGAGAGTGGTTTGAATCGATGCGGGAAGAGATAGGCGGGCGGTGCTGCAAAAATTTCGTTGACGACACCATTTCAGGGCATTTGAAGGATTTGCGGGCGGAACTGGTTAAGCTTACCAATAAAACGAAGGATATGGATGAAAAATTCGAGATTGTTCGTTTCATAGACAGGTGCGGTGCGCTGGTTCTGGAACTGAGGAATTTCCTCGAACAAAACAGGGACGATTGTGTGTACTGGATTGAGACGTCAGAAGGCAAAGGCAGGAACACGGTTTTGCGAAGCGCGCCGGTAAATGTCGGGCCGGATGTGAGGCGAACTCTTTTGGATAAATATGAGTCGGTGATATTTACCAGTGCAACCCTGAGTACGCAGGCAACTGTGGACAAGAGCGGGTTCGAGTTCTTCGCTGATTCTATTGGGCTGACTGATTTTGATGCGGTCAAACTGGGGTCGCCCTTTGACTATGAAAAGCAGGTTACTATTTATATCGAAAAGGATTTGCCGAATCCGAATGATAAATCTTTCGTTGGTCTTGCGACTGAGAAGATAAAAAAATATCTTCTTGAAACTAATGGCAGAGCGTTTGTGCTTTTTACAAGCTATTCGATGCTTGATGAGGCGGCGGATAAAATCAGCGGCTGGCTACAGGAAAATAACATCGAACTGCTGCAGCAGGGTGCGGGACTCGAAAGAAGCGCACTTTTGAAGCGTTTTAAGCAAAGCAGCAAAGCGGTACTGTTCGGGACGGACAGTTTCTCGCAGGGTGTGGATGTGCCCGGCGAGACACTAAGTAACGTAATAATCGTCAGGTTACCCTTTGCGGTGCCGGATAAGCCGCTGCTTGCGGGTCGGCTTGAGCAGATAAGACAACAAGGCGGGAATCCATTTTTTGATTATCAAGTTCCGTCTGCGATAATAAAGTTCAAACAGAGCTTTGGCCGGCTAATCCGCAGTAAAACCGACACGGGGATAGTGGTTATTCTTGACAGCAGAGTAGTCAATAAATCCTACGGTCAACAATTTCTTGCCGCCATTCCTCAATGCAGCACAAAAATCGTTCCCCAAAGATAGTGAAATCAGGATTGGCTTTGCAGCTTTCTGTGTCTATTGCTTTATGGGAGCATATCGATAACTATGTTGGCCATACGCTGCTGTGGTTTTTTAGCCGCCAATGGCTGGGCCATCTGGGTCAATTCCGTACTTAGCCGGGACAGCTTTGCCTTATCGCTTAAAAGCTGCAGGCATGTTTGTGCGATAGGGTCTATCGAAGGAAAATACGGCATAAATTCCGGAACCAACTCTCTCTGTGCCAGAATATTTACCAGCGAAAGATGTTTCGTTTTCAAAAGCCAGCTTCCTATGAGATGCCAGAGAACCTTGCTCGATTGATACATTATGACCATAGGACAGCCGACGGCTGCAATCTGCAACGTTGCGCTACCGCTAGCAACCATCGAAAAGTCCGCCTCCAGAGCAGTTTCTGTCACGTTGCCGATGGCATACCTGCATTCGAAGCCGTTAATCTGTGACGCTTTTAAGATATCTTTCCTCTGCGAATCCACTGCCACGGCGGTGAACTGAGCATCGTGGTATTTTTGTTTTATCATCAAGGCCGTCTGCTGCATCGGTAGCCAGAGGGAATCTATTTCAGCATTTCTGGAGCCGGGCATAATCGCAATTTTTGCAGTTTCGGGTTTAAAATCCACGTATGACTTTCGATAGTTCGACAAATCGGTATTTATTCCATCAAGCAACGGGTTGCCCACAAAAACGGCGTCAACTCCCCTTTGTTTGAACCAGTCCTCTTCGAATGGCAGGATGCAGGCAAGCTTATCGCAGCACCTTTTAAGCTTTCGCAATCTCCAGGCACCCCATGCCCACAGTTGTGGAGCTACGTAGAAAAGTGTCTTAATTTGTGCCTTTTTGGCGGCTTTGGCAACGTGGAAATTAAATGCCGGCGAATCACAAACGATAACCAAATCCGGCCTTTGGGTTTTAAGGAAATGCCTTATTTTCCTTATCAACCTGTAGAAATGAGGAATTCGACTAAATGCCTTGTATATCATTGCCGCTTTGCCGGCGGTTCTCTGAAGCAACTGACAGCCGGCTGAGGCCATTTTCTCACCGCCGAGACCGACAAACTCAATATCAACACCCCGGTTTTGCAGGGCTGCAATCAGACCGGCACAATGACTATCGGCGCTCGGCTCAGCGGCGCTTATAAAGATTCGATAATTTTTTTTGTTATCTGTCATAATATTCAGGTACATTTGTTATCAAAATACGGGCTGAACAGCAATCTAATTTCAGGATTATCATTCCAAATGGTCATTGGGGCTAATCTATCAAAAAAGCGAAAAAAAACTGGAAAAAGTTCCGCATCTTGTATATGGTATTTTGCTAAAAGTATTCGATAAAAGGTGTCAGGGCCGGATACATTCTTAATAATGAGTTTATATGCGATTTATATTGATAGACAAGGTTGTTTCGCTGGAGCCGGGCAGCCAGATTAAGGCGATTAAGAATATTTCTCTTGCAGAGGAATACTTAGGCGACCATTTTCCGACGTTTCCCGTGCTGCCGGGCGTTCTTTTGCTGCAGGGGCTAATCGAGTCCGCATCCTGGCTGGTTCGCCAGACCGAGAATTTTGCGCACAGTATGATATTGCTTGAGCAGGCGAGAAATGTAAAATACAGGAGTTTCAGTGCGCCCGGCTCACAGATAGAATACACGGTGCAGGTAAAAACAATTGAAGAAAATATCAGCAGTTTTACCGGTGCAGGCGTATCGGAAGATGAGCAAATCTTAACTGCGAAGTTCAGCTTAAGGCACTTTAATCTTGCCGATGAAGAACCGGCGATGGCTGAGGTGGATGCGAAAATAATAGAAAACATGAAAAAACGATGGAAATTGCTGAAAGGTTAAAAGATAACGGACTGCAGATTTCTATCTGCACAGAAATTACAAACAACTTAACGATGAGTAAATAGCAGGACAATTCAGGAGGTAAAAGAGTATGGCAGTTAATCGGGACGAAATTTTCAAGAAGGTACAGGAGGTTCTTACCGACGCCCTTGGTGTAGACGACGACGAGGTAACAACAGAGGCAACGCTGATGGGGGATTTGGGCGCCGAAAGCATTGATTTTTTAGATATAGTATTTCGGCTGGAGAAGGCGTTCGGAATAAAAATACCTCGCGAAGAGCTTTTCCCTGCGGAGAGTCTGATGAACAACGCAGAATTAGTTGAGAACGGCAAGTTCACGGAAAAAGGTTTAAACGAACTGCGGGAAAAGATGCCGCATACCAAGCTTGGCGAATTTGAAAATGACCCCGACATCAATAAGCTGGGAGATTTGTTTACCGTTAACGCAATTATCAATTATGTTGATAACAAGCTGAACGCCGCCTGATAGCTTGATTTCGTCCTGCTGAAACATCAGAATACTAAGTGAGATTAGCTCGACAGAAAAGATGCGATGGATTTGGATAGATAAATTTGTTGAATTCCGCAGTGGCGAGCGTGCTTCGGCAATAAAGAACATCACGCTTGCAGAGGAGCACCTTCATGACCATTTTCCCGGTTTTCCGGTTATGCCGGAGTGTCTGATGATTGAAGCAATGGCGCAAACGGCGGGGATTTTGGTGGGTGAAGCAAAGAAGTTTAAGGAGAAGGTCATTCTTGCCAAGGTCAAAAAAGCCGTGTTTTTTGACTATGCGAAGCCGGGTGATACAATTCGGCTGGATGCAAAGATTGAATCGCTCACCTCTGAAGCGGCGAGCACAAGCGGTAAGATTAGCTGCGGCGAGAAGTTAATCAGTGAGATAGATTTGATGTTCAGCCATATAGACCGCAATCTTGCAGGTAAAAAGTTTCCGGAGGAAAATTTTGTTTTCACCGATACCTTCAAGTCACTTCTGCGGGGTCTTTCTGTTGATAACAATTGCTGCGCGTCGGAATCGGAGGCAAATTAGTGAATTCTACTTCTGTTGTAATAACCGGTATTGGCGCAATAAGTCCGCTTGGTATAAATGCTGCCGAGATGTGGGACGGTCTAAGCAGTGGAAGATGCGGGATAGGGCAAATCAAGGCTTTCGATGCGGCCGGATTTAGCTGCAAGTTAGCAGGTGAAGTCCCCGAGTACAAAATTCGCAGCTACGTGCCCAAAAGTTATCGCAAAGCAATCAAAGTCATGTCCAGAGATATTGAGCTGCCGGTGATAGCGGCAGCCGAAGCTCTGGGTGACAGCGGGATAATTACCAAGGCGACAGAGCCCGAAAATATAAACATAGACCCGAAGCGTATGTCAGTCAATATCGGGGCCGGTCTTATAAGCTGCGATTTGGTTGAGCTTGCGCCGGCAGTTGCGGCAAGTCTGGTAAACGGCAACTTCGACATTAAAAAATGGGGCAAAGAGGGTCTCGAACAGGTAACTCCTTTATGGTTATTGAAATATCTGCCTAATATGCTTGCGTGCCATATAGGCATCATCCACGACATTCAGGGGCCGAGTAATACGATTACCTGTGCTGAAGCAAGCGGGCATTTAGCAATAGCTGAATCAGCCCAGATTATAGTTCGCGATGATAGTGACATTGCAGTGACCGGCGGTGCTGAGGCAAAGGTAAATCCGATAGTTATGATACGTCAGTGCCTGCTTAAAAGGACAACAAGCGAAAATAACGACAACCCTGCCCGGGCGTGCCGTCCCTTCGATGCCGATGCAAAAGGTTCGGTATTCGGTGAAGGTGCGGGGACAATTATCCTGGAAAATCTCCGGCATGCTGAGCAGCGAGGTGCAAAAATATACTGCGAAATAGCCGGCACGGGAGGCAGCAATAATATCAATCCGGCTTATGAGCATCTCGAACCTGACGGCAAAGGTATTCAGACAGCGATAGAAAAAGCGATTGCCGATGCGGAAATTAGACCGGAAGAACTGGATTTGATTATTCCGCACGGGACAGGAATACCGGAGGATGATTTGGCTGAAGCAAGGGCAATTGAAGCAGCGCTCGGCAAGGCAGTAAAGGATATTCCCGTTCTGCCGACGAAAAGCATGCTGAGCAATACAGGCGCCGCCTCCGGAGCGCTCGACGTTATCGCCGGTGTTTGTGCGATGCGTGACGGCAAAATACCCGCAGCAAAAAACTGTGATAGGAAAACCAAAGGATGCAATTTGAATGTTGTAATTGAGCCGCTGGAAAAACAAATTCGTTACATCCTTTGCTGCAGCTACACATACGGTGGCCAAACAGCAGCGATAGTACTGAAGAATATCGAATATCGAACAAAGAATGATGAATAATGAAGTAGCAGGGTAGAGTCTCTAATGGCAGAATCCGAAAGGAAATATAGGAAGTATGACCTCGAAGAACGCTTAATTAACTTTGCGGTCTGTATTATTAACATAGTTGAGGTTTTACCAAGAACGCTTACGGGAAATCATATTGCAGGTCAATTAGTCCGCTGTGGAACGGCGGCAGCGGCAAATTATGGTGAAGCTCAAAGCGCAGAATCCCGCAAAGACTTCATTCATAAGATAAAAATATCCCTTAAAGAGCTGCGTGAAACAAAAATATGGCTTAAGGTTATTCAACGTAAAAAATTGATAACTAAAACCAAAGAGGTAGAATATCTTTTAAGCGAATGTAATGAATTAATTTCGATTTTCGTAGCAAGCATAAAAACAACAGAAAAAAACAAAGGCAAATAAGATGGAGACAGTTAGTCAGTTTTACTTCGATATTCCTTGTTGGATATTCATTATTCAAAAAGCTTTGCTTGGAATTAAGACGAATAAATGATCGAAAAAGATAGCAAAGAGAGAGTTGTAATAACCGGGTTGGGAGTTGTTTGTCCATTAGGCAACGATGTGGAGACCCTGTGGCAGGCGATTCTGTCCGGTAAAAGCGGGATGGCCCAAACAACTATCTTTGATGCCTCAACTTTTCCGACAACCTTCGATGCGGAAGTGAAAGATTACGAGCTTTCCAGATACACCAGTAAACCACAACTGCACGAAGACAGTAACAGGGGTTCGGGATTTGTTATCGGTGCAACAGCCCAGGCCTGCAAACAGGCAGGAATTGATCTTGAAACTGATGAGCCAACCGATAGTATAGACCGAAAACAAATGGGGATCTATCTGGGAGCAGGCGAAGGGTCGGTCGATAATGATGTTTTCTTCGAAGCCATCGCCAAAGGGTGGGATAATGACCAAGGACAAATGGACTGGGAGAAATGGACTGAAATCGCATTCGGTAAGATGGATGCTATGCGAGAGCTTGAGCAGGAGCCGAATATGCCTGCTGGCCATATTGCCATGCTGACTGGTGCAAGGGGTCCGACTCGAAGCTGTCTTACCGCCTGTGCGGCGAGCACCCAGGCGGTCGGTGAGGCAACGATGATAATTCGCAGGGGTGATGCGGACGTGATGATTGCCGGTGGTGCACATTCGATGATACATCCTTTGGGCCTTACGGGTTTCAACCGGCTAACAGCCCTTTCAACACGGAATGAAAGCCCCGAAACGGCATCACGACCGTTTTCAGCGAGCAGAGACGGCTTCATTCTCGGTGAAGGCGCTGCAATTGTTGTCCTTGAATCATTGAGTTCTGCAAAAAAAAGAGGTGCCGAGGTTTTAGCTGAAATAATCGGCTTCGGCAGCAGCAGCGATGCGTTCAGAGTTACCGATATGCACGAAGAGGCGCGGGGTGCTGTGCAGGCAATGACAGCGGCCATGGAAGACGCCGGCATTAGTTATAAAGATGTCGATTATATCAATACCCACGGAACGAGCACGACGGAGAACGATTCGATTGAGACAGTGGCGATTAAGGCGGTCTTTAAGGAGAAAGCAAAACATACGCCGGCCAGCAGTGTCAAGAGTATGCTTGGCCATTTAATCGGGGCGGCGGGCGCCGCAGAATTAATTACCTGTGTGCTTGCGATACGTGATAATATAGTGCCGCCGACAATGAATCTTACTGACCCGGACCTTCAGCTTGATTTGGATTATGTTCCGAACAAGCCGAGAGAGTGTAAGGTCGATATCGCGATGAACGAATCTTTCGGTTTCGGTGGACAAAATAATGTGGTTATTATCAAACGGTACGAAGAATAACAATGATTGATATCAAAGAAATACGTCAAAATCCGGAAAAATTCAAAAAGGCAGCGACTGATAAAAAGTTTAAGGTGAGCATCGACGTTCTATTAAAAGTTGATGGAGAGCTACTATCCGAAAAGCAAAAACTTCAAGACATTGCGACGGAGAAAAATCAAATTGGTAAGTCAATTCCGAAGTTAGAGAGCACAAAAAAGGAGACCGCAATCGAGCACCTTACCGAACTCAAAAAGGAGGAAATAAACATCAGTGAGAAGGTCAGAGCGATTATACAACCGAAGTTCGATGAGCTAATGCTTAAAGTCCCTCAGCCACCCGACGAAGATGTGCCTTTAGGGAAAGATGATACGGAAAGCGTCGAGATAAGAAAAGAAGGTCAAATTCGCAAGTTTGATTTCGAGCCGAAAGACCACGTGCAACTGGGCCTGGCTCTGGGCATTATCGATATTGAACGCGGCGTGAAATTAGCGGGCACAAGGAACTATTTTCTAAAAGGTGATGGGGCGCTGTTGCACTGGGCGGTTCTACGTTTTGCGATGAACCAAATGGTCGGCAAAGGTTATGTGCCTCTGTCGGTGCCGGTTCTTATGAAAAGAAAGGCGATGATGGGGACGGGTTTTTTCCCCGGCGCCGAAGAGCAAACATACCAGACTGTTAGGGACAATCTGAACCTTGCCGGTACTGCGGAGGTGCCGATGACGGCTTACCGGATGGGGGAGATATTAAAGCAGGACGAGCTGCCCTTGAAATACGTTGCGCTGTCAAGCTGTTTTAGAAGAGAGGCCGGTGCGGCGGGCAAAGACACATACGGCCTGTACCGAATCCATCAGTTCGATAAGGTCGAACAGGTGATTGTTTGCAAAAACAGCGTCGACGAAAGCAACAGATACCACGAAGAAATCCTGGCTAACGCCGAAGCGGTAATGAAAGCTCTGGAACTGCCCTACCGCATCGTGAATGTCTGCACCGGCGATTTGGGCAGAGGACAGGCAAAGAAATTCGATATAGAGGCCTGGATGCCATCGAGAGATAGTTACTGCGAGACGCACAGCGCAAGTAAATTCTACGATTTCCAGGCCAGAAGAATGAACCTTCGCTACAAAGAGCCAGAAACAAGGAAAAATATCTTCTGTCATACACTCAACAACACCGTAATCGCGTCACCGAGAATTCTAATACCGATTCTTGAACTTTATCAAACGAAAGACGGCTCTGTAACAATACCCAAAGTCCTTCAGCCATATATGAGCAACAGAGAAAAAATCACCCGCATATCGTAACCAATCAATAGCAAGTTGCGGGAGAAATAATCTCATTGGCAAACACTTGCTTACACTGGAACGTCGAATCAACCAAAATAACCCTTAATAATATCCAATTTAGACTTGTCTGTTGCCTTTTAAGTCTGTAGTTTGGGCTGCTATGGACGACATCCAGCGGAAATTAGAGCTGATAGACAAGCAATTAGCGGGGCGGAGGGATTTTCATCAGAAAATTATAAGCACAGCCCCCCTGCTGTTCGCAGCAGCAGGTTTAATAGTCGGCATCGTTATCGAAAGCATATTTAGCTTACGGGATGTGTTTTGGTTTGCATTGCTGGTTGTCAGCACATTGATTTCTGTTGGGCTTTTTATCTTTCAAAAGCGAGCAGTTCGGCTGGCAGTATTCGCATATGCGGCGTTGATTTGTTTTATCTGTCTCGGTGGGGTTCGATTAAACAGATTCAATCGGCCTGAAGTCAATGACATTCGTAATTTTGTTAAAAAGGAACAGACGCTCACAACCATAAAGGGGCTCATTGATACTGAGCCGAGGATTTATAGAAATAAAGACTGGGAATTTGCACAGTTTACTCATACGGACCCTTCGAGCAGCTTCTACCTTAAAGTAAACGAAGTCGAAACGGACAACGGCTGGACAAAAGCTGCGGGGACTGTGCGAGTGCAGGTTGGACAACCGCTACTGGATTTGAAGGCGGGTGATTATATACAGGCCTATTGCTGGCTGGACAGATTCGTAGGACCGAGTAATCCGGGGCAATTCAATATAGCGAAATATCTGGCCCGAAAAGCCGTCTTCATCGGTGCGTATGTCGACTCACGGGAGGCAATTAAAATTCAGGAATCCGGTTCGGGAAGCATTCTGAGACAACTGAAAAACTGGTTCAGGCAAAAATCTACACAGGCCCTTGTGGGCGACGCATCCATAGAAGAGCAAAATCGAGGTCTGCTTGAGGCGCTGCTTTTAGGTTATAGAGGGGACATCAACAGCGACATTTACAGAGCGTTTCGGAAGACGGGGCTGCTGCATTTTATTAGTCTTTCAGGGATGCATCTCGGTATTCTGATAGGGATTATCTGGTGGCTGTGCAAAACAATGGGGCTGATGAAACGCTGGCGGGCTGCTGTTTGTATCATTGCGATATGTATTTTTTTGTTGATAGTGCCACCAAGAGACCCGACTATTCGTGCGGCCATTATAGGAATTGTTTTCTGCATATCTTTTTTCTTTCGGCGACATCCTAATTCCATCAACACTTTGTCATTGGCAGCGATAATTCTCCTGCTGATAAGACCAACGGGTTTGTTCGAGGCCGGCTGGCAACTGTCGTTTGCTTCGGTGCTCGGACTTTTGCTTTTTTGCAGGCGAATCCATTTCTTTCTATATGAAAAGATAACTGGTCTGCCCTGGTTTGAGAAAGCTCCGAAAGCAAAACCGTTTTTTCGCATAGTTTCGAGGCCCGGGCCATATTTATTGAGATTATTTTCCATGGGTCTGACAGCGTGGCTGAGCGGGGCAGGGATTTTGTTATATCATTTTTATACGATTAATCCTCTTACGAGCATCTGGACGGTCATTGCTTTCCCATTTGTGGCTTTGATTTTGATTCTGGGATATTTTAAAATAATTCTGTCGTTTCTGCTGCCCACTTTATCGATGATATTAGGTTTTGTTGTGAACGGTTTGTCCTACGGTTTGATTTGGGTCGTTGAATTTTTTGCAGGGTTAGGAATTTCTCAAATACTTATAGGGCACGTATCGCTTACACCCATAATTTTGTATTACTGCTTTGTGCTTTTTACGGCATACATTTATTTTCGTCGGCCTTTGTTGAAAAAGGCAATCTGTATCTTAATGTTCTCAACGATAATATTGTTCTTAGGCGTAACCAAATGGCAAAGAACACACCGTAAGGAGCTGGTTATCACCGCCCTGGACGTTGGTCACGGCCAGGCGATATTAGCGCAGTTACCCGGCGGAGCAAATATTTTGTTTGACGCCGGCTCGTTATACCGCAGTGATATTGGAAGTCGGATTGTTGTGCCCTTTTTAGACTACAGCGGGACAAGTAAAATCGACGCCATAATTATCAGCCACAACGATGTCGACCATATCAACGGCATACCTGAGATTGTTGAGAACCGCAAAGTTAAAACAGTTTATGCCTGCGACGCCTTTACAAGCGAAAGCGATGAGTGGGGGACGGAGAAATTTCTTAAAAATTGCCTTAACAACAGAGGCTTTGAGATACAAAGATTACCAGAACAGCTAAAAATTAAAAGCGCTGTCAAGGTAAGTTTCTTATGGCCAAATCGAAAGATACATAAAAATGAACAACTAAGTGACAATGATAAATCGCTCGTTTCACTGATAGAATTCGGCTCAGTTCAAATCCTTTTGTGTTCGGACATTGAAAAGTTTGCACAAAAGGAGCTTCTTCGGCTTTTTCCGAACCTAAGCTGTGACGTTGTTGTTGTCCCCCACCACGGCTCGATAAACACAATACTTGCTGATTTTACGGAAAAACTTGATGCGAGTATTTCGATATGCAGCTGCTCTCGTAGACAATACGAAAGTCAGCAGGTCAAAAGACGAAACAACGACAGTAAGTGGCTATATACAGCCAGAGACGGAGCACTTACCATAACCGCAAATTCAGGAGGACTGGTAAGTGCTCAGCGATTTCTCAAAGAAGAAAACCAGCAAAGCCGATAGTAACAACAAACAGCCCTTTATCTGACGTGCACAACGATTTCAACCCTTCGGTTTCTTGCCTTGCCGCTTGCGGTTGAATTTGAGGCAATCGGCTGGCTTTCTCCACGACCGACGGCACGAATCTGTTCTGAAGGGATTCCGCGCTTTACAAGGTACCTCAAAACGGTAAGCGCCCGCTGAGCGGACAGCTCCCAATTATCTTTCCAGTCGGACTTTTTGATAGGGTCGGAATCGGTATGACCTACAACATCTATTTGTCTGCCGGAATACTTTGAGCGTAGCACCGAATAAATATGGTCAAGCGCTGTAATAGTGGTTGTTTTCAATGCTGCCTTACCGGAGGCAAACAAGATTGAATTTGGCAGCGTTACGGTAATAGTTCCTGCTGCGGGGTCGAAGGCAACATCATATCCTGCGCCAAATCCGGTGGCTTCGGCCGGGGTTTTGTTGAGTTCGGCCATTTGTCTTTGAAGTTCTTCGATTGTTTGTCTTCCTTGTGTAACCCGCTGGGAGAGCTGACCCTTTTCCGCCCTTTCACGTTCGAGCAGCCCCCGCAGGTTCTGGTGCTCGACGTTGAGTGCCTCGTGTTTTTTCTTCCAATCTGTCGGGAAGCCACCACAGCCGGAAAGAAAAATTAGCGCTGTCAGCCCAAGGAACAAAGTGATTGTTGTTTTGTTTGTGTTTCGCATTCAGCATCTCCTTTATCTTCGTTAATCCATTTCAACTTTTTAACGATAAAAAAGAAAAGTAACGTAACTAAAAATCCAGTCATGTAACATCATAACAGTAAATATTCCTAAAGACAAGAAAGGACCATAAGGAATTTGTCGAGTTTTTTTGAAAAACATCTGCGTCCCGGCCCATGCCAGCCCGAAGAATGGTGCGATAAAGAATGCCAGGAACACAAAAAAAGGTCCTATCACCGCCCCTGCTGCTCCCATCAAATGCATATCACCCAGTCCCATTGCCTCTTTGCCAAAGCCCAATGTTCCCAGTATGCGAGTGGCCCAGACAACTGCACATCCTACAAAGTAGCCGAACAAACTACCCATAAGCCCTGAAACAACAGGATGTTGTGAAAAGTTAAGCCACCATTGGCCAATCGGCTCGACGTATTTAGCAAGTAAAACAGAAATAACGCAACAAATGATAATCGGCAGCAGATAAACGATTTCCCTGCACATTTCCCTGCGATGATTAAAGTTTGATTGCTCGCTTTCTTCGTCCTTCTGCAGCGAATCCTCACCCTCTGACTCATAACTTCCTTTTATCAGGCCTGTAGCCAGCATCGAAAAGGATATTGCCAGTCCTGCAACCGCCCCGCCGGCAAGTGAAGCCACCATAACCTCGCTGCATAAAATGGTGGTGGTTGACGGCAGAAGCATATTACCTCGAATTATCAAGGGGTCAATTATATAACCGGCAACCGCAGAGCCAACCAGGCCCACAATAGTAACAAACCAGCATATTGAAATTGGTATCACCCATAGTTCCAAATCGATTGCCGAGGCGGCAAGAAAGCCGGCAAGTAAAATAATATGAATAAGATAAACAACCCACCCGCCCTCAAGGAAAGGACCGATGCCTGTTCGCACACCAAGCCGGAAATATAAGAAAAATAAGCCGGCAAAAAGTATTCCGGTGAGCAATTCGATAACAAAATAACGGGGCGAGATTCGCTCTTTGCAATATCTGCACTTTCGCCCCAGAAGAATCCAGGAGATTAGTGGTATGTTGTCGTAGAATTGGATATGTGTTCCGCAGGCCGGACAGGCGGAAGGCGGTCTTATCACAGATTTTTCACGCGGCATTCGATAAATTACGACATTGAGAAAGCTGCCGATACAGCAGCCAAATACGAAAATGAAGACCAGCCAAATCCAATCCGGCATCATTACTGAACCTCCTTGTCACTAAAAGCTTAAAGCGGCAAACTCAAAATCGCATTATGATAAAAGTTTTTAACTTGCTCTTACTTTGAACGCTTTTTGGATTTCTTCTTGTTACTACCGATATTCTTGTTCGCAAATGCGGCAACCTTCAAGGGCAAGCCGAACAAACGAATAAAACCCTTTGCATCTGTCGGGTCATATTCGTCACCCATTTCAAAGCTTGCCAAATCGGTTTTGTATAAACTATTCGGACTTTTTATCCCAGCGGGACTGCAGTGGCCTTTGAACAGCTTCATTTTAACAGTGCCCGTAACATTTCGCTGTGTCATATCTACAAACGCATCAAGGGCCTTGCGCAAAGGCGAAAACCACTGACCGTAATAAACAAGTTCCGCGTATTTCAAAGCTACCATCTGTTTGTAATGCTTGGTCTCTCTGTCGAGTGTCAGGGCCTCAAGGGCTTTATGTGCTTCAACGAGTATTGTTCCGCCCGGCGTTTCGTAGACGCCTCGCGACTTCATACCGACAATGCGATTCTCAACCAAATCGACCTGCCCGATTGCGTGTTTGCCGCCGAGCCGATTCAACGTCTCAATTATCTTCACACCTGAGATTCTTTTACTGTTCAGCTTTGTCGGAATGCCGTCTTCGAAGCTGATTTCCACATAATCTTCCCTGTTCATAGCTTTACTAAGCGGCCGGGACATTACATAAAGGTCCTCCTTCGGCTCGTTCGCAGGGTCTCCAAGGTCGGCCCCTTCGTGGCTGATATGCCAGAGGTTGCGGTCACGCGAGTATATTTTCTTCTTGCTCTGGTCGATGGGTATGCTGTGCTTTTTTGCGTAATCGACAGCCGCCTCACGAGAGGTAAGTTTAAAATTCGGGTCTTTCCAGGGAGCAATAATTTTTAGTGAGGGGTCCAGAGCCATATAGGTCAGCTCAAAGCGGACCTGGTCGTTGCCCTTGCCGGTTGCTCCGTGAGCTACGGCTGTGGCGCCTTCGGCGTGTGCAACTTCGACCTGATGTTTTGCAATCAATGGCCGAGCGATACTGGTGCCGAGCAGGTATTTGTCTTCATAAACAGCCCCTGATTTAAGCATCGGCCAAAGATACTCGTGGACGAATTCTTCACGCAGGTCTCTTACAACACATTTGACCGCCCCGCTGGCCAGCGCTTTGCGTTTTATTCCGGCAAGCTCATCACCCTGGCCGAGCTCAGCAGCGAAGGCAATCACTTCATAGTCGTAGGTTTCTTTAAGCCACGGCAGAATCACGCTCGTATCCAGCCCGCCGCTGTATGCCAATACTACTTTTTCATTCTTCGCCATTTCAAACCTCGAATGTGTTCGCTTTCAAAAGCGTGATTATACCATTATTTCATCTGAAGGCAAATAAAAGCAGAGCAAAAGAACCGAATATCACTGCACAGTAACGACAAGTCGCGCAATATCTATATCACATAAACAACAATGTTACACAACATCAAAAAGAAAGTTTTCTGTTTTCTTTTGTACTTGCAGTCTCTATTTTATTTCGCCACGCGGATATCACCAAGGCGTACGATAGCATATGGTATCATACCAAGTAGGCCGGTCAAAAGAACAACAGCTATCCATATACCGGAGCTGCTGTTGCGGGTGCGTATATCTTTGTAGACCCACACAGCCAGCAGGATATGAACCACAAAGCAAACCAGAAGAAAAGCAATCTTGCCGCCCTCATCGTGCTCTTTGGAGTGCCCTAAACGCTGCAGTTTCCTTTCTCCCTGCTCAAGGCCGATTCTCCACTTTTCCAATTCAAGCTGCTGCCTTTGTCTTTGAAAATCCAGCTCCATCTCCTGCTGTTGTAGCTCCAGTTCTCTCTGGCGCATATCCATCTGATATTCGAGGTCTTCTTGAGGCTCATCTAAAGTCTCTTGAGCAAAAGCTACAGTCGAAAAAACAACCCCTATCAACAAACTGATTAAAATATATCCTTTCATTTCAAATCTCCTTTTTTTATGTTTGAAAAAAATGAAAACTGCTACTTAAATTGGCAATTAAGAGCATCCGGTAAAGTATATTAGTTCAAAAATACTTTATACTTCCAAACCCAATACTTTGCGTGCGGCTTCTCGAAAACGCCGGCAACGTCTTTGAGCGTCAAATGACGCTTTGGCATCGGCCTTTGGCTACCCACTCAACGGCTATCGGCTTCGTAGAGAATCCTTCCGTGTTCCAGAATATCCTTGATAAAGCCGTCACCCATTTGTATTCGTCTGCGAATCTCCTCTGGGCTTCGGACAAGCAAATCAACAGGAAAATGGGGACGAAGTTTCATCCGAATCTCGACCGATTTATCAACGCTTCTGCCTTCAAAACTGCATATAATAAGCAGGTCAACGTCTGAATCTTCAGTTGCTTCACCTGCTGCGTATGAGCCAAAGAGCACAACTTTTTCAGCGCCGAACTCACAGCCAATCCGCTGGCCAAATTCTTCAATTTTATTTTTCACAACCATTGCCAAACATCCAAATATGCCAGCCATATACTCGGCTTCTCTTCATTGCGAGCAAAGCAATATCAATGCTTCGCTCTTAATATACCAATTACTGCCGCTCTTCAGCAATGATTAAATCATACGAACTCAAAAACGAATGTAAAATGCAAAATTTAATGTTCAAAATTCGATTATTTGAGCTTCAGTTTTTCACAAATCGTTTGATGCATAAGGCCCTTATTGGCAACTATACCCGTAAACAGTCTGAACTGCTCGGCGGCCTGGTTGATGAACATTGTTAGGCCGTCGATTGTTTTTGCTCCAACCTCTTTGGCGCTTTTGAGCAACAAGGTTTCCGGCGGATTATAGATTGTATCGAAAACCGCCATATCCTTTTTCAAACACTCTTTCGGGATGGTACTTGCATTAACATCGGGATGCATACCAACACTCGTGCAGTTAATCAGTAACTTCGCATCGATATTCGGCAAATCTTCAAGACCCGCAAACTCGCAATCAAATTCGGCTGCGAGCCGTTCAGCTTTTTTAACAGTTCGGTTGTAAATCTTCACCCTGGCACCGATGTCGGTCAAACCGGCCACTATAGCCCTTGCGACACCACCCGCACCGACAACAGTAACATCCCATTCTTTTAAGCCCCCCCGCTCCAGACCAAGCGCCGAAGTAATCGCATCCAATGCACCGGCGTAATCAGTATTGTATGCGCTTGGTTTGCCATTCTCATCAATCAAAAGAGTATTAGCCGCCCCGATTTTCTCAGCCAGTCGTTCGACAAATCCCCCTTTTTCTTTCACATAATCAAGTGCGTTCCGCTTATGCGGAATCGTTACGCTAAAGCCGCGAAATCCAAGCCATTCTCTGCTGATAAGATTTTGCATAAATTTATTAAATTCATTTTTGCCGCCTTCAATAAGAAGTGGAAGGTACAACTTATTCATCCCATTGTGAGCGAAGCAGGCGTTGTGGATTGCCGGGCCTGCCGAATGAGCCACAGGAGAACCGATGACACCGTAAAGTTCGGTCTCTGCGTTTATCCCGTCAAAACGATACAATGTTTTGAACTGTTCGGCGGTA